>SLOE01000020.1 GCA_007132715.1 Bacteroidales bacterium
ACCTTTCGGGCAACCCTTTTGCCGGTGCCCCTCCCGCAAACATACCAACCAACATGAGCGAAGGAGCCAGGGGGTTCTTCCAGGTATCGGCGGTTTCGAAGGCTCAGACAAGGTTTAATCAGTAACAGACTATCCGGATACCGTTCTGCTCTTGTGACCTTGTTTATTGTGCTGTGGTCCGACCCGGAGAATGTCTGGCCTGAACATTCTGATGATTACGGCTGACCTGACCACCATGGCCATTACCAGCGGCATTATCATCCAGGGCAGCGGCTGGGGCAGCAGGGGCCAGGAGAAGATAAGCAGGATGAGAATTACAAGGTTGGCCATAAAGTAATAGTTGATCAGCCTGAAATTCTTCTTCCCCGAAAGGAAAAAGATGATAAAGAAATGAAGCGGGTGAGCCCAGATAATATTCAGGTTCCAGGCCGTGACAACGTGGTCGGTAAAGAACCATAGGAAAACGATCAGCAAACCTAAAAGCCCCACACTCCCGAAAAGGACCCTGTCGTACCACCATGTGAATTTCCTGGACTGAAGGTTGAAATGGGAGAGGATAATGGTACCCATCAGGACCAGAATGAAAAGCCAAAGGGGAGAATGGCGGAGGAATGCACGGGGCAGCTCCTCCCCCTGAAGTATCACTCTGCTTCCCGGTGTGAACTCAGCCAGGCTTTCGCCCGCACGAAAGTCTGCATGCTCATACAGGGTCATCATATGATCGGGAAGGAACATATAATCCCACGGAGTGGCGGTTTTGTCTGACGGCAGTCCCAAAGCAAGGTTTATACCAAGTCTGGCCCAGGGCTTCTCCCTGAGGAAGGGCATTAGAAGCTCCCTGAAGCTTTGTCCCTTGTCAAGCACATCATAATCGAACACTGTTTCCCTGTCGATGGCTTCGGCAAATATGTCACGTATGCGGGTGGCACAGTTGTCGTAGAAGAAATCATAAAGGTAGTAACGGTTCTCAGGCTGGTAATTGATCAGTAGTGAATCGAAGAGATATTGCTTTTCGGCCTGGGTGATGTTAAGGTCCTGTTCCCATATCCAGCGCCTTTCTCTTCTGTACTCCTGCTCAAAGTGCCTGTAGTCGGATACCGAAAGAATATAGTTCAGCCTGCCTCTGACAAAGTTGGTGTAAAAGTTAGGGTCGGAGAAATCGAATGTCCCGTAATTGAAAACCCAGTCAAGTTCCCTCAGGGGATCATTCACCCGTATTGCACTGTGCCCGAATACCGAGTATAGTTCATCTCCCGGAGAGCAGGTCAGAAGTGAAATTTTTGCCTGGCTGCTCAGCCTGAAGCCCGGGGCTTGCCCATGGCCCGGGGGAGCAGCTGCAAAAGCTATGATTACTGAAAAGAGAAAAGCGTATCTGGTTTGCATCTGGTTATAATAAAAACTGAACTGACAAGCTGCCAATTTAGCTTTTTTTGTTTAAATTTTTAAGCCAAAGCGAAGTGGTTCCGGCTTAAAGCAGGAATTTTGAACATTTTTCTGCAGGTGTTTGGGTGATTTATAGGTCCGGGATCTACATTACAAGTTTAAATCCCTTGCCGTGAACATTCAATATCTCAACCGATTCATCTTCCTTGAGGTATTTGCGCAGTTTGGTTATATAGACATCCATGCTGCGTGCATTGAAGTAATTGTCGTCAAGCCATATGGTCTTAAGTGCGAAATTACGGTCAAGAATCTTGTTCTGGTGTGTGCAGAGCAGCTTGAGCAGGTCAGATTCCTTTGTAGTAAGCCTGACAACCTTCTCTCCCTGCTGCAACGTCTGTTTTTTTACATCAAAAACGTACTTCCCGATATTGAACTCATCGGGTGGGGCGGTTTTGTAACTGTTGCTGGTCCTTTTCAGTATTGCCTCAATTCTGAAAAGAAGCTCCTCCATGCTGAACGGCTTGGTGATATAATCATCGGCCCCAATTGAAAAACCTTCAATGACATCCTCCTTCATAGACTTGGCGGTGAGAAAGATGATAGGTATCTCCTCGTCGATCTGACGGATCTCTTTTGCAAGAGTATAACCGTCCTTGACGGGCATCATCACATCAAGTATGCAGATATCATACTGGGTCTTGACGAAGTCTCTGAATGCAAGTTCACCGTTTGCAAAAAGATTGGTTTCAAAACCTTTGGCCTTCAGATACTCTTTTAAAAGAAGTCCGAGGTTTTCATCATCCTCGGCAAGCAGTATCCTGGTTTTTGTTGTTGTCATCAGTTTAAAGTTTTAGGGCAACATGGAACATCCATTTTATGGTGTCTGGTTTGGTAACTGTTTTTTACACCGATGCGTCCTCTGTTTGTTTAAGGGGAATGGTGATGTCAAATCTTGTACCTTTCTTCGGTTCGCTCTGGATGCTGATGCGTCCGTTATGCTCTTCGACAATCTTCTTTACATAACTTAGTCCGAGTCCGAACCCTTTAACGTTATGAATGTTCCCGGTGGGTACACGGTAGAACTGCTCAAATATGCGTTTCTGGTTCTCCTTGCTGATCCCCGTTCCCTTGTCTTCAATGTATAAATGAAAATTATTGCCGGTGCTTTTTGTTCCCAGGGTAATGTGTGTTATTCCATTGCTGTATTTCACCGCATTGTCGAGAAGGTTGAATATGATATTGGTAAAGTGGACTTCATCGATCTTCAGCACCGGGTCACTGGCATCCAGTTTTTGTATGATCTCTCCGTTCTGGTTCCTTACTTTTATGATGAAATTGTTAACAACATTACCTATCAGGTCATGAACGTCAACTTCCTGTCTCTTTAATTTAAGCTTTCCCTTTTCAAAGATAGCCATCTGAAGCACCTTTTCAACCTGAAAACCAAGTCTTTTGCTTTCTTCATGTATCACGTTTGATATGTTTTCAAAATTCTTGTTTTCAAAAGGAATACTGTTGTCCCTCAGCATCTGCGATGCAAGCGATATAGTTGAGATGGGTGTCTTCAGTTCATGGGTCATGTTGTTGACAAAGTCTGTCTTGATCTCCGAAAGTTTTTTCTGCCTTATGATTATGTAGATTGTAAAGGCAAAGGTTCCAAGGATGATCAGGGTAAGCAGGGTTGAAGAAAGCCCCATGAAACCAACCGATTGGAGAATATATGATTTCTGCTCGGGAAAGTAGAGGGCAATATGGTTGGGAAACATGAATGCATCATTGGGGAAGAGTCTTCTAAGAAACATTTCCGGCCGTTCATCGAAATTTTTTGATTTGAGTACAAATTCTCCTTCCTGGTTACGTACGGCAAATTCATAGTCAAGGTTGATACCGGCATTTTGCATCTGCTTTTTTATAAGGCTGTCAAGAAGTGCCACATTCAGGCGATCTTCGATACATTTGTTGTAGCTGAGCATCTCGTCGATGATCTTTTCAACCATAACAGCCCTGTTTGTGATGGTGTGGCCCATCTCCTGCGCCGGGCCCAAAAGGTTTTGCGGCCTGCTGAAAATCCGTATGGAGTCGACATTACTGAAGTTGATCTGTGATCCGGATCCTTCAAAAAGTCCGCGTGAATCATCCTGGCCGGGCCTTCCTGTAAGACGCCCTGAATAGAAATATGCACTGTGCTGGCCTGAATGGGTTCCGGACTGGAACTGGTGATTGAAGTTTATTGTAAATCCTGATGACCATGTTACACTGTCAACTACCGAGGAGGGGCGAAGTTCACTCAGGACCATGGTCAGGGCCTCCTGTTTTTCTATTTCATTTGATATGGTACCCAGGGTGCGCCACGCGGTCAGTCTGAACTGTTGCTCCTTGACCTCAATGGCATTTGTAATCCAGTAACTCTGGACTATAATAAGTCCGATAGTGGCAAGTGCCATTACACCTATAAGTATCCAGATAACTTTTCTGCTCATGATGCCCGAATTAATTCGTTAATACAAAGATAACCGACAGCTCAGAGTACAGTTGGCAATTTAACACTTTTTAACTTGCAGGTTAATTGATTAATGATATTTAAAACGACTTTCAATGGACCGGGGCCGTTTATATGGATCAAGCCGGTTTACTCCGGAGGCAGATGCCAGGTTTTTCTTATTCTGTCTGGTTCTATCTCAAAAACCGTAGAAATCAGCTCATCTTCCCTGATCTTTGAGGAGAAACTGTCCAGTTGTTCCTGGCTTATTTCTCCAAAAACCTGGAGAAAATAGTCTATGTTTTTCAGGTCACTTACCAGGAAGCAGTCCGGGCACCTGTTTGAAATCAGGTTCATCTTAATGATCTTGTCTTCATCATATGAGCTGAACACGGAGAATTCCGGATATTCTCCGGTTATTAACGGTCTGCCCCGATGATTGTCTGTTTTTCTGAACTTCATTCCCAGCCTCCTGTTAAGGACCCAGCTTATGCGGTAGTCGTTCTCATGAGATGAAATTCCCAGCAGTTTGAAGGGGTCTGAAACCGGAACAACCAACTTATGGACTTTCTTCTTCATTTGTCAATGCCTGGTGAACAGTATGCCGGATGCCGGCAGGGATAACTGAATATTATATGATAAACCTTATTTGTAAGATATTTATTGTACGCACCGGCACCGGGAATATATCAGAATCAGGAGGGGAGGTTCTCCAGTGCCTTCCTCGCTGCAAGCTGCTGAGCCTCTTTCTTGGTGTACCCGAAACCTTCTCCTGCAACGGTGTCCATTATATGAATAGTCGCAACAAACAACGGCTCCGGGTTCCCGGACTTTTCAAGCTCATAACTTTCGAATGATATCTCCTGCTTATTCTTTTGCCCCCATTGGATAATACGGCTTTTATAGTCCCATTCACTACCTTCGATCTTGTCTATGTCGGCCTGGGATGAAATAATCCGGCCTATTATGAATTTCCGGGCTTTCTTATAGCCCCTGTCAATATATATCGCGCCTATAAGGGCCTCCAGTGCGTTGCCGTAGATGAATTTTTTGGTGGGAATACCACTCCTGTTAAGCATCACCAGCCTGTCGATCTCCATTCTGAGGGCTATCCTGCTGAGATTTTCCCGGTTGACCAGCCTGGATCTCATTTTGGTGAGGAAACCCTCCTTGCTGCCGGGGTAGCGTTTAAAAAGGTAGTCTGCCATAACCGCACTCAAAACAGCATCGCCAAGGTACTCGAGCCGTTCATTGTCCCGGTCTGACCCATTTTGCCGTTTATTGGCAAGCGACCTGTGTGTTAGTGCTGAAATGTAGTGGTTGATATTCCGCGGTTTGAGACCTGTAATGGAGATAATATCCCTGCGTAATCGCTTGTTATTGTCGAAAATCGTATAAAGAGATTTAATCAGGGTCCGGATGCGAAACACAGGTTCTATTTAAGTTTTTTGAAAATAACCGAGGAGTTGTGTCCTCCAAATCCGAATGTGTTGCTGAGAGCAACATTTACCTCCCTCTCCTGCGCCTTATTAAAGGTGAAATTCATTTTGTTGTCAAGATCGGGATCTTCATGTTCGAAATTGATTGTGGGCGGAACAATACCATGTTTGACCGCAAGAATAGATGCTATCGCCTCAACGGCTCCTGCTGCCCCGAGAAGGTGACCGGCCATTGATTTGGTGGCGCTTATATTCAGCTTGTAGGAATGCTCCCCAAAAACTGTCTTTATGCCTTTGACTTCTGCTATATCTCCCAGCGGAGTGGCCGTGCCGTGGACATTGATGTAGTCAACATCCTCAGGCTTCAGATTTGCATCTTCAATTGCATTCTGCATCACCTTGGCAGCTCCACGTCCTTCGGGGTGAGGAGCTGTGAGATGGTATGCATCGGCACTCATTCCTCCTCCGGCAAGCTCACAATAGATAGTGGCACCCCGCCTGACGGCATGTTCATATTCTTCGAGAACAAGGGCCCCTCCTCCTTCTCCCATAACGAAACCGTCTCTGGTCCGGTCAAACGGCCTGGAAGCTGTTTTATAGTTTTCATTATTGGTTGAAAGGGCCTGCATCGCATTGAACCCTCCAAGTCCGGCTTCATTTATTGCTGCTTCTGATCCGCCAACAATGAATAAATCAGCCTTGCCGAGCCTGATGTAGTTCAGGCCATCAATAATGGCATTTGTTGATGATGCACATGCAGATACCGTGCTGAAATTGGGTCCCCTGAAATTGTATTTGATGGATATGTGACCTGATGCAATGTCTGAGATCATTTTGGGTATGAAGAACGGGCTGAAGCGGGGAGTGAAATCTCCTTTTACAAACCCGGCTATCTCATCAAGGAATGTATTCAGGCCCCCTATCCCTGAAGACCAGATTACACCTGCTTTATCAGGATCCACAGCGGAAGGGTCGAGAGACGCATCCCTTATCGCCTCATCCGTTGCAACAAGCGCATACTGTGCGTAGAGATCAAGTTTTCTGGACTCTTTCCTGTCGAAGTGGTCCTCCACATTATAACCTTTGACCTCACAGGCGAACTTAGTTTTAAATTTTTCGGTATCGAAACGAGTAATCAGGTCTGAACCACTTACCCCGTTTTTCAGATTCTCCCATAATTCATTTGTAGTGTTACCCAAAGGTGTAATTGCTCCAAGACCTGTTACTACAACTCGTTTCAATTCCATAACCTGTAATTTAAAACTTCAGAAAAATATTTACTTTACGTTTTCCTCAAGGAATTTGATGGCGTCACCGACAGTGCTTATGGTTTCTGCTTTATCGTCGGGAATAGACATATTGAACTCCTTTTCAAACTCCATAATCAACTCAACTGTATCCAGTGAGTCCGCACCCAAATCGTTGGTGAAGCTAGCTTCAGGTGTAACTTCACTTTCGTCAACGCCAAGCTTATCAACGATGATAGCTTTTACTCTTGATGGAATGTCTGACATAGCTTTAGTTTTTAATTAGTAATAAATTTTAACTTTGCAAAGAAAGATAATCTGGCAATATTATCAAACAATTTTTATTTTTTTTTGACCGTATATTTTGAGATGGGTTTAATATATAGATATTTACCATATTATGTTTCGAACGAAATCGAATACTGGACGAAAACATGACTTTGCCGGGTGAACCTGACAAGGTTCTTTTATGCAGTGACCTGTAAACAAACAATTATCTGTGATTAATATAGCGATATTTGCATCCGGTTCGGGCACAAATTTCCAGGCGACAGCAAACTACTTCGCAGGTCATGCCCGTGTCAGGGTTAAACTGCTCCTCTGCAACAGGCCGGATGCCCGTGCGCTGCAGAGGGCCAGAGAGTCGGGTGTTGACAGTTTTGTTTTTACTCGTGATGAACTTTACCGTGGTGATGCTGTTCTCAGAGCTTTGCGCGGTAATGATATTGATTTTCTTGTCCTTGCAGGGTTCCTTCTGAAGATCCCCGGAAACATACTTGCAGCCTTCCCCGAAAGGATAGTTAATATTCATCCTGCACTTCTGCCCAAATACGGAGGTAAGGGAATGTACGGAATGCGTGTTCACAATGCTGTTATTGAAGCCGGGGACAAGTTCTCAGGGATCACCATCCACATGGTCAATGAAGATTATGACAGCGGGAGTATTGTATCGCAACACACCTGTGAAGTAAGGGAAGATGACACTCCTGAATCTCTTGCCCAAAGAGTTCATAAGCTTGAGCATCACTGGTATCCCAGGGTTGTCGAGAAACTTCTGGGTGAGGATTTATAAGCTGTCAAGCCGGCCCATCCACATCCGTTTAACCCTTTCAAAATCTTCCAGGTTCTCCTCTTTTACAGGTTCTACCGGTGGCGCTTCAATTGACAGGGGATCTACCGGCTGACCGTTCCTCCACATCCTGAAATCGAGATGTGGGCCGGTTGACATGCCTGTAGTGCCCACATATCCAATGACATCTCCCTGCCTGACCCAAACGTCAGGCCTGATTCCGGGTTCGAAATTCCTGAGATGCAGGTATGCTGAAGTGTAAACGCTGTTGTGTCTTATTCTCACCATTCTGCCGGCTCCTGCCGTATAGGATGTCTCAATAATCCTGCCATCGCCGATAGCATACACCGGCGTTCCGACAGGGGCTGCATAGTCCACTCCGTGATGCGGCCGCCTGACCCTCAGTATCGGATGCATTCTTGAGTGGGAGAACCCTGATGATATCCTGCTGTATCTTAACGGGGCCCTGAGCAAGGTTCTGCGGAGACTGTTGCCATCCTGATCGAAAAAGCTCATAACGCTGTCCTGTTCGAAAGGTATTGCGTAAAACTCCCTGCCCATGTGGCTGAACCACGCAGCCACAATCCTGTCAATTCCTGCCGGGTTTGATCCGACATAATTCTCATAGTAGAATGCTTTGAATGAATCACCTCTCTGAAGACCAAAAAAATCCACGGTCCATGCATAAATTTCAGAAAGCTCAAGTGCCAGCACGGGAGACGATCCGGATTCAACCATTGCATTCCAGAGTGATGAATTGATCGTGCCCGACAATTCATTAAGCACCCGGGTTACTTCCCTGCTTCCTCTTTCGATACTAACCGGTTCGTAAAGAGTTACCCTGACAAATTCTATATCATTGGGTTGGTAGATGAAATACCGGGGCAGGCCCAGTGAGTCGTTCGAATGAAATATTTTGTATCTGTCGCCGGCCCTGATCCTCCTTACGTCAAACAGCTCTCTTGAATAGCCGGCAACCTGATGTATTAGTGATGCGCTGACATTAAAGCCGGAAAGGATGACAGACAGAGTCTGGTTTCTCTGAACCCTTCCTTCAAACTGAGTGAGTTCTCCTTCGGGTATGCCGTACTCATTTAAGGTGAGGGGATAATCAGGGAGTTCTTCAGTTTCTTCCGGATTGTAAAGATCTGGCATATCCTTTTCAATGGAAGTACCGTCCATATAGATGTGGACTGCTGCAAGCAGCATTATGCCTGTCAGAAACTGGGGCAAAAGACCTTTTTTAACCATATTCCTGCCTTACTTCTCAGTATGTAATATTAAGTTTTTCCGGAATTATCCGGTGACTATATTTATTATACGCCCGCTCACAACAATTATCTTCCTGGGAGGTTTTCCCAAAAGGTATTTCTGAACGTCGGGGTTCCCGACGATCTCACTTTCTATTTCACTGCTTCCGTAGTTTGCCGGGAACTCAAGCTTCAGCCTGGTTTTACCGTTAAAGGAAACCGGGTAGACAATGGTATCTTCAAAAAGGTACTCTTCACTGGCAGCAGGAAATGTTGCATCGCTTATACTGCCGGTGTTCCCTAGCAGCTGCCATAACTCCTCGCCAATATGGGGTGCAAAGGGGGAGAGGATTATAATCAGGTCAGACAAGACCTCCCTCTTATTGCACTTCAGTGCGGTCAGCTCATTGACGCATATCATGAATGCGCTTACCGAGGTGTTGAATGAGAACCTTTCTATATCCTCTTCGACCTTTTTAATTGTTTTGTGGAGAACTTTAAGTTCATCTGACGTTGGTCTGGCATCTGAAATATCCGGCTCGTTTTTTGAGTTATGGAATAGTTTCCAGAGCTTTCTCAGAAATTTATGTACTCCGTCAATTCCATTGGTGTTCCATGGTTTGGACTGCTCAAGCGGCCCCAGGAACATCTCATAGAGCCGCAATGTATCGGCTCCGTAATGTTCAATTATATCATCAGGGTTAACCACATTGTAAAGTGATTTCGACATCTTTTCTATTGCATATCCGCACCTGTAACTGCCATCATTCTCAAGAATGAATTCAGCGTTTTTGTATTCAGGGTTCCAGTTTCTGAAAGCTTCAATATCGAGTATGTCGTTATGGACAATATTCACATCAACATGCAGGGGTGTTACGTCATATTGGTCTTTGAGGCCGTAACTCACATACTTGTTAGTGTTCCTGATCCTGTAAACAAAATTGGAGCGCCCCTGTATCATGCCCTGGTTGATCAGTTTCCTGAATGGTTCGTCCCTGCATACAAGCCCCATATCATAAAGGAACTTGTTCCAGAAACGGGAATATATCAGGTGTCCGGTCGCATGCTCAGTACCGCCTATGTACAGGTCGACGTCTTTCCAGTAGTCGTTGGCTTTTTTGGAGACCAGCTCAGTATCGTTACGGGGGTCCATGTAACGCAGGTAGTAGGCCGATGAGCCTGCGAATCCCGGCATGGTGCTCAATTCTATGGGGTATCCTTCCGGGGTGTTCCAGTTTTTTGCCCTTCCAAGCGGAGGCTCTCCCTTTTCGGTAGGCAGAATTGCATCTATCTCCGGAAGTACCAGCGGCAGATCTTTCTCATCCATTACCCGTGGCACTCCGTCCTTGTAGTACACCGGGAAAGGCTCTCCCCAGTAACGTTGCCGGCTGAAGATTGCATCCCTTAACCTGTAGTTGACCTTTCCTTTACCGATGCCTTTTTTCTCCAGTTCATCGATCGTCCTGGCTATAGCCTCTTTAACATTCAGCCCGTCAAGAAAATCTGAATTGACAAGTGTGCCATCAGGATTGTCATATGATCCTTCTGAAACATCTCCTCCCGTTACGACTTCTCTGACCGGCAATTTGAAATGCCCGGCAAAATCGTAATCCCTGCTGTCATGAGCAGGAACTGCCATGATAGCACCTGTTCCATATCCTATCAGAACGTAGTCACTTATCCAGACGGGAAGCTTTTCACCGGAAAAGGGGTGAAGTGCAAAGGCTCCGGTAAACTGGCCGGTAATTGTTTTTGCATCGGCCATGCGCTCCCGTTCGGTGCGTTTTGCGGTTTCTTCAAGATATGCTTGAACCTTGTCACGGTATTGGGGTGTGGTAATTTTTTCAACAAGCGGATGTTCAGGGGCCAGGACCATGTATGTGCATCCGAAGATAGTGTCGGGCCGCGTGGTGAACACCTCTATCTTATCACCCTTATTCATGCCGGTGGTAGATGAATCCATACTGAAGTTGATCAGGGCTCCTTCAGACTTTCCAATCCAGTTTTTCTGGATCTCCTTCAGAGAGCCGCTCCATTCGAGTGTTTCAAGTGAATCAACAAGCCTGTCAGCATAAGCTGACACCCTAAGCAGCCACTGCTTCATCTTTTTCTGTTCAACTGGGTGGCCGCCTCTTACAGAATATCCCTCTTTCACCTCATCATTCGCCAGCACTGTACCAAGGGCCGGGCACCAGTTTACCATTGTATCGGCATAATAAGCCAGCCTGTACTTAAGCAGTGTAAGTTGTTGCTCCTTTTCACCCATAGCATTCCACTCAGTTGCCGTGAACACAGGGCACTCGTCCTGTGCCGCCTCGACCGATGAGTTCCCGTTCCTTTCAAATTCAGCAACCAGGGATTCAACAGGTTCCGCCTTTCCGGTCTTTTTGTTGAACCAGTGTTTGAACATTTTTATGAATACCCACTGAGTCCATTTATAGTAACCCGGATCACATGTTCTGACTTCCCTGTCCCAGTCGTAACAGAAGCCTATCTTATCCATCTGTTCGCGGTAACGACTTATGTTGTTTTCGGTTGTAACGGCTGGGTGCTGCCCTGTTTGTATGGCGTACTGCTCGGCAGGCAGTCCGAATGAATCATATCCCATAGGATGGAGGACATTAAAACCCTTCAGCCTTTTATATCTTGAATATATATCGGAAGCGATATAGCCCAGCGGGTGGCCTACGTGGAGGCCTGCCCCGGATGGATATGGGAACATATCGAGCACGTAGAATTTGGGCTTTGAGGTGTTTTCAGTAACCCTGAATGTTTTGTTCTTCTCCCAGAACTTCTGCCACTTCTGTTCAATCTCCCTGAAGTTGTATTCCATCGTTGAAAGTATGGTATAAGATTAGCTTTGAAATATCTGCGAAAATAGGAAATCTTTGGCACATTTCTGACGTTGGTGAGGAGAGGTGTTGCCTGGTGCTGCCCAGGGGACACTGTTTGCCCCGGAAGAATCGAAGCCCTTCAGCTTTCCGGGATAAAACTGATTCGCGGGGGCGGTTCCTATCCAAAAAATTTTTAAATTCGCAATTCGAAATAATAATTATACCGGCCCCGTAGTTCAGCTGAATAGAACGTCAGATTCCGGTTCTGAAGGTCGTGGGTTTGAATCCCTCCGGGGTCACAAGGCACTGAGTTCCGCGTTGTTGCGGAACTTTGCTTTTTTTACGGTTTTTGAATTCCCACCGAAGCCCCGGAGGGATCATGAGCGGGTCGTGCGCCTGGTATCTATGCCGGGATCATGAGCGGGTCGTGCGCCTGGTATCTATGCCGGGATCATGAGCGGGTCGTGCGCCTGGTATCTATGCCGGGATCATGAGCGGGTCGTGCGCCTGGCGGTTAACCTAAATTCCAAAAACCGTCCGATTATGTAAACTATTTTCGTATTTTCTGCGTAGTATCAACAGTAATTCTTTCTAACTTAAAACTATTGGTTATGATTAAAAGGGTTTTAATGCTTGCAGCAGCTTTCGGGTTGTTTTTTGTTTTTGCAGGCTGCGAAAAAGATGAAGAGGATTTTGGCACCGTGGTTGTTATAAATGAGACCGGTTTCAGCATCATTACCGATGTAAGGTGGGGTGAAATGGAGGAGAACGATTTAAGGGTCATCAATGACGGCGATCAAACCACTTATGAAAGTATTCCCGCCGGCGATATCTCGTTGTGGGGGCAAATAGATGAGGAAGGTTTTGGTTGGGCCAGTTATGATGCAACCCTGGAACCCGATCAAACATTAAACTTTACGTGGAATCCACCGGCGGATTAAAAAATTCCCGGTTATTGAGTAATAGATTAACGTTTTTGCAGGAAGTTAGTTTAGCGCTGCTGCAGGAAGTGAAAGGTTGCGAAAAAAAGGCTGCCTCCGTGGGCAGCCTTTAAATTATTTATCATTACTGATCAACTAGTCAAATATCGACTCTACTGTCAGGGTTGAATAGTTGATATTAAGTGCGTTTGCCCTTCGTAAGGCCTGCTTTACATCATCAACAATTCCCATACGGACCTCGTTGTCAACCTTGAGCGAAGTTCTCATGAAGGGGATCTCAGCCTCATCACGTGCTTCTCTTTCACCGGCTATAAATGCTGCGATATCGGCAGTCGTAGCAAACTGGTCATTGAGCTGAATACGCGGCTCGGTTCCGAGAAGCGCCTCGAAAGCCGTCCTCGGCTGGCCAATATAGATAAAACTAACCAGCGAACGTTTTTCCAGTTTCTGTACCTCTGTTGCCGAAGGCAGTCGCTGACGCACGTTTATGGTTACCTCACGCATCGTTGTGCTGACCATGAAAAAGAACAGCAGCATGAATACAATGTCGGGAAGGGAAGCTGTGCTGATTCCCGGCATTTTACCTTTGTCTTTTCTTTGAAATTTTGACATATTATCTTCCTCCTACTTGTCTGGGTTCTGCTTCTGAAATACGCATCGGGTAAATTCTCCGGATTGCAGCCTGCTGGCTGGCGTCAAGACGTTCGAACGTTCTGCCGAACCGGTCCATTGAAAGCTCATCCCTTAGCTCATTATAGGCGGCTGTCAATTCGTTCTGAACCTTGATATACATCCCGTAGGAAGTACCTCTTGCGTTCTGAAGTGATATTACCTGCCTTGAAATAGGATATTCTCCAAAATATTCTACCTCTTCAACAACCTTCTCCGGCAGATGTGCTTCATCTCTTGGATTGGCAATAAATTCCTTTGCCCTGTCCCTCAGGTTCTGCAGGTTCTCAAGCTGGCCTTCCACAAGAAGCATATCCTGTGCATTTACGCGCACCGTAAAAATATTCCGCTCCCTGATTTGCTGGTCATCATCCGGCTGGTCGGTGTCAGGCATGGGCGGAAGAATTCTCGATATTCCAGAATCCACATCCATGGTTGTGGCAACCAGGAAGAATATCAGCAGCATAAATGCGATATCTGCCAGGGAGGCGGAGGGTATTTCCGGAGTTACTCGTCCCATAATTATTAATATTTATAATTACCCCTTCAGGGGGTAATTGTTTTACTTAAATAGTCCTCTTATCTCAGTATAAAAAATTGACAGGATAGCCAGTGCAAGTAAAATATACATGGTTCCCAACTGGGTACCTGCCAGCTTTAAAACGTGCGGAACGTTGTCCGGATTGTCCACTGCAAGCGGTAAAACATCATCAGATGCGAATTGCCAGGAAATGAATACTATAACGGCAATTACCCCGAGACCTATAAGGGTCTTTTTGGCATTCTTCGGGTTCATGATCATCATGACCGTCGGGAAGAGCAATGCTGACAGCAGTGCAATACCTACCAGTATGTAGGCCCAGATAAGGATAGTTTCGGTAACAACCGGCTCCCTCATTGGTGTCCCTTCTGTTCCCGGCACATCAGCTCCAAAGTAGAATAGCAGTGTAAGAACAACTGATATTCCCATCAGCGCGTAGAGGGAAATGGTTATTATTTTTTGAATTATATTGGACATATCAATTATTTTTTGAGGTTATATTTTACCAGAATGTCGATCAGCGAGATTGAGGCATCTTCCATGGTGTTAACCAGTGAATCGACTTTTGATGCAATATAGTTGTAGAATACCTGGAGTATGATAGCAACAACAAGACCGGAAACGGTTGTAATAAGTGCTACCTTGATACCACCTGCCACCAGTGAGGGAGAAATGTCACCAGCAGCCTCAATCGAGTCAAAAGCTGCGATCATACCTATTACTGTACCCATAAACCCAAGCATAGGTGCAATCGAGATAAACAGTGATATCCATGTCATATTTTTCTCCAGCAATCCTGTCTGAACACCGCCATAGGCAACAACTGACTTTTCAACAACATCAATTCCCTCGTCAAATTTGCTCAAACCCTGGTAGAAAATACTGGCAACCGGCCCCCTGGTGTCGCGGCAGACCTCCTTTGCAGCCTCAATGCCTCCGTTTTCGAGCGCTTCCTCAACTTCCAGCAACAGCTTTTCTGTGTTGGTGGTGGCAAAATTGAGATACAGAATTCTCTCGATTGATATTGCCAGACCGAAGATAAGGGCCAGGAGTACAACACCCATAAAACCGGCACCACCCTCAATAAAGATCCTTTTAATCTCCTGGTGAAGAGGCTGGGCTTCTTCGTCTGTTTCTACGTCAACAGGTGCAGGTGTTTCAGGGATGACCTGTTCTGTTTCTGTGGGATCTTCAACAACATCTTCCTGTGCAATTGCTATTGCCGATGTTCCGAATGTCAGCATTCCCAGTACTGCTAAAAACGCAAATAGATTTTTCATGGTTAGTCGATAATTAATTAATTAATGAGGTTCAAATTTAATTATAAGTTTTTACTATTACAATTATCAATCGCGGAGAAGGCGGGATTCGAACCCGCGATACCCTTTTGAGGTATACACACTTTCCAGGCGTGCGCCTTCGACCACTCGGCCACCTCTCCCACAACAAATAAATTCCAAAATTTCAGCGTGCCAAGTTACAAAAAAATATATAATAAAAGCAAAAAGTTATTTTATTTCTCCTCTTATCGAACTATTTATTAACGTTCTAAGCTCCTTTGCATTTGATGTTTGGGCGAGCAGGAACATTATCTTTGTCACAGCCGCCTCGGTTGTCATATCATAGCCGCTCAGAACACCAGCTTCCTGTAATCTTCTTCCGGTAGTGTATTTGTTCATGTCAACACTCCCGGTGGTGCACTGGCTTACATTCAGGATGAAGATCCCTCTGCTGACGGCTTTTTCAACCTCTGAGATGAACCAGGAGCCGGTAGGGGCGTTACCTGCACCATAAGTTTCCATAACAACTGCCTTCAGGCCGTCTGTGCTGAAAAATGAGCTGAGCAGTTTTCCGGTAATTCCTGGAAAAATCTTCAGGATGGCAACATTATTGTCAAGCTCCCGGTAGACTTTAAGCTTCTTATCGCCATAAGGGTAGTTTACGGCATGGTAATTGAATTCAATGTTTATCCCGGCCTCTGCCAGGGGAGGATAGTTTTCAGACCTGAATGCATTGAAATATTCAACATTATATTTTGTTGTCCGGTTGCCCCTGAACAGCTTGTTCTGGAAAAACACACATACTTCAGGTACTGCAGGCGCACCGTTTATTTTTGCAGCAGCGATCTCTATTGATGTGATAAGGTTCTCCCTGCCGTCGGTACGAAGCATTCCTATGGGAAGCTGGGAGCCGGTAAAAATAACAGGTTTGCCGAGGTTTTCAAGCAGAAAGCTCAGGGCAGAGGCAGAGTATGCCATCGTGTCGGTTCCATGAAGGATCACGAACCCGTCAACCCGGTCATAATACTCCTCAACAGTCTCAGCGAGCCTGACCCACATTTCCGGCCCTATCTCTGATGAATCAACAGGAGGTGAGAACGAGACAGTTTTGATGTCAGGGTCAAACCTCATAAGCTCAGGCATTTCCCGTGATATGTTTTCAAAGTTTACGGGGGTCAGCTTTCCGGTCCCTGGATTGAGCTCCATTCCAATGGTGCCTCCCGTATATATCAGGAGGATTGTTGATCTGTTCTGCATTATTCCCTTTTAAGTTTAAAAAGACGGCGGGCATTGCCTGTCGTAACCTCTGCAACCTGTTCAATGGTCAACCCCTTTATTTCAGCTATTTTTTCGACGATATATACCAGGTGGGCGCTTTCGTTGCGTTTGCCCCTGAAAGGGACCGGCGTCAGATAGGGGGCATCTGTTTCCAGGATTATGTGTTCCAGTTCGATCTTACTGAGGACCTCCTCCAGTCCTGAACGGGGGTAGGTGACAACTCCCCCGATGCCCAGCATAAAGCCCATTCCGGTTATTTCCCTGGCCTGTTCTTCACTTCCCGAAAAAGCATGGAATACCCCGGTTACCTTTTTGCTGTAAGCGTTTTTCAATATTCCTATGATGGTGTCCATCGTTTTCCGTGAGTGGATAACGACAGGAAGGCCTGTCTCTTCAGCCCATTCAAGGTGCGTGATGAATGATCTCTTTTGCTGTTCCATGAAGCTTGTGTCCCAGTGTGCATCCATGCCGGTTTCTCCTATTGCTGCAAAATTTTCTTTGTCAAGCAGGTCTTCAAGGGTTTTAAGCATGCCTGCATAATTATCTTTAACCGAAGTAGGATGAAGACCCAGCATTGGCAGGCAGAAACCGGGGTGTCGGGAGCAGACCCTGAGCATAGGGTCAACTGACCTGATGTCAATATTCGGCATGAGGACCCTGCCTACATTGTTCATTTTTGCATTGCCGATAACCCGGTCAATGTCATCGTTAAAATGAGGCAGGTAAAGGTGCGCGTGTGTGTCAATCAGCATCATGCTGTAAGATTGTAATATGCTGCCGGTAACCGGCAGCGGTTAAAAAGTATATCAGACGGCCCCCTGTGCGAGCATGGCCTCGGCAACCTTGACAAATCCTCCTATATTGGCACCTCGTACGTAGTTGACCGATCCGTCTTCGTTTTGCCCGAACCTGACGCAGGTTTCGTGTATATTCTTCATTATCTGCTGCAGTTTCGCGTCAACCTCCTCCCTTTGCCAGCTAATTCTCATGGCATTCTGGGTCATTTCAAGACCGCTCACGGCAACTCCCCCGGCATTGGCTGCCTTGCCAGGGCCATACAGTATCCCGTGATGCAGGAATGCCTCGACAGCATCGGTTGTGGAGGGCATATTGGCCCCTTCTGAAACTACAAAACACCCGTTTTTGATCAGCGTCTCCGCGTCCTCTTTGGTGATCTCATTTTCAGTGGCACAGGGGAGGGCTATGTCGCATTTTGCCGACCATGGCCTCTGTCCCTGGTAATACTCAACCCCGAATTTTTCGGCATACTCGCTCATCCTGCCTCTTTTTATGTTCTTCAGTTCCATAACCCATTCCAGCTTTTCAGGGTCAATGCCTGCAGGATCGTATATGAAGCCGTTGCTGTCTGAAAGCGTTACAACCTTGGCTCCCAGGGATGTCGCTTTTTCAGTTGCAAATTGTGCCACGTTACCGGATCCGGATATTGCCACCGTTTTACCATCAAACGTATCATCACGGGTCTGGAGCATTGCCTGCGCAAAATAGACACAACCGTAACCGGTAGCTTCAGGTCTGATCAGACTGCCACCCCACTCCCTTCCTTTGCCGGTAAGTACTCCCGTGAACTCATTTCTGAGCCTTTTGTACTGCCCGAACATATAGCCTATTTCCCTTCCGCCGACCCCGATATCACCGGCGGGAATATCGGTTTCGGGACCTATGTGCCTGCTGAGTTCCGTCATGAAGCTCTGGCAGAATTTCATCACCTCGTTGTCGGTCTTCCCCTTTGGATCGAAATCTGATCCTCCCTTGCCTCCACCCATTGGGAGTGTAGTGAGGGAATTCTTGAATACCTGCTCGAATGCCAGGAATTTCAGGATACTGAGGTTCACAGTAGGGTGAAACCTTATGCCTCCCTTGTAGGGGCCTATGGCCGAATTCATTTCGATTCTGTAGCCCTTGTTTATCTGTATCTCACCCTTGTCATCAATCCATGGGACCCTGAAAAGCACTATCCTTTCCGGTTCGGCGATCCGTTCAAGAATCTTTGCATGCTTATACCGGGGATTTTCTTCAATAAACGGGATAAGGGATTCGGCAACTTCCCTCACTGCCTGGTGGAATTCAACTTCTCCGGGGTTTTTGGCTGTTATGCCAGCCATGAATTTTTCTACTCTTGGATCCATGATTTTTTCAGGGGTTGGTTAATACGCGGTAATTTACAGGAACAAACTTAAATATTTTTTGACAAAACAGGTGCAGGGGGCAACTGTTTTTCCTTCCTACCGTGCAATAGCTGTGGCCGACAGCTTGTACATTTTTCCCGGAAGGCTCAATATGTATCCCATGAACTCCAGGTTCAGCAGCAGGAAGGATGTCTTTCCCGCACCAAGCCCCAGCCCTGCAGATATCTGATCGGCCGACATGCAGGAATTAACTGTCAGCAAGCGCAGAATTGCCTTTTCGTCATCACCGGTTCCGGGGAAGAGCATTTGTTTGTCATCCGGCAGTTTACTTGTATCAGGTTCCCAGCCAAGTAAATATTCGAGATCTCCGGTTTTTTCAATCAGTGCCGCCCTGTTCGTTTTTATGAGGTTGTTGCATCCCTGAGATCTTTTGTCGGTTACCCTTCCGGGGAGGGCAAAGACATCGCGGTTATAAGAGCCGGCAAACCCGGCAGTTATCATGGCGCCTCCCGATAATGACGACTCGATAACGACCGTGGCATCAGCCAGTCCGGCAATGATACGGTTTCTCTTAAGGAAATTGCCTCTCTCCGGCCCGGTTTTACTGCCGAAATCAGATACAAGTGCCCCGTGGCCGGCTATTCTTTTTGCAGTTTTCCTGTGTTCAGGCGGATAAATTGTAGAGAGTCCGTGAGCAAGTACAGCCACTGTCTGCAGACCGTTATCGAGGGCCGCCCGGTGTGCACAAATATCAATGCCGTAGGCAAGTCCGCTAACAATCAACGGATCATGTCCCCTGGCAGCAAGATCAGCAACCAGGTCCCGGCAGAAACCGGTGCCATAGTCTGATGCACTCCTTGTGCCTATTATACTCAGGACCTTCGCACTGTCAAGGTTGGCATTGCCCCTGCTGAACAGAATAACAGGGGCGTCCTGGCACTCTTTTAACCGGGCAGGATAATCATCATCGAGGTAATACATTGCCCTGATGTTGTACCTGGAAAGGAAAACGATCTCCCTGTCGGCTTCCTCAAGGACCCTGCTATCAAGAATGTTGCCTGCAAGGGTCCTGCCTATTCCGGGGATCTTCTGAAGCAGGCCCTGGTCTGATCTGAAGACTGCTTCAGGGCTACCGGTATATTCAACAAGTTTCCGGGCCAGTATCCCCCCAATGCCAGGGATCAGCATCAGGCCTATCTTGTACCTGAGCAGCGGATCATTAAAGTCTGCCATCACTCCGTATTATATACTAAATATACAAAAAGACCGGGAAAGCAGCAACTGATCACGTGTTGTTCAGTGTAAAAAAAGGCCGCACTTACGGTGCAGCCTCTTTATGGGATAATTATGTACCTTTGCTATCAGATAACCCCCTGATCGAGCATGGCATTGGCAACTTTCATGAAACCGGCTATATTTGCCCCTTTCATATAGTTTACATATCCGTCAGGTTCAGCCCCGTATTTTACGCATGATTCATGGATGTTCTTCATGATCTGGTGCAGTTTCTCCTCAACCTCCTCTGATGTCCAGCTCAGCTTCATGGCATTTTGTGTCTGTTCCAGCCCGCTCGTCGAAACACCGCCGGCGTTGGCAGCCTTGCCGGGGCCGTACAAGATCTTGTTCTCCAGGAACAGTTCTATCGCACCGGGTGTAGAGGGCATGTTTGCTCCTTCCGAAACACACATGCAGCCGTTTTGAACAAGGTTTTTTGCATCTTCTTCATCAAGTTCGTTCTGGGTTGCACAGGGAAGAGCTATGTCACATTTGACCTCCCATGGTCTCTTGCCCTCATGGAACTGGGCATTCGGGAACTCGAAGGAGTAAGGTTTTGCTATATCCTGGTTAGAAGCCCTGAGTTCGAGAAGGTAGTCAATCTTTTCGCCGCTTATCCCGTCAGGGTCGTATATGTAGCCGTCAGGTCCGGATATAGTAACAACTCTTGCGCCAAGTTGTGTGGCCTTGATAATGGCTCCCCATGACACGTTCCCGAATCCCGAAACAGTAACAATCTTGCCCTTGAATGATTCTCCTTTGGTCTTCAACATCTCCTCGGCAAAATAGACGTTCCCGAACCCGGTGGCTTCCGGCCTGATGAGACTGCCTCCCCAGTTTCTCCCCTTGCCCGTAAGCACACCTGTATGCACGCATGCAAGTTTCTTGTACATTCCGAACATGTATCCTATCTCTTTGCCTCCAACACCTATATCACCTGCCGGGATATCTGTGTCGGGCCCTATGATCTTCCACAGCTCAAGCATATATGCCTGGCAGAAGCGCATTATTTCAGAATTCGATTTTCCTTTCGGGTTAAAGTCCGATCCCCCCTTGGCACCTCCCATGGGAAGTGTTGTAAGCGAATTCTTGAATACCTGCTCAAATCCCAGGAACTTCAGAATACTGAGGTTTACGCTGGGGTGAAAACGAAGTCCCCCTTTATAGGGCCCGATGGCGTTGTTGAACTGTATCCTGTAACCGGTGCTGACATGAGCCTGCCCCTGGTCATCCATCCAGGGCACTTTGAATGTCAGCACCCTGTCAGGTTCGACAAGACGTTCTATGATTGCTGCTGACTCAAACTGCGGATTCTGGTTGTACATTTCCTCGATCGATTCCAGAACTTCTCGAACCGCCTGGAGATACTCTGTTTCGCCGGGATGTTTTTTCTCCAGATCGATCATTAGTTTGTCTACATTCATGATAGTGTGGTTTAGTTGGTTATGGTTTATTTTCCTGAAGATTTAGGAGAAGTACACAAAAGTAACTGAAAAGCTGATATGCCGGCTATGACTTTCCTCATGCATGCCGATGACTTTTCTCATGGGTTGCAGAGTTAAAAAACAGTTTGATAGAGTATTAAGGAGCTTCAGGAGGTCAAAATATGCTGTAGAATATGTTTTTCGCCCTCTATTTAGCCGACCGGTTGGCAATCAGTATCCTATGCATCGAGGCCATGATCTTTTCCAGGTCGCTCTTTGACAGTGCGGTCAGGCTAACCGGCGGGTATTTCGCCACTCCCCGTGCAGTCTTCCTGTAGATGACAAGCTTTTTGTTAAGTCTGTGCAATGACCTGGTTATCTCATAATTGTAAAGCTCACCCTTGTTGAACTCAATTGCATTTTTTCTTTCAGCCATGGGCCGCAGGCTGAAATAGCGCAGTATGAACTTGTCGCCAGTATCGGAGTAGTAGATATACTGGTGGTCCCTCACATAATTAAGGAGAAAGAATAGCACAACGAGTATGATCGTGAAAACGGCAATATGGTCTCTGGTAAAACCGAAGGCCCCGTCGCGCAGTACATTTGCAAAATACAACAATCCGATGAATATTATCAGGAACAGCAATGCCAGTGATTTGATTATCCTGAGGTTTACCGCCTGCTTTTGATTTGTAATCGTCATCTTGTTCAGGTTTTGGATATCTTATTTCTTCTTTTCCTCTCAATTCTGATATAATGCAGCTCCCTGCCCGATTGCCCGGTAACGGACCTGTTCTCTTCAGCCCTCCTTATGAGGTATGGGATCAGGTACCTTATTGGTCCGTAAGGCAGGTACTTTGCCACATTGTATCCATGTGCCGCCATATTGAAGCTGATATGATCGCTCATCCCGTAGAGCTGGCTCACACATATGCGGGGATCATCGTTCGGTATCCCCATGGCCCTCATCTGTTCCATAAGCCGCAAAAGGCTTTCCTCATTGTGTGTGCCAACAAACAGGCTTGTCATATCAAGGTTTTCCAGGCAGGTAGTTACCGCATCGTCAAATGCCTTGTCGGTACTCTCCTTGTCGGGATGGATGGGAGAGGGATAACCCAATTTCTTTGCGCGCTCGCGCTCCTGATCCATGTATGCCCCCCTGACAAGCTTGAACCCGGTGAAGTATCCCTTTTTTCTGGCTTTGGCGACAGCTTCTTTCAGGAAGCCGTGCCTGTCGTGCCTGTACATCTGAAGAGTATTGAAAACGACAGCTTTCTCTTTATTGTATATCTCCATCATCTCCTCACAGATATCATCGATCAGTTGCTGGTATTGACACTCTTCGGCGTCGATCATAACCGGCACTCCTCTTTCGTGGGCCGCTTCGCAAAGGATTCTCATGTTTTCCCTGAATTTCTCTGCTGCCAGCCGGTCAGTTGCCTGCCTGCCTGTGAATGTGCATGTCTCCTCAAGAACCCCCGGGGGTGCCAATGCGGTGGGCTTGAAGACAGAGAACGGAACAGCCTCAGAAGCTCCTGCATAGTCGGTTGCAGCAACTATTTCGGTTATCACCTGGTTGATCTCATTTTCAGATCTGCGGTTTTCGGCGGCGAAATCGGTTACGGACAGAACATTGTGTTCTGACAGCTTTTCTACCACTATTTTTGCTTCATCAAGAGATTCGCCGCCGCAGAAAAGACTGAATACCGTAGGTTTCACGATCCATCTGAGCGGAATTCTCAAACCAAGGGCCAGCTTTGCCAGCATTCCCATTATCTTGACCACAGCAGGAGATGACATCATTCTGAACATAATTTCAGCCTTCCTGAGTTCAGAGTCTTTTTTAATTTTAAAGGCTATTTCGGTATTTTGAAAAAATTGCATCTGTTAGCTCAAATGGATTTATTATTTTTAGCCCTGCCAAAAGTAGGTTAACAATTAAAATCAGCCGAACCGGCACAAAGTCCAAAAGCTGACATCCAAAATTATACAATGATGTTAATAATAACACAAGAATCATTGAATAATTATCGAAAAGGTCAGTCAGCATTTATTTATTATTCACAAATACATTCTTAACCATGTATGAATATATTACTGGAACCTTTCACGAACTGGCCCCGGCTCACCTTGTTTTAGACAGTGCAGGTACGGGGTTTTTTGTCAACATATCGCTCAACACCTTTTCTGCGCTCTCGGGTAAGGAGAGTGGTAAAATATTCCTGCACCAGGTGGTAAGAGAAGATGCATTGCTCCTTTTTGGTTTTGCCGACAAGGATGAACGGGAACTGTTCAGGCAGCTGATAACCGTTTCAGGAATAGGAGCCAATACCGCCAGGGTAATGCTTTCGTCGCTGTCGCCTGCCGACATAAGGAAGTCAATAGCATCTGGTAATGTCGAAGTGCTTAAGGGTGTTAAGGGGATAGGGCTGAAGTCGGCACAACGCATTATTGTTGATCTCAGGGATAAGCTGGGTAAAACTGATGGCGGGGGAGAAATATTTGCAGGGGCAGACAATACCATCAGGGAAGAATCGTTATCTGCTTTAATAATGCTGGGATTTTCCCGTAATGCGGTTGAAAAGGTGATCAACCAGCTTCTGAATGACGGCGAGGTGAAAACTGCAGAGGATCTGGTAAAGAGGGCTTTGAAAAAACTTTAGAAAACAAATTTATTGGCTAAGGCATCAAAATATTCCGGCATATCTTTTTGGGTATTGTTGTTATGGGTACTTGTTTCGGCCCCGGGCGCCTCAACCAGATTTCCAGAAGCTGGCCATAATTCCGGTGAGGTAGCAGACAAGCCTGCCCCGGGTGATAATTCACCCGGTGAGTTCCATATGCCTGAAATACTTCAGGATTTTTCTTCCGACCCATCTTCACGGGGGAGAATACCCGTCCCTCCCTGGTTCCGTATCACCACCGAATATGATATAGGAACCAACACTTACCTTATGAGAAGGATGGTCGGTGATATCCAGATCGGAAGACCAAGCATGATGACCTTTGAGGAATACCACAGATATTCACTTGACAGGGCCATGCAGGATTACTGGCAGCAGAGATCACGTGGTATTACCGATGATGCACGGACTGAGTTCATTCCCGGACTTTCCCTGGGTGTTGATGCCATTGATATGATATTCGGGAGTGATGTGATCGATATACAGCCCCAGGGATCGGCCGAACTGATATTCGGAATAAATACCGTTAAAAATGAGCGTCCCGATATACAGGAAGAGCTCAGGAGGGTCACTACCTTTGATTTCAGGGAGAAGATACAGATGAATGTTACCGGGAGTATAGGTGACAGGATAAATCTGGGGATCAATTACAACACCGAAGCGATGTTCGAGTTTGAAAACCAGACCAAGCTTGAGTATACCGGTGGTGAGGATGAGATTATCCAAAGGATCGAAGCCGGAAACGTAACCCTGCCGCTGCCGGGATCACTTATTACCGGAAGCCAGAGCCTGTTCGGCCTGAAAAGTGAACTGAAATTCGGAAATCTTACAGTTACCAGTGTCTTTTCTCAGCAGAAGGGCGAATCGAGGGTAATCGAAGTGAGGGGCGGCGCCCAGACCCAGGAGTTTGAGGTGTATGCTGACGATTATGATGCAAACAGGCATTTCTTTCTTTCTCAGTACTTCAGGGATACCTACGAGGCATCACTCAGAAACCTGCCCGTTATAAGTTCGGGGATAAATATTACACGGATGGAGGTATGGATAACCAACAAGACAAACAGGTTTGAAGATGCCCGGAATATTGTGGCATTTATGGATCTGGCCGAAACACAGCAAAACATATTCTCGCCGGAGAACTTTACCCGCGACCCCTCGCAGCAGGGTGATCATCCGCGTAATGCCCTTAATAACCTCTACGAGATGATGACCACCACCTATTCGGGCATCAGGAACATCAACCAGGTTACATCGGTCCTTCAGCCACTGGCCCCCGGATTTGCCATAGGCCAGGATTATGAGGAGATTGAGAACGCAAGAATGCTTTCCTCACGTGAATATACCATAAACAGGAGGCTTGGATATGTTTCGCTTAACACGGCACTAAATGCCGATGAGGTGCTTGCGGTTGCATTCGAATATACAATGGGAGGGCAGACCTACAGGGTAGGGGAGTTCTCGAATGAAGGGATCTCTGCTCCTGATGCGCTTATTGTCAAGATGGTGAAGGGAACCAATCTTACTCCGCGGCTTCCGACCTGGGACCTGATGATGAAGAACATCTATTCCATTGGCGCCTGGCAGGTTGACCGCAGGAATTTTGAGCTGAATGTGCTATACCGGGATGACCAGACCGGTAATGCCATAAACTATATTCCTGAGGGGAGGATCCAGGAGCAGACACTTCTGAGGGTATTGAACCTTGACAACCTTAATTCACAGTTGGATCCCTATCCCGACGGTATGTTTGACTTTATTGAGGGTGTAACCATATACCCGGCCAACGGGAGGATTGTGTTCCCGGTGCTTGAGCCGTTCGGGTCACACCTGAGAAGAAGAATTGGCGATGATGCTATTGCCGACCGCTATGTTTTCCAGGAGCTCTACGACTCAACCCTGACAAGGGCAAGGCAGGTTGCCGAGAAGAACAAGTTCATGCTGGCCGGTACCTACCAGTCCTCTGCCGGCTCTGAGATACCGCTGAATGCCATGAATGTGCCCCGTGGTTCGGTAACGGTCACTGCCGGTGGTGTTCAGCTTACAGAAAATGTAGATTATACTGTTGACTACACCCTTGGAAGGGTACAAATAATAAACCAGGGCCTGCTGGAATCGGGCACCCCTATCAGGGTATCACTGGAAAGCCAGTCATTGTTTGCCATACAGACCAAAACGCTGGTTGGGTCTCATTTAAATTATCGCATTTCTGACAATTTCAATGTGGGGGCCACAATACTGAACCTGACGGAGCGTCCGCTAACACAGAAGGTTGGTTTTGGGGATGAGCCGATATCCAATACAATCTGGGGACTGAATACCTCTTACCGTACCGAATCGATGTTCCTCACAAACCTGGTGGACAGGCTTCCCTTTATCAATACCAACCAGGTGTCAACCATATCTTTCCAGGGTGAATTTGCGCATCTTATACCCGGTCATTCAAGAGCAATCGGCAGGGACGGTGTTTCATACATAGATGATTTCGAGGCTACCAAAACAACAATTGACCTGAAGACACCCAGTGCATGGTTCATAGCCAGCACACCTGACGGGCAGGAGCTTTTCCCTGAAGCAGCCCTGAACAACGACCTGGCATATGGCTACAACCGTGCCCTGCTGGCCTGGTATGTCATCGACCCTCTTTTCCTCAGGAATACCTCGGCTACGCCCACTCATATAAGGAACAACCCCGATCTGCAATCCAGCCATTTCGTAAGGGAGGTGTTCGAGCGCGAACTTTTCCCCGAAAGGGAAACCCCCACGGGTATTCCCACCAACATTCCGGTGCTTAACCTCGCATACTATCCCGGTCACAGGGGGCCCTACAATTACGATGCCGCCCCGTCTGGGTATTCGTCAGGAATCGGTGAAGACGGGCGCCTGCTTGACCCCTCCAGCCGCTGGGGGGGGGTCATGAGAGCCCTTCACACTACTGATTTTGAAGCTGCCAATATCGAATACGTCGAATTCTGGATGATGGACCCCTTTATTGAAGATATGGAAGATCACAGCGGGGGCGATTTTTACATAAACCTTGGCAACGTTTCTGAAGATATCCTGAAAGACGGGCGCAAGAGTTTTGAGAACGGACTTCCAGCCAGCGAGGTGGTGGTAGATGTAGATACTACGGCATGGGGCCGGGTGCCCACACAGCAGTCACTTGTGAACGCTTTTGACAATAATCCGCAGGCCCGCGAGTTCCAGGATGTCGGGCTTAACGGTCTTCGCACGGTGGATGAGCGTTCGTTCTTTTCAGATTTCCTTGATGAGATAGCCCAGATGTTCGGGGAGGATTCGCCGGCCTTTGAAAGTGCCTGGGAGGATCCTTCGAGCGACAATTACCGGTACTTCAGGGGCAGGGAGTGGGATGCCGCGGAGGCGGACATCCTCACCAGGTACATGTATTACAACAATATGGAGGGGAATTCGCCAACCTCTGAGCAATCGCCTGAATCATACCCCACATCGGCAACAACCCTCCCTAACACCGAAGATATAAACCGCGACAATACACTTAACCGGTCTGAGGCCTATTTCCAGTACCGCGTAAGCATAAGGCCGGAGGACCTCAGGGTAGGTCACAACTATGTGGTTGACTCGGTGCGTACCTCTGTCAATTTCCCGAACGGCGAACAGTCTGCGGTCAACTGGTACCAGTTCAAGATCCCGCTATCTGATTTCGAGAGGGCGGTCGGTCCGATCCAGGATTTCAAATCGATCAGGTTCATGAGAATGTTCCTTACGGGGTTTGAAAATCCGGTCGTGATGAGGTTTGCCAGGCTCGACCTGGTAAGGAGTGACTGGCGTCAGTACAACCTGTCGCTCATGGAAGGGCAGGAGGGACTTGCCCATCCTGATCCTTCAACGGGAACTTTTGATATTTCAGCTGTGAACATAGAGGAGAATGCAAGCAAGACACCCGTGAACTATGTTCTACCGCCGGGCATTGACAGGGTGATTGATCCTACAAATCCGCAGTTGCAACAGCTCAATGAACAGTCGATGGTGCTGAAGGTTGAGAATCTTGAGGATGGAGATGCAAGGGCGGCATTCAAGAATATGAACCTTGACATCAGGCAGTACAGGAGAATACAGATGGAGATCCACGCTGCCGCTCTGCCGGGCGATGTGCTGAATGACGGCGATCTGACCGTGTTCATTAGACTGGGAACTGATTACAGGAATAACTATTACGAGTATGAGATCCCATTGAGGGTTACTCCTCCCGGCCGGTACAACAACAACCGTGAGAGTGACAGGATAATTGTATGGCCCAGGGAAAACAGGCTCGATATTGAGCTTGATATTTTCCAGGAGCTGAAGCAGGAGAGGAACAGGCAAATGCAGGTGCCGGGGTCGGGAATAACCATGTCATCGATCTTTATGCGTATGGACGGAGAAAACAGGGTGAGAGTTGTAGGCAACCCTAATCTCAGCAATGTCCGCACCATGATGATAGGGGTCAGGAATCCCGGCCGTAATACCAACCCGCTTCCCGGAGATGACGGAATGCCTAAATCGGGAGAGATATGGGTTAATGAGCTGCGCCTCTCACATTTCAATGATGAGGGAGGGTGGGCTGCAAATGCCCGGGTCACAGCAAGGCTTGCCGACCTGGGGTCGGTTACAGTGGCCGGATCAACAAGCCAGCCGGGTTTCGGAAGTATCGAACAGAAGGTAAATGAGAGACAACAGGTACAGGTCAACCAGTATGATGTCTCAACAAATTTGGAGCTGGGCAGGTTCTTCCCTGAAGGTTCTGGGGTGCGCATACCGATGTATGTTGGCTTTTCCGAAGGGTTCATCAACCCCAGGTATAATCCGCTCGATCCTGACGTGCCCCTGCAGGATGCTCTTGATCTCGCTGAGACCAGGAGGGAAAGGGATTCGATAAGGGATATGGCACAGGATTACACCCAGAGAAAGAGCCTTAATTTTACGAATGTGCAGATTGCCAGGAGTGATGGTCCGCCCAGGTTCTACAGCCTGAGCAACTGGTCGGTCAGCTACGCCCAAAGCGAGATGTTCGGCAGGAACATTAATACTGATTACCGCCTGCAGAGAAACTACAGGGGAGGAATTAACTACAACTACACCGCCAGTCCGCAAAACATAACACCCTTCAGTGGCTGGAACATACTAAGTTCTCCGGCACTGAGGATACTGAGGGACTTCAATTTCTACTATGCACCTTCATACATATCTTTCAGGACGGACCTCAGCAGGCAATACCAGGCAAGGCAGCTCAGAAATATCAACAATCCTGATTTCCTGATCCTGCCGACATACCAGAAGGACTTCCTCTGGAACAGGTTCTATGATATGCGGTTTGACCTTACCAGACAGTTGCGGTTAGAGTTCTCGGCAACCAATACAGCCCGTATAGATGAGCCCGAGGGGATAGTTGACCGTTACAGGGATCCTGATGGTTACAGGGACTGGAGGGACTCTGTCATGATCAACCTCCAGAACCTGGGACGTACCACCCAGTACTTCCACTCGACCAACCTTACCTATACCCTGCCTCTTAACAAGATACCGTTCTTTAACTGGGTCAATGTTACTGCCCGGTACAATGCATCCTACGGATGGGATACCGGCATTATACTGCCGGATTCTCTTGGGATAAACCTTGGCAATGTTATAAGGAACAGCAATACAAGTCAGCTGAACGCTCAGTTCAACCTCCTTAACCTGTACAACAAGGTTGATTATTTTCAGCGGGTCAACCAGAGAACCAGACAGTTGCAGGCTGCCCCAGGCAGGCAGCAGGAGCAGCAGCCCGAATTCAGGAAGGTGTGGTATGAACGGACCAATGTGGACCTTACCGCAAACAGGCCACAAAACATTATTCACAATCTGAATACCGAAGAGGTCTCAGTAAGGGTGCAGGATACACAGGGAGGGCCGGTCAGGGGCAGCACCGATATTATTAATGAGAGGAGGGCGGTATTCACTCCCGAAACTGATGCGGAGGGAGCTACCATACTTGTTGAAGGCACCGTTGAGGTGAGGGAATCGATATTCACCAGAATTGCTGAACACGCTTCAAGGCTGCTCATGTCGGTCCAGAACATCGGGATATCCTATTCACATACAGACGGTACAGTATTGCATGGATACCTGCCCGGTACCGATATACTGGGGACCCGTAGTTTTGATGACCATATTGCTCCCGGGATACCGTTCATCCTGGGCTACCAGGATCCTGATTATGCCTGGCAGGCAGTCCGCCGCGGATGGATGACAACCGACACCACCCTGAACGAACCCTTTTTGATGAGCCACAGCAATACCTTTAACCTCAGGAGCACGATTGAGCCCATTCCGGGTTTCAGGATAGACCTCACTGCAAGCCGTACTTTTGTCGAAAATATGCAGGAATATTATTATGCCGACAGGTACGGTAATTTTTATGCCAGCAATAAATTCAATTCGGGGAACTTCAATATATCGTTTCTGTCACTGCGTACCGCTTTTGAACGACCTTCGGGCGACAATGCCTATGCCTCGGAGTCTTATGAGGATTTTAAGAGGTACAGGCGTGTGATTGCCATGAGGTTTGCAGAGCAGAGAGGGTATTCAGATATTTATGATCCGGGGCTGATTGATGAGGAAGGGTTTCCCGATGGGTACGGCAGCCTTTCGCAAGATGTTCTTTTACCTGCATTCCTGGCTGCCTACGGTAATTTTGACCCGATGAACGTGTCACTCAAAACTTTCCCATTGATACCCATGCCGAACTGGAGAATTGTGTATGACGGACTGGCGCGAGCCCCACTTCTTAACAGGATAATGCAGTCGGCCAATATAAACCATGTTTACCGGTCAACCTACAGTATCTCAAATTATGTAACCAACCTGAACTATCTTGAGGGGGAAGACGGTTACGGTATAATAAGGGACAAGGTAAGGGGATATTTTGTTCCCGAACATGACATTGCTTCTGTTGCAATAAGTGAAAGGTTTGATCCTCTCATAAATATAGATGTAACGTGGAACAACAATTTTACCTCCAGGGCGGCACTTAGGAAATCGAGGACGGTTACACTGAGCCTGGCAAACAACCAGATTTCTGAGCTTAAAAGTGACGAAGTGGTCATGGGGATCGGTTACAGGTTCAGGGATGTGCAGATTATTTACCGGACGGGTGGTGCTCAGAGGGAACTGAGAAGTGACCTCAACCTGAGAGCCGATGTTTCCATAAGGGAGAATATGACCATAGTACGGAGGCTTGCTGAAGACGGAGTTCAGCCCACAGCCGGTCAGACTGTAATATCTGTCAATGCTTCTGCCGATTATGTTATAAGCAACCGGTTTGATGTACGCCTCTTTTTTGACCGTGTTGTAAACCGTCCCATCGTAAGTCTGTCGTTTCCCACGACAAATACCAGCTTTGGTTTCAGCCTGCGCTTTACTCTTATACCATAATTTTGAAGATGCGACCGGATTGCCCGGTTGGGTTTGCACTGGCGGGTGTCAGCCCGCCTGCCGGGGTTAACATCTGTTGTCAAAATCGTGCTTGGAAATTCTAAAAAATGCTTACTTTTGAAACTTATGGCAATTGTTGAATTCATAATTCCTTAAAAACTATTCGATATGGAAATTCCGGTTAAACTGAAGTACACAAAAGATCATGAATGGGTGAAGGTTGAAAATGGTGTGGCAGTGGTAGGCATTACCGAGTTTGCCCAGGGAGAGCTTGGCGATATAGTATTCATTGAGGTTGAGACCGAAGGGGATACCCTGGCCAAGGACGAGGTGTTTGGAACCATTGAAGCGGTCAAGACTGTTTCGGATATGTTTATGCCGGTGTCAGGCGAGGTTGCCGAAGTCAATTCAAGGCTCGCAGAGACCCCTGATATCGTTAACAAGGATCCTTACGGGGAGGGCTGGATGATTAAAATCAAGATGTCGGATCCCTCGCAGGCTGATTCCCTTCTGACTGCAGATCAGTACAGAGACCTGATTGATGCCTGATATACTTTAATCCGGTCTGCATGCCGGAACTTTAAAGGCAGCATTTTGAAGAACTTTATTTTGGGTTATACCGGGAGGGCGATCAGAGTGTTTTCTTGTACTCCACCTCCTTGTAGCCTTCGATGATATCGCCAACCTTGATGTCGTTGTAACCGGCAATATTCAGTCCGCATTCATATCCCGAACTGACCTCCCTGACATCATCCTTGAATCTCTTCAGGGAGCCAAGTTCTCCTGTGTGTACAACTATCCCGTCTCTTATAAGGCGAATTTTTGTGTTCCGGTGGATTTTACCGTCTTTGACAAAGCAGCCGGCTATTGTTCCTACCTTGGTGATCTTGAAGGTTTCCCTTACCTCAAGGGTTGCTATGACCTCCTCTTTAATCTCGGGCGACAGCATCCCTTCCATTGCGGATTTAATCTCGTTTATTGCATCGTAGATGATCGAGTATAACCTGATGTCGATCTCTTCCTTCTCTGCGAGTTTTCTGGCTGCCATTGACGGCCGTACCTGGAAGCCGACTACAATAGCATTTGATGCGGCTGCCAGCAGGACATCCGACTCGCTTATCTGTCCCACAGCCTTATGGATTATCCGTAACTGGATCTCATCGGTCGACAGCTTAATGAGTGAATCAGATATTGCCTCGACTGAGCCATCAACGTCACCTTTGACTATTATATTGAGTTCCTGGAAATTGCCTATAGCAATTCTCCTGCCTATCTCATCAAGTGTTATGTGCTTCTGGGTACGCAGTCCCTGTTCACGCTGCAGTTGCTCCCGCTTGTTTGCAATGTCCCTTGCCTCCCGGTCGGTGTTCATAACATTGAAGTTATCCCCTGCCTGCGGTGCACCGTTAAGACCGAGTACCAGTGCCGGGGTTGACGGGGCTGCCTCTTTTATTGGCTTGCCCCGTTCGTTGTGCATGGCCTTGACGTGCCCGTAATGTGTTCCGGCAAGGATAATGTCGCCTATTTTCAGTGTGCCGGTCTGAACCAGAACAGTGGTGATGTATCCCCGCCCCTTGTCAAGTTCAGATTCGACAACAGTACCTGATGCCAGTTTGTCGGGATTGGCTTTCAGCTCAAGCAGTTCTGCCTCAAGCAGCACTTTTTCAAGAAGCTGATCGATGTTGGTGCCACTCTTTGCCGATATCTCCTGTGACTGGTACTTACCACCCCAGTCCTCTGTCATGAAATTCATGTTTGCGAGCTGTTCCTTTATCTTCTCAGTGTTGGCACCGGGCTTGTCAATTTTGTTTATTGCAAAGACTATCGGTACACCTGCAGCATGTGCATGATTGATCGCCTCAACTGTCTGCGGCATGACACTGTCGTCTGCTGCGATAACTATGATGGCAATATCTGTTATCCTTGCACCCCTTGCCCTCATGGCGGTAAATGCTTCGTGCCCGGGAGTATCAAGGAAGGTTATTGTTTTGCCATTGTCAATCTCAACACTGTAGGCCCCGATATGCTGGGTGATGCCGCCTGCTTCTCCTGCAATCACGTTGGCCTGACGTATAAAGTCCAGGAGAGATGTCTTGCCGTGGTCGACGTGACCCATTACTGTTACAATAGGAGGACGCCCGCTGAGACTTGCATCATCGTCTTGGTCGTCGACAATCCCTATATCCTCCTGAAGATCGGCACTCACAAACTCGGTCGCAAATCCATACTCTTCGGCAACAAGTGCGATGGTTTCAGCATCGAGCCTCTGATTGATAGATACAAAAAGCCCCAGACTCATACATGAGGAAATTATTTCGTTCACAGGCACATCCATCATCGTGGCCAGCTCGTTGACCGTAACAAACTCTGTTACCTTCAAGGTTTTACTTTCCATCTCGAGCTTCTCGGTCTCTTCCTGCTGTTTCTGGCTCATCATCTCGCGCTTGTCGCGCCTGTATTTTGCCCCTTTTGATTTGCCCTTTGATGTCAACCTGGAAAGTGTGTCCTTGATCTGCTTCTGAACGTCTTCTTCACTGATTTCATGTCTTACCGGTCTTTTCTTGCTTTTTCTGAGCTTTGACTTCTTCTGGTCGCCCGCAACAGTACCGGGGGTTTCGGATGAAGTGCCCGCACCTGAGGTATCTTTTGAGGGGTCTTTGCGTATCCGTTTCCGCTTCTTTTTCTTTCCTTTTTCGGTATCGCTTGATGATGCAACAGGTTTTTTCCTCTCCTTTTCAGGCAGGTCAATTTTACCGATTACGGTAGGCCCGGTCAGTTTTTTCACTTTGTGCTTGAAAACCTGGTCTTCAGGCTCTGCCTTTTCAGGTTCCTTTTTCTCAGGTTCCCTCTCTTCAGTCTCTGAAACCGGTTCCTGTTCCTTTTCGGTTACCTGTTTCTGCTCATCCTCCGGTGGCTCAATTTCCTCTTTCTTCTCTTTTTCTGCGGGTTTAGTTTTCTTTCCAGGGCGGGTCTTCTGGTTGATGCTGTCAAGGTCTATATTCCCAACAATTTTCAAACCTGGTCCCTCCTGTTCTTTTTCTTTTTCCCCGTCTGGAGTATCTTCTTCCGGCTCTTCCGGTAAGGGTTTTTCTTCCTGAACCTCTTCTGCGGGTTCATCTTTCTGTTCAACGGGAGGTTTGGCCGTGTCGGGTTCAGCAGGCTTTTTTGCTGCCGTATCTTTTATGAGCACTTCATCAACACTCTCAGATGATTCAATTTCTTCCTCATCAGAGGGTTTCTTTTCTTCATCATCAATTGAGATGCTTTCTTTCTTTTCACGGGCAATCCTTAGACTTATCTTTTCCGACTCTTTTTTCACACTGATCTCTGAACTGTATTCCTTCAGCAAAAGTGTGTACTGTTCTTCCGTAACCTTGGTGTTCGGGTTAGCATCAATGTCAAACCCCTTCTTCTTAAGGAACTCAACAATAGTTGATATCCCAAGGTTAAACTCCCTTGCTACCTTACTAAGTCTCTTTGTAGTGATTACCTCTGACATATTAAAGATCTCTCGTATTTATAATTCCCCAAAAAGGGGTATTCCGCTTCATTGGCCGTTATTCAAATTCCGCCTTTAAAACCTTGATCACCTCCTGGATTGTCACCTCTTCCAGATCGGTCCTTTTTACAAGGTCCTCAACCGGCAGTTCAAGCACACTCTTTGCCGTATCGCATCCAACTGCCTTTAGTTCGTCAATGATCCAGCTTTCTATTTCGTCGCCGAATTCATCCAGGTTAACATCTTCTTCATCCTCACCTTCAGTATCGCGGAATACATCTATTTCATATTCGGTTAACTGACCCGCAAGCTTGATGTTGAGACCGCCTTTGCCGATAGCAAGGGATACCTCGTTTGGCTTGAGGAATACCTCGGCCCGCTTTTCATCTTCAACTATTTTAATAGAGCTTATTTTTGCGGGGCTGAGTGACCTTGAAATGTAAAGCTGGATATTGGTTGTGTAGTTTATCACATCAATATTCTCATTTTTGAGTTCCCTGACGATGCCATGTATACGGGAGCCTTTCATACCCACACATGCCCCAACAGGATCGATGCGGTCATCATAGGATTCGACAGCAACCTTTGCTCTTTCGCCGGGTACACGGACAATCTTCTTGATAGTTATCAGTCCGTCATATATTTCCGGCACTTCAAGTTCGAAAAGCCTTTCAAGGAACACCGGTGAAGTTCTTGACAGTATAATAAGCGGTATATTGTTCTTCATTTCAACCTTGATGACCACGGCCCTGATAGTGTCACCCTTTCTGAAGTAGTCGGTCGGGATCTGCTCTGTGCGGGGAAGGATCAGTTCGTTTCCTTCGTCATCGAGAATGAGTATCTCCCGTTTCCATACCTGGTATACATCTCCTGTGACGATTTCGCCGATCCGGTCCTTGTACTTCAGGTAAACATTGTTCTTCTCAAGTTCCATGATCCTTGCAGTGAGGTTCTGGCGCAGAGCCAGTATCGCCCTCCTGCCGAAGTCTGCAAGTTTTACTTCATCAGTAACTTCCTCTCCCATCTCATAGTCAGGATCTATTTTCTGTGCTTCGGAAATCGGTATTTGCAGGTTTGAATCCTCAACGTTTCCGTCTTCCACAACCTCCCTGTTCCTCCAAATTTCAAAATCACCCTTGTCTATATTGATAATTATGTCAAAGTTCTCGTCAGTACCAAAATATTTGATCAGCATGCTTCTGAAAACATCTTCAAGCACGCTCATCATTGTCGCCCTGTCTATGCTCTTCAGGTCCTTGAACTCAGAAAATGGTTCTGTGAGATTCAAATTTTCCATCTTTATTAATCTTTTACCAATTATTTAAATGTTATTACAATCTTAGCGGTTTTGATGCTGTCAAAGCAGAGTTCCCTGTTTACCGGTTTAATTTCAGGCTTTTTCTTTTCTCCTTTTATTTTGACGAGCTCTTCGATGATCACTCCCTTGCCGGTCAGCTCCGTGAGCCTGCCCCTGATCTTTTCACCTTCATCTGATATGATCTCCACCTCCCTGCCAATGTTCTTTTCATACTGGGGTATCACCTTAAGCGGCTCTGAGAGGCCGGGAGAAGAAACTTCAAGGTTGAAATCCTCCACCTCCCTGTCCAGGCTGCTCTCAATTGCCCTCGACAACTGCATGCACTCTTCCAGGGTGATGCCCTCCTTACTGTCTGCCAGCACCCTTATGCTGTTTGATGGTGATACATGAATATCCACCAGAAAAAGACCTGTTCCTTCAGTATGTATGCAAACCAGCTCCTGTATCTTCTCTTTGCCGATCATTCCGGTACTATCTATTAAAATAGGGGACTTTTGTCCCCTACATCTTATTATTCCTCAACATTCAACCCGCAAAATTAAAAATAATAACTGAAAACACAAAAATATGCGATTGAAAATTAGAACATTTACCTTAAGGAAGGGGATAAATGGCAAATCTTACTTATTTTTGCGACGTTAATGACATACAGGACTCTCTCGCTGCCGGGAATCCGGATTTTTTCTGACACATGACCGGATATTCAGGCACACATAATTCTTATTTTGAACAACACTGCCACAAATAAACGCAAGATCATCAATGATCTGGTTCACGGCAGGCTCACCCTGGCAGGTGAGATATTTGCCGGACGTTATCCGAAAAAGTTCCTTCACCACCTTGTTGCCGGACAGCTTGATATGGACAGGATGGATTATCTTAAGCGGGACAGCTTTTACACCGGGGTTACAGAGGGTGTGATAGGATCGGACCGGATAATTAAGATGCTCAATGTTTTAAATGATCAGCTTGTTTTTGAAGCAAAAGGGGTATATTCAGTTGAGAAGTTCCTTATTGCACGGCGGCTCATGTATTGGCAGGTTTATTATCATAAGACTGTGGTTGCGGCAGAGTGCCTGCTCACAATGCTTTTAAAAAGGGCAAGACAACTTGCGCTCAGCGGCGAGGAAATTTTTGCCACCCCCTCATTGCTTTTTTTTATGATGAACGAACCGGTTGCAGGAGAAGATCTTATGCAACCCGGCTCTGAAGCAGCAAAAAGGGTTGTCAGCAATTTTGTGAACCTCGATGATGACGATATAACAAGTGCCGCAAAGGTTTGGTACGGGCATAAAGACAGGATACTCTCCCTTCTTTCAGGCTGGTTTACCGGCAGGACCCTTTTCAGGACGGAGTTCTCAGCAAGCGTTTTTTCAGAGGCACGGAAAAGGAAACTTAAAAAAGAGGTCTGCCGCACTTACGATTTACCAGACGGAACTGCAGATTATTTTGTGTCTGCCGGTGAAATATTGAATTATGCCTATAAGTTTGAAGATGAAAAGATAAGTATTCTGTATAATTCAGTTGAGCTTGCAGATATTTCAGAAGCCTCCGATATGCTGAACGTTTCTGTGTTATCGAAAACAGTAAAAAAGTATTTTCTTTGCTTCCCGAAAGAAATAGAGCCTTGTTATTTTTAATCGATAAATAATAAATAAGATGCAGTTTACAGCAGGACAGATAGCAGAATACCTGAAGGGTACAGTAGATGGAGACAGTGAGGTGACTGTTGATGATGTTTCCAGGATTGAGGAAGGAAGGCCGGGGACCCTGACCTTCCTGTCAAACCTGAAATATGAAAAGTATCTATACACCACAAAGGCATCGGTGGTTCTTGTAAACAGGGAGTTTACACCGTCAAAAAGTGTAGGCTGCACCCTGGTAAGGGTTGATGATGCTTACCAGGCTATTGCAGCTCTGCTGCAATTAAGGGAGCAGATGAAACCCGCTCCGGCAGGAATTGCCGAAAACGCTTTCGTAGACAGCTCTGCCAGAACGGGCAACAATGTCTACATAGGCCATTTTGCCGTTATCTCCAAAGGTGTTGTAATTGGCGACGGTGTGATAATACACCCCCAGGCGTATATCGGCGAGAATGTCACGATAGGTGACAATACTGTCATCCACACTGGTGTAAAGATCTATCATAATTCCGTTATCGGTAAGGAGTGCACGTTGCATGCGGGTGTTGTGGTTGGTGGTGACGGTTTTGGTTTTGCACCGCAAACCGGCATGAACTACAAGAAGATACCGCAAGTAGGGAATGTGGTTATAGAAGACCATGTTGAGATAGGTGCCAACTGTACAATCGACAGGGCCATGATCGGTTCTACGATCATCAGGCAGGGGGTAAAGCTTGATAACCTGATACAGGTGGCACATAATGTTGAGATCGGAAAGAATACGGTAATTGCGGCCCAGACGGGGATTGCCGGATCTACCAGGATCGGTGCAGGATGCATGATTGGCGGACAGGTTGGAGTTGTAGGCCACCTAAGTATTGCCGACGGTACAAGGATCGCTGCCCAGTCGGGTGTTGGGGGCAGTATAATTGAAAAGGATACTACTGTCCAGGGTTCGCCGTCATTCCTGTACAGCAGTTATCAGAGGTCATATGTGATCTACAGGAAGTTGCCCCAGATCTACAGCAGGCTTGAGAGAATTGAAAGAGAACTTGAAGAAGCCAGGAGCAGGGAAAAGGAATGAGGTGAAATCAGGTAATAATATGGTCCGGTTTTTGGTGGTGACAAGTCCTGTTTAAGCATTGGGCCATGGTAATTTCAGGTGCAATCTGGTACCAACGCTCTTCGATTTAGTTGAAAATTTGTATATTGCGAAAATTTTATCAGAATTTCTGTAACAACCACTGAAATGGCAAAAAAACAAAAAACTCTCAAAAAGTCTGTTACCTTAAGTGGAAAGGGATTGCATACCGGCCTGAATGTTGACCTGACATTCAAGCCTGCTCCTGTTGATCACGGTTATGTGTTCAAACGCATCGATCTGGACGGTGAACCTGAACTGCATGCATGGGCCGAATATGTTTCTGAAACATCGCGTGGAACGACCATTGAAGGGAACGGGGTTAAGGTAGGGACCATTGAGCATGTTATGGCTGCGTTATACGGGCTGGAAATAGATAATATACTTATGGAGATTAATGGTCCGGAGACACCGATAATAGACGGCAGTTCCAAGTTCATAGTGCGTGCCCTGAAGGAAGCTGGTCTTGTTGAACAGGAAAAGGAGAAGAACTATTATGAGATAAAAGAGAAGATAGTCTGGTCGGATGAAGAAAAGGGGCTCGAGATAGTTATATTCCCTGACGACAAGCTCTCGGTCGATGTTATGATTGACTATAATTCGAAGGTGCTCGGAAACCAGTATGCCTCTCTGTCCAGACTGCAGGATTTCGAAAGCGAGATTTCTCCATGCCGGACTTTCGTATTTTTTCACGAACTTGAATTTCTCCTTAAAAATAATCTGATCAAAGGCGGTGACCTTGAAAATGCAATTGTAATACTCGATAAGGAGGTTCCGCAGGAAGAGCTGGACCGTATTGCCGACCTTTTCAACAAACCGAGGATAAAAAGAAATTCCGAGGGGGTGCTTAACAATGTAGACCTTTATTTTCCCAATGAACCGGCAAGGCATAAGCTCCTGGATATTATCGGTGATTTTGCCCTGATCGGGCGTCCGATCAAAGGCAGGATCGTGGCCAGCCGCCCCGGACACTATGCAAATAACCAGCTTGCCAGGAAAATAAGGCAAATGATCAAGCAAGAGGAGACCAAGAGGGTATTTCCCGAATATAATCCCAAAGCCAAACCTGTTCTTGACATCAACCAGATAATGGGAATACTTCCCCACAGACCGCCCTTTCTCATGGTTGACAAGATCGTGGCCGTGACCGATTCCACCATTGTGGGAGTGAAAAATGTAACTATGAACGAGGGTTTCTTTGTTGGTCATTTCCCTGAAGAACCCATAATGCCCGGTGTACTGCAGGTTGAGGCAATGGCCCAGGTCGGAGGGATCCTGGTGCTGACATCGGTACCCGAACCTGATAAATACTCAACCTATTTTCTGAAAATAGACAAGGTGAAATTCAAGCGCAAGGTGGTGCCGGGCGACACCCTGGTTTTCAAACTTGAATATCTGGCCCCGGTGCGCAGGGGGATTGTTTATATGTTCGGGCAGGCATTCGTCGGAGATGAGGTTGCCATGGAAGGGGAACTGATGGCCCAGATAATTAAGAACAAAGAATAATAAACGTAAGCTTAATTAATGAATAAAACGCTAAATGTAATCCATCCGGATGCAAAGATAGGTAAGGATGTAGTAATAGAGGCATTTACGACCATACATGGTGATGTTGTTATTGGCGACGGCACCTGGATAGGCCCGAATGTAACCATAATGGATGGTGCACGGATAGGTAAAAACTGCAAGATCTTCCCCGGTGCCGTTATCTCAGCTATTCCCCAGGACCTCAAATTCAGGGGTGAAGAGAGTTATGCCGAGATAGGCGACAACTCGGTAATCAGGGAGTGCGTTACAGTCAACAGGGGCACTGCGGCAAAGGGTAAAACGGTAGTTGGCAACAACACCATGCTGATGGCCTATGTTCATGTTGCCCATGACTGTCTGATTGGGAATAATTCCATTCTTGTGAACAGTGTGGGACTTGCCGGCGAGGTTGAAGTTGGTGATTTTGCAATAATCGGCGGCATGACAGCCATACACCAGTTTTGCAGGATCGGTGCACATACCATGGTTGGGGGAGCCTCAAAGGTAAGGAAAGATATCCCGCCATTCATACGTGCATCGCGTGAGCCCCTCAGGTATGTGGGAATAAATTCAATAGGGCTCAGAAGGAGAAATTTCAGCAATGAAACGATTTATGCCATACAGGATGTTTTAAGGATACTCTATCAGAAAGGGCTGAATACTTCGCAGGCAATAGAAAGGATACTCAGTGAACTTCCGCAAAGTAATGAACGGGATCTGGTTGTAGATTTTGTCAGGGGATCAACAAGGGGAATAATCAAGGGATATGATCCTGAAACAGATCCCCGGGAAGAAGATGACACCTGACCAGGACGGAGATCAGTCCTTGTCATGCCAGGCATTCCATCCCTGTGCCTGAAGCGGGATGGATGAACCGTCATGAGTGATCAGGTTGCATCCGTCCTCGCTGTCAGTTATGTGTCCGATCGCCCTTATGTTTCTGTTGTCTTTCAGTTTTACAAATTCACCGGGTGATACAGTGAACAGCAGTTCATAGTCCTCTCCGCCGTTAAGAGCTGCAACAAGCGGAGTTATATTGAATTCTGCGGCGAGCTTTTCTGTTTCGCTGTTAACAGGTATGTGGTCGGCAAACAGCTTGCATCCTGTTCCTGATTCCCTGCAAATATGCATAACTTCTGACGATAAACCATCAGATATATCGATCATGGCAGAGGGCTTCGCGTTTTGTTCCCTGAAATATTCAATGATGTCGGCCCTGGGTTCCGGTTTAAGCTGCCTTTGCAGCAGGTAATCGTATCCTTCCAGTTCCGGCTGGACCTCAGGATTATTAAGGAATATTTTTTTTTCTCTCTCCAGCAGTTGCAGTCCGAGATAAGCCGCACCCAGATCACCTGAAACACAAATAAGGTCATTTTTCTTTGCTCCGTTCCGGTATACGATCCGCTTCTTCTCTCCCTCGCCTATTGCAGTAATGCTTATTGCCATCCCGGTTACGGAGGTGGAGGTGTCGCCGCCGGCCAGATCAACATTGTATGTCTCACATGCCAGCCTGATACCGGCATAAAGGTTTTCTACCTGCTCCAGAGTAAGCTTTGAGGAGAAGGCCAGTGATACTATTATCTGCCTGGGCCTGGCATTCATGGCGTAGATATCAGACAGGTTTGCAACAACAGACTTGTATCCCAGGTGTTTCATTGGAGTGTAGATCAGATTGAAATGGATCCCTTCCATCAGGATGTCACTGGTTACCACTACAAGCTTTCCCTTGTAATCAAGCACGGCGGCATCATCACCCGGTCCTTTAAGGGTTCCGGGGTTCTTCATCGTGATATCCGAAGTAAGGTGCCTGATCAATCCGAATTCTCCAAGTTCTTTTATCTTATTTTTCTTTTTTTCCATCTTTGGTTTTGAAACAAGCGGTTAACAATTACGGACAAAATTTGTTAGTATTTTGCTAACTTTGCACTTATTTAGATTAATTCAATTCGTTTTAACTGACATGTCTTAAACAAACGAAGGAGGGCCGTTAACATAACAGGCGGCAAAGTTATTAATAAGGCCTGATATATTATACAGTTTCATAAATTATATGCAGAACGAACAGGATCAAATACTGAGCGAGGTAACTTCGGGGGAATACAAGTTCGGCTTCTATACCGACATAGAGCAGGATTCCATAGGTAAGGGACTTAACGAGGATGTTATCAGGACGATATCTGAAAAGAAAAACGAGCCGGAATTTATGCTTGAGTTCCGGCTAAAGGCCTACAGGCACTGGCTTACGATGGAGATGCCCCGCTGGGCTCACCTTAATATTCCCGAGATTGACTACCAGGATAAGATATACTATTCGGCTCCCAGGCAGAAAGCCAAACTGAAAAGTCTTGATGAGGTCGATCCCGAGCTGCTTGAAACCTTTGAAAAGCTCGGCATCCCGCTGCAGGAGCAAAAACAGCTTGCCGGAGTAGCTGTTGATGCCGTTATGGACAGTGTTTCTGTCAAGACAACCTTCAAGGAGACTTTGGCCGAGATGGGGATCATCTTCTGCTCCTTCAGTGAAGCGGTGCGTGAGTATCCTGACCTGGTAAAGCAATATATGGGATCGGTTGTTCCCTATACCGATAATTATTTTGCCGCACTTAATTCAGCAGTTTTCAGCGACGGATCATTCTGCTACATACCAAAAGGTGTGCGGTGCCCGATGGAGCTGTCCACCTACTTCAGGATAAATGCCGCCAATACAGGACAGTTTGAGCGTACTCTTATCGTTGCCGAAGACAACAGCTATGTTAGTTACCTGGAAGGCTGCACTGCCCCGATGCGGGATGAGAACCAGCTTCATGCCGCTATTGTAGAAATAGTTGCCATGGAGAATGCCGAAGTTAAGTATGCGACGGTTCAGAACTGGTACCCGGGCGATAAAAACGGCAAGGGCGGTATCTATAACTTTGTCACAAAGAGAGGTATCTGCAAGGGGGATAATTCCAAGATATCGTGGACACAGGTGGAAACCGGTTCGGCGATAACGTGGAAATACCCAAGCTGCATACTGAAAGGAGATAATACCACGGGTGAGTTCTATTCAGTTGCCGTAACCAACAACCATCAGCAGGCAGACACCGGGACCAAGATGATCCATATAGGAAAGAACAGCAGGAGCATAATTGTTTCCAAGGGAATCAGTGCCGGGTTGAGTAACAACAGCTATAGGGGACTGGTAAAAGTTTTGCGGGGCGCCGAGAATGCACGGAACTTCAGCCAGTGCGATTCACTCCTTCTTGGAGATAAATGCGGGGCTCACACTTTCCCTTATATTGAGGCAGACAACCAGAGTGCCATTATCGAGCATGAGGCAACAACTTCAAAGATCGGCGAGGACCAGATCTTTTATTGCAACCAAAGGGGAATTTCAACCGAAGATGCCATAGGCCTGATCGTTAACGGTTATGCAAAGGAGGTGCTTAGCAAACTGCCGATGGAGTTTGCAGTGGAAGCACAGAAGTTGCTGCAGATAAGTCTTGAGGGCAGTGTCGGCTGATTGCTGTCTGGCACACACCCTTGTTGTTTAAAGTATAAAACACAAAAAATGTTAATAATCAAAGATTTAAAAGCATCCATAGAAGGAGAAGAGATACTAAAGGGTATCAATCTTGAGGTAAAGGCGGGTGAGGTTCATGCCATAATGGGACCAAACGGATCCGGCAAGAGCACCCTTGCCTCGGTGCTTGCCGGCAGGGATCTTTACCGTATTGATTCGGGAGAAGTGAAGTACAACGGGGAGGACCTGCTTGAAAAATCGCCGGAAGAACGTGCCAAGGATGGACTGTTTCTGGGGTTTCAGTACCCGATTGAGATACCGGGTGTCAGCATGGTGAATTTCATGAAGACTGCGATTAACGAGATGCGCAGGCACAGGGGTGAGGAGCCGTTATCGGCTTCCGAATTCCTGAAAAAGATGAGGGAGAAGAAAGAGCTTGTTGAGATCGACTCATCACTTACCAACAGGTCGGTCAATGAAGGATTTTCCGGCGGGGAGAAGAAAAAGAATGAAATATTCCAGATGGCTATGCTGGAACCAAAACTTGCCATACTGGATGAGACCGATTCGGGACTCGACATTGATGCCCTGAAGGTTGTTGCCAAGGGGGTAAACAATCTCAAGTCGTCTGAAAATGCAATAATAGTTATCACACATTACCAGAGATTGCTTGACTATATAGTGCCTGACTTCGTACATATTCTCTACAGAGGACGCATAGTGAGGACGGGCGGCAAAGAGCTTGCCCTTCTGCTGGAAGAGAAGGGTTATGAGTGGGTCAGGAAAGAAGAGCCTGCCGGGAATGAGTGAGATGGCTGAGTAACCATGAGAATGGCAGATGCCCTCTCATCCGGTTGCCGGGGTTTTAAAAAAATCCAAATCTTAATTATGAGTACAGTAACAAGTAAAATATCACTAAAGGACCGTTTCATCAACCTTTACAGTGAAAAGTCAGGGGAAATCAATAAAAATTCCTCGGCTCTTATGAATTCTTTCAGGGAGGAAGCTGTTGAAAGGTTTGCAAAGACCGGACTTCCCCGAAAGGGAACCGAGAACTACCTTTATGCTGACGTTGAGAGTATTTTCGGTGCCGACATGGAGAAATATTTCGGCGAAAGGAAAATATCCTTAAATATAAGGGAGATATTCCATTGTGATGTGCCCGATCTTGAAACAAATCTCCTTCTTCTGGTAAACGGTAGGTTTTTTAATAACGGACAGATGCTCAAAAAGATGCCAGGAGGGATAATAGCCGGCAGCCTGGCACAGGCTTCCAAAGAATATCCGGATCTGGTCAGAAAACATTACGGAAAGTATGCCGGCAATTCGGAAGACGGCCTGGTTTCACTCAATACGGCTTTTGCCCAGGACGGCATATTCATATATGTCCCCAAAGGGGTCAAAGTTGAAAAGCCGGTCCAGATCGTGAATATAATGATTGCTGAAAACGATCTTATGGCCCAGCACAGAAACCTTTTCATTGCAGAGGAAGATGCAGAGGCAAGGATCGTGGTGTGTGACCATACCCTTTCTGCCCACAGGTTCCTCACCAATTCGGTGAATGAGATCCATACCGCGGGAGGGGCAAAGTTGAATATCACGAGAGTTCAGAATGAGCACAACGGTTCTTCACAGGTTTCACATACATTCAGCCGGCAGGAAGGAGGGTCGGAACTGTCGTCCATTACAATCTCACTGCATGGCGGTTTTATAAGGAACAATGTTTATGTCAGGCTTGACGGCGAGCGGGCCGAAAACAATACCATGGGTCTGTACCTGACCGACAAGGGGCAGTTTATAGACAACTTTGTTCACATTGACCATGCGGCCCCCAATTGCTGCAGTAACCAGCTATACAAGGGAGTGCTTGATGACTATGCATCAGGTTCCTTTAACGGTCGTATACTGGTTCGCCGCGATGCACAGAAAACAAATGCATACCAGGCAAACAACAATATTTTGCTGACCGATGACGCAAAGATGTATTCGCGACCACAGCTGGAGATATATGCCGATGACGTAAAGTGCAGTCACGGATCTACTATGGGGCAGCTTGATGAGAACGCACTGTTTTACCTGCGTTCGCGTGGTATTGACCGGCGTGAGGCGAGGCTGCTTCTTATGTTTGCTTTTGCACATGAGGTAATTCAGAATATAAAGGTTGACGCTCTCAGGGACAGGATAGACGATCTGGTGGACAAACGGCTGAGGGGTGAACTGAGCCGGTGCAACAACTGCGCCATGCAATGCGGGTGATATGGAGTTCAATATAGATAAAATAAGAGAAGATTTTCCTATCCTTAAGAGGACGGTACACAATAGGCGGCTGGTGTATTTCGACAATGCCGCCACAACTCAGAAGCCCCTGGATGTGATTGAATCGATGGACCGGGTGTACCGTGAGACCAACAGCAATATACACAGAGGTGTACATTACCTCAGTGACCTGACCACACGGCAGTATGAGGAAGCCCGTGAAACAGTACGCCGCTTTATAAATGCGAGGCATGACCATGAGATCATTTTTACAGGGGGGACAACTGCCGGGATCAACCTTGCAGCTTTCAGTCTCGGCGAGAAGTATATACATGAGAATGATGAGATCATAATTTCTGCCATGGAGCACCATGCCAATATTGTTCCCTGGCAGATGTTGTGTGAAAGGAAGAAGGCAAAGCTCAGGATAATTCCCATTAATGATGACGGGGAACTCATTACCGCTGAATATGAAAAGCTTTTCAGCGACCGGACCAGGCTGGTGTCACTGACGCATGTCGCCAACTCGATCGGGACGGTCAACCCGGTCAGGGAGATGATCGCACTGGCTCATGAAAGAGGGGTGCGGGTAATTATAGACGGGGCCCAGGCCGTACAGCACGGGAAAGTTGATGTTCAGGATCTGGACGCCGATATGTACATATTCTCGGGGCACAAGATGTACGGCCCGACCGGTATAGGGGTTCTCTACGGCAAGGAAAGCCTGCTTGAGGAGATACCGCCGTATCAGACTGGCGGAGAGATGGTTGATCAGGTAACATTTGAAAAGACAACGTTCAACCGCCTTCCCTTCAAGTTTGAGGCTGGCACTCCGAATTATATTGGAGCCATAGGGCTGGGAGCAGCGCTTGAATACCTTGAAAGAACCGGACTTGAAAAAATTGCCGCTCATGAAAAAGACCTTCTTGAATATGCAACCCGCCGCCTTTCATCTGTCGGCGGGCTGCACATGTTTGGCAATGCCCGGAACAAGATCAGTGTTATTTCCTTTGTACTTGAGGATATCCATCCATACGATGCCGGAATGGTGATCGACAAGTACGGTATTGCGGTTCGTACTGGCACCCATTGTGCCCAGCCGGTAATGGACCGGTTCGGTATAAGGGGTACGATAAGGGCCTCGATGGCCATGTACAATACGCGCGAAGAGGTTGACAGGCTTTGCGAAGCCATTGAGAAGGTAAAGGAGATGTTTAGCTGATTGCCGTTTGCGTGCAGGCACTGACGGGTGCTGACATGCCTGCCTGTTGCAGGGCGGGGACTGATGGTGCTGACAACCTGCTTGTTGCAGGGGCTATATGCTGCCTGACATGGGAGGGAGATACCGGAGGCAAAACCGGATAAAATATTAACACTTTTTTACATGGATATAGAAAAAGTTCAGAAAGAGATAGTTGAAGAGTTTGAGATATTCGACGACTGGATGGACAAGTACAATTACCTGATAGAACTCAGCAAATCACTGCCGGTCATTGACGGGAAATATAAAAAGCCGGAATACCTCATAGAGGGCTGCCAGTCCCGCGTATGGCTGCATGCCGGGATGCAGGACGGTAAGGTTGTTTATACTGCCGACAGCGACGCTGTAATAACCAAGGGAATTATCGCGCTTCTGGTACGGGTGCTGTCGGACAGGAAACCTGATGAGATCATAAACAATGATCTTTGGTTCATTGACACGATAGGCCTTAAGGAGAACCTTTCACCCACCAGATCGAACGGACTGGTTTCCATGATAAAACAGATGAAACTGTATGCCCTGGCGTACAAGGCAAAAAGTGAAAAAACAGATGACGATGGAAAAACAGGATAACTACCTTGAACTTGAGGCGGAGGTTGGCCGGGTGCTCAAGAACATTTATGATCCCGAGATACCGGTCAGCATCTATGATCTGGGACTGATCTATGAGATAATTGTCGATGAAGAACAGAAGGTCGAGATAGTGATGACGCTCACCGCTCCCAACTGCCCTATGGTTGACGAGCTGATGGCCGAGATCAATGAAAAGGTGAGGGCCATTGAAGGGGTAAACGACCTCGTTATAAACTTGACTTTTGACCCGCCATGGGACAAAAGCATGATGAGTGAGGAGGCCATGCTTGAGCTGGGGCTTCTCTGATGCTGCTGCCAAACACGAACCCTGCGACGGCCTCTGTCTATCTGGTCTTTAGACTCCCGTTATTTTTTTAGCAAATTTTAATTGGGTAATTAAGTATTTTTTTGTACTTTTATCCTACAAAACAGATAGGAAAAGTAGTATATAATATTTAAAGTCATGAAGGTCAACACAAAAACAAGATACGGGATAAGGACACTGATGGAACTGGCCCGTAATGACTCGGGTGCCGGGATGCACCAGAAGGACATTGCGGTCAACCAGGATATATCTTACAAGTATCTTGACCACATTATCGCACAGTTGAAATCTTCAGGGCTCATTGTACCGGTATCAGGCAGGAAAAGCGGCTACAGGCTTACCAGGAAGCCTGAAGAGATAGCTGTTTATGATGTCTTTACCGCTTTTAATTCAACACTGGCCCTGCTGGATTGCCTTTTTGACGGTGAACTTTGCGAGAAGCATGAGAGATGTGCAGCCAGGGAGTTTTGGGATGGCCTCAACTCGGTTATTGAGAATTACCTGAAGGATAGAACGATAGGTGACCTGATAGACAGGCAGTCCGCCCTTGAAAGTCAGCAGGGGGGACTGGCATATCAGATTTGACAGTTAACCGGTTTATAAACTGCCGGCTGTATCCTGCAAAGGGCCTGCCGGCCAAATTCAGTTAAATTATGGTTGCAATTATAATGAAATACTTACTCTTACTGTCGGCAATGTTTTTGATCGGCAGGGCTGATGCCCAGGTCAAAACATACAGCCCGAACGGTGAATCCTACATCATGGTTAAAGGAACCTCTACCCTGCATGACTGGGAGATGATATCAGAAAACGTAGACGGTGTGATACGGCTGAAGATGAACGGGGATGGTGTACCCGGGAATATTGATCACCTCGTGTTGACGATGCAGAAGGCGACGCTAAAAAGCAGTCAGTCAGGACTGGACAGGAGGGCGTATGATGCCTTGAATGCAGGAAGGCACCCCGAAATAACTTTCAGGATGGACGGACCCGGGATGGTGAGAGAAAACGGAGACAGCTATATAATGAGTACCGAAGGTTACCTGACAGTTGCCGGTGAGACCAGGAAGATCAATGTACGGGCAACATGTGTCAATGGAGATGGAAACAGACTGATATGCTCGGGTTCGCGAAGCCTTAAGATGTCTGATTTCGATATTGACCCGCCTGTAATGATGTTTGGGGCTCTTCGTACCGGTGATGAGGTAACTGTTGATTACAGGCTGGTTTATACAGAATAGTACAGTCTTGATGCTTTTAGCCTAATTGAGGTTAATTCAGTTAATACGTTTGTGTGATCTGCCCAAAAACATCAATCATTGAATCTGAAATTCATAACATCTGTTGTTTTTATTCTGCTACTGCCTGAAGTATACAGTTCCGGCGGTAACGAACTGACAGTGGCAGGTGTGCCGGGTGATCGCAGCATAATTGTCTATACCATCAACAATAACAGCTGGCTCACATTGTCGGGCACAACAAATGTGAACGCTTTTGAGTGCAGATCGGGTGGTGCAAAAACAACTGGTAATCTCACCGTTGAGGCGGTATTTTATGATGACAGGATAGCTCTTTCCGATGCCGTTATTCTTGTCGACATCAGCTCCTTTGACTGCAGGAATCCCCTTATCAACAGGGATATGCAGAGGGCGATGGGAGGTGGTAACGGTTCTGTTATAGAGATCCGTGTTGTTGAAGTCGGGCTGCATGAGGATATGGAGAACAAGGACAACGGAAAGATCACTGTAAATACTCACATCACCATCAACGGAATTACAAACAGGAAAGATCTTGATGTAAGATGGAGCCGTGAACATGATACCGGTTACCGCTTTGAGGGATCGGCAGATCTTCTCATGTCGCATTTCAGTATAGATCCTCCCAGCCCTGCTCTCGGTCTTGTGAAGGTTGATGACAGGATAAAGATAGACTTTAATTACATTGTCCGGCCCGATATGATCTCAGGTCTGGATTAGTTCAAACAGTTAAAAATTTTAAAAATGCGAAAGATTCTTTTTAAGGCGGTTATATTCTCCGCCATAACATTTACGGTTACCGGTCAGGATATACATTTACAGAACTGGAGGCCGAATGACCGGCGCGGGCTAAACGTATTTGAAGCCCCTGTCAGTGACACGGCCGGATACACAGGATTCAGGGTAAGGCTGGGTGGTGATTTTGCCATGCAGTTCCAGGGACTTGACCAGAGCAATGATGCCGGGAACCTGGTTGATCTCGGGACCAATTTTAACCTTCCGTCTGCAAATCTCAACCTCGATGTTCAACTGGCAGACGGGATGAGAATGCATCTGAAGACCTACCTTTCATCACGGCACCACCCGGAAGCCTGGATAAAGGGCGGACATCTGCTTGTCAGCAATCTCAATTTTATCAGCCCGGGATTTCTGGAAGGATTTATGGAATATGCAACCATCAGCATCGGGCTTGATGAGTTCAATTACGGTGATGCACACTTTAGGCGCAGTGATAATGCGCGGGGGATATTCAACCCGTTTGTAGGGAACTATATTATGGATGCCTTTGCCACCGAAGCATTTGGTGAGATAACCCTGCAGCGGAACGGTTTTCTTGCAGTGATCGGGCTGACAAACGGTAAGCTTAACCAGAGTGTTGTCGTTAATGAGAACAGTGACAACAAACCATCATTCTACGGGAAGCTTGGATTTGACAGGCAGATTGATGATGACCTGAGGGTCAGGCTGACCGGTTCCTGGTACATCAATACCGGTACAACTACCGGTACATGGCTTTATGGGGGAGACCGTGCAGGATCAAGGTATTTCAACGTACTTCACTCCCTGGCCGATCCTGTAGCCGGCCTGCCTGCCGAGGGAGGCAGTTTTGACGGGAGGTTCAATTCACGCTTCACTAAATTGACAGCCTTGCAGGTCAACCCTTTTGTTAAGTATGGCAGAATAGAATTTTTCGGTATACTGGAGCATGCAAACGGAAGCAATGAGTTTACACAACCTGTCGCTGATAAGGAGGGTGCCTTTACACAGCTTGCCGGAGAATTGCTCTACAGGTTCGGACGGGATGAGAATTTCTACGTGGGGGGAAGATATAATACCGTAAGCGGTAAGATGAGAGAGAGTGCTGCTGATAATATGGTGATCAACAGGTTCAATATTGGAGGCGGCTGGTTCATGACACAGAATGTGCTAACCAAAATCGAATATGTGAACCAGAGTTACAAAGGCGATGCATGGGCCGGAAGGTTTGCCGGTGCCGGGTTCAGCGGTTTTGTGCTTGAGGCGGTAATCGGGTTTTAGTTAGCACACTGCTTCAATCGTATATTGCGGTTTTGTATTCAGTGATCACCATATGCGATCCCGAAAGCATACATTATCACCCCTTTTGCTATCTTGCAGAAGGGGTTGTTTTAATTTTATTTCAACTTAAAGGACCACTACCTATATTTGTGAGATATGGCATTAACCATGATTCGGGTAGTGCTCTGGTTTTAGCTTTGTTTTAGTATGAGGCAATATGTCCCTGTATTTGTAAGCACTCTTTTGTTTGGAGGGGGACTCGTGATGAGTGTTCTGGATGCCGCGTTTTTTGACCAACGTGTGCAGATTGCCTGGTATGCCCTGGCATACCTGCCCGTTGGCGCCCCTGTTGTGGTGAGGGCAGGAAGGGAGTTGTTCAGGCTCGATTTTGCAAATGAGTTTTTCCTTATGTCGGTCGCAACGATCGGGGCCTTTGCAATTGGCGAATATGCAGAGGCCGTTGCCGTGATGCTCTTCTATGAGGTTGGCGAGCTTTTCCAGGCGAATGCCGTTAACAGGGCAAGGGGAAACATAAAGGCATTGCTTGACCTGAGGCCGGACCGGGCAACGGTAAGGCGCGACGGTGAATGGCTCACGGTTAAACCCGATGATGTGGCGAAGGGTGAGATCATCATGGTAAGGCCCGGGGAGAAGGTCCCTCTCGACGGGGAGCTGGCATCTGAAGGCGCCACCTTAAACACTGCCGCCATAACGGGAGAGAGCAGGCCCGACAGGATCAGCCGGGGCGACAAGGTTCTGGCCGGGTCGGTAAACCTTGACGGGGTGATCGAGGTAGGCACCACCCGGGTTTTTGCCGACAGCTCCCTTTCGCGTATCCTGGCTCTTGTTGAGGAGGCCGGACACAGGAAGGCTCCCACCGAAAGGTTCATGCGCCGTTTTGCAAGGTATTACACACCGCTGGTGATGGC
>SLOE01000024.1 GCA_007132715.1 Bacteroidales bacterium
GCTGTGTCTGTGTCTGTGGCGCTGTGTCTGTGTCTGTGTGGCTGTGGCGCTACTCTTCGTTCAGCAGCAGCTCTTTCGCCTCTTTAAGGTTCTTTTTCGCCTGAGGTCCGACTTCCGGGTACTTCAAATCCATCTCTTCAAGCGTCTGCACCAGTATGTCGCATGCCACGGTGCGCATGAACCACTTGTTGTCGGCCGGTATGATATACCAGGGAGCCCAGGGTGTGGAGGTCTTGTTTATGGCTTTTTCGAATGCCTCCTGGTATAGTTCCCATTTCTGCCTCTCCCTGATATCGTTTATCGTGAACTTCCAGTTCTTCTTCTTGTTGTTGATGCGCGACAGGAACCTTGCCTTCTGCTCATCTTTCGACAGGTTCAGGAAGAACTTAAGGAAGATGGTGCCGCTGTCGTGCTGCTGCTTCTCAAAATTGTTTATGTGGGTGTAGCGGTTCTCCCAGAATTCAGGGGTTACGTCATCAACGCTGTAGATGCCCGGTATGTTCTGACTCAGCAGGAACTCCGGATGCACTTTGGTTATCAGCACCTCTTCGTAATAGGAGCGGTTGAAGATCCCGATGCGCCCCCTTTCAGGCATCCTCTTGGTGGTGCGCCATAGATAATCATGCGAAAGCTCTTCGGCTGAAGGGGATTTGAAACTGAATACCTGGCAGCCCTGCGGGTTGATGCCCGACATGACGTTCTTGATAGTGCCGTCTTTGCCGGCGGCGTCCATGGCCTGGAAGATGATCAGTACCGAATGGCGGCTGTATGCGTAAAGCATGTCCTGCAGTGTGGCAGTGCGCTTGACGTCGCGCCTGAGCATTTTTCTGGCCTGCTTGGGTGATTCAAATTCACCCGTGTAGGCAGTATCGTAATCTTTAAGCCTGATGGTGGCGCCTGGTTTTGCAATGATCCTGTCAATGTCGAACATACACTTATAAGTTTAGGTTGTACTTAGCCTCCTGACTGCTCTGCGGCCCGGCATCTGCATTACAGGAGCGCATAGCCTGCAGGAACGTTTGCCGGGCAGGATCGATCACCTGACAGGGCCGCCTGCATACCGGGCAAGTGTGCCGGGTTTGATCATACAAGTTAGGAAAATCAAACAATAAAAACCAACTCTGAAATGAATTTTATAAATTAGCCGCTGAAAAAAATCAGATAGTATGCCAGTTGAGGTAAAAAATGTGGTTAAGATTTACGGCAATCAGCGTGCCCTAGACGATATCTCCTTTAATATAAAGAAAGGTCAGATTCTTGGATTTCTGGGACCTAACGGGGCCGGCAAGACTACCATGATGCGCATTATTACCGGGATTATCCCTGCCGATTCTGGGATTGTATCGGTTAACGGCATCGATGTGATGGAAGATTCCCTGAAGGTCAGGGAAAGGACCGGGTACCTTCCCGAAAATAATCCTCTCTACCCTGATATGTATGTCAGGGAATACCTTCAGTTCGTCACCAGTCTCTACAAACTGCCTGGCAGGTCACGGCGGGTGGATGAGCTGATAGGAATGACCGGGCTGGGGGAGGAGAAGCACAAGAAGATAGGGGCCCTGTCAAAGGGCTACAGGCAGAGAGTGGGCCTGGCGCAGGCGCTGGCCAATGACCCCGACGTGCTGATCCTTGATGAGCCGACCGGGGGACTGGATCCGAACCAGATCGTAGAGATACGGAACCTGATAGCCGAAGCTGGAAAGGAGAAGACCGTCATGCTTTCAACCCACATCATGCAGGAGGTTGAAGCCATATGCGACAGGATAATAATTATCAAGAACGGAAAAATTGTGGCGGATGATACCAGGGAGAACATTTCGGCGATGAGCGGCATTAAAAAGATATCTGTTTCGGTCGAGTTTGACAGTGATGTCGACCCTGATGAGCTTACCAGGATACCGGGTGCCGGCAAAGTGATAAAGGTGAACGGCAACAGGTGGATCATTGAGAGCGGCGACGACGAGGATATCAGGGCAGGGGTCTTCAGCTTTGCCGTTCAGAAAAATATCATGGTGCTTTCCATGCACCGCGAAGAGAAGAATCTTGAGAGCATCTTCAGGGAGCTGACCGGCTAGGGAGTTGATCCTGCACAATGAGCAAGCATGCCTGGTGCCCGCGGCAGTCGCAGCGGTTAGCGGACTGCTGCAGGGACCCTGCTGAAAAATATTTGTTCAGGTTGCAAAATATAACTATGTTTGTGGCCTTACTGGTGGACGGATTTGACTGCTTGCAACCACACAAAAAAATGCTAAAATGTAGCCTTTCTGCAAACAATCTCACCGTTTCCCCCTTAATTATTGTTAAACTAAATCTGTCATAGAATGGCTTATTTATTTACTTCTGAGTCGGTGTCGGAGGGTCACCCCGACAAGATCGCCGACCAGATATCCGATGCATTGCTTGATGAGTTCCTGAGGCACGACCCCGAATCAAAAGTTGCCTGTGAGACGCTGGTGACTACCGGACTGATAGTGTGCAGCGGCGAAGTGAAAACAGAGGGTTATGTAGATATACAGAAAGTGGCCCGCGATACGGTGCGCGATATAGGATATACCAGTTCTGATTACAAGTTCGAGGCGGAATCGTGCGGGATAATATCCTGCATTCATGAACAGAGCCCCGACATCAGCCAGGGCGTTGAGCGGGAGAACGACGAAAATCAGGGCGCCGGCGACCAGGGCATGATGTTCGGATATGCCGTTAAGGAGATGGAAAACTACATGCCATTGCCTATACAGTTGTCGCACATGTTGATGAAGCACCTCGCCGCCATCCGTAAGGAAGGGACCCACATGACATACCTGAGACCCGATTCCAAGGCCCAGGTTACGGTCGAGTATGACGAAAACAACGTGGCACGCAGGCTGGATACGCTTGTTGTTTCTACCCAGCATGACCCTTTCGGGGGAAAAGACTCAGAAATGCAGGACCGCATTGCCAGTGATATCAGGAAGATACTTATTCCAAGGGTGCTCGCATCGAAGACCGTGCCTCAGAATATCAGGGCTCTGTTCGACGACGGCTTCAGGCTCCTGGTCAACCCTACGGGCAAGTTCGTTATTGGAGGGCCCCATGGTGATACGGGACTGACGGGCAGGAAGATCATTGTCGACACATACGGGGGGAGGGGCGCGCATGGCGGAGGTGCCTTTTCCGGGAAGGATGCGTCGAAGGTAGACCGTTCGGCAGCTTACGCTACCAGGCATATAGCCAAGAACCTGGTAGCAGCGGGTGCTGCCGGAGAGATACTGTTGCAGGTGGCTTACGCCATTGGAGTGGCTGAACCGGTTGGACTGTTTGTCAATTCATACGGAACGGCCCGTAAGGGTATAAGTGATGAGGAGATAGCACAGAAAGTTACAGGGCTTTTTGACCTGCGTCCCGCCGCGATAATAAAGCGGTTCGGCCTGAAAAACCCCGTATTTGCAAAAACTGCCAGGTACGGGCATTTCGGACGCACACCGCATACCTGCGAGGTGGAGGTCTATTACCAGGATGAGGAGACCTATTCGAAGGTGACTGACGGCATCAGGCGCAACTACAAGATGGTCGAAATGTTCGCCTGGGAGAAGACCGACGAGGTGGAAAAGATCAGGAAGGCGTTCGGGCTTAAGGGATAATGGCTCTTTATCCCGCGCATGATTTGGAAACAGGCAGCATAAAGAATGTTTCCCGGTAATGCCGGAGTGTACTGTCATAACCTCACTTTCCGGATGTTCGCCGGCAACCTGGAGGGTCATTGACAAAAGCAACCTGCCGGCGTTTCAAGGTAACATATGGGAGGATTAATAAAGGAAGGTTGAATTTTTCTGCAATTATGTAGCTGATTCCGATTGCCGGAACAGGTTTATGCATTATTTTTACGTATTGCAAAATCTCAACCGGGTGAAAAGGGTACTCTTTCTGATCCTGTTTTCAGTAATTGTATTGCCGGCAGCCATGCCGTCTGATCAGAATGTGCCATATACCCAGTCTTACTTTCTTGAAAAACCATATTTGCCGGGATTCCGGGGGTACTCGGGAGACCGCCAGCACGGGAAGTCCGGCGATTATACTGATCCCGTGAGGGCCATGGTTGTGGATCAGGACGGGAACCCGGTGGTCGGTATACCTGTAATTTTCGAGGTGGTGGGCTATCCTGCGGGAGGAGGCGACTACAGGATTGACAACAGGATGGTGCCGACCGATAACGGTGGGATAGCAGAGGTGAACTTCAGGCTGGGATCTTCAGGGGGTGAATACCAGCTTATAGCCCGTATAAGGTCGGCCGACGAAGAGAACGTGCAGCTCTATACTTTATTTGCGAGAGAACCGGACTGGCTGGTGTTTCTTTTCGTGGGGCTTGTCGGGGGACTTGCCCTGTTCCTGCTTGGTATGGAGGTGATGAGCCGGGGTATGCTGAGGTCGGCAGGCGACAAGATGAGGACTATACTGAGCAACCTCACCAACAACAGGCTCTCGGCGATGGGACTGGGGGCCTTCGTCACCATGGTGATACAGAGCAGCAGTGCGACCAACGTGATGCTGGTAAGCTTTGTCAATGCCGGATTGATGAAGTTCAGGCAGACAATCGGCATCATACTGGGTGCCGCGGTCGGCACTACGGTCACTGCACAGCTTATTGCATTCAAACTTACCGATTATGCCCTGGTATTTGTAGCGCTGGGCTTTGCATTGCACTCTTTTTCTAACCGCGAAAAAGTGAGTAATATCGGTGAGGCCGTTATGGGGTTCGGAATCCTCTTTTTCGGAATGCATATCATGTCTGATGCCATGTTCCCCCTGCGCAGCTTCGACCCCTTCATCCAGCTCCTGCTGAGACTGGAGAACCCGCTTCTCGGCATATTGGTCGGGACGCTGTTTACTGCACTTATACAGAGCAGCTCAGCCTTTGTGGGTATTATGATTATATTGGGGACTCAGGGACTTATAAGCCTGGAGGCATCCATACCACTGCTTTTCGGATCGAACATAGGTACGGCCGTCACAGCAATGATCGCTTCGGTCAAGGCCGACCGGGAAGCCAGGAAGGTGGCCCTTGCAGTTACCCTGTTCAAGGTATTCGGGGTGCTGCTTTTTATATGGTGGATTAAACCGTTCGCTTTGGTCATTGAGACCATATCTCCGGGAGCACCGGCCGGGGCTGACGAGATGGCCGTGCTGGCCGAGGTTATGCCAAGGCAGATTGCAAATGCACATACCGTTTACAATGTGTTCGTGGCACTGCTGATACTTCCCTTTACAATCAGCCTTGCAAGGTTTGTTGAGTGGATCATGCCCAGGAAAAAGAAAGCAGAGCTGCCGGCATTCAATGTCAACTACCTGGATGAGAGCATGCTGAAAACACCCGTGATGGCTCTCAGCCTGGCCAAGAAGGAGACACTGAGAATGGGCGAAGTGGTGCATGAGATGGTCACCTCCATACTGCCTGTATTTATATACAAAAATTCGGCTGTCATGAAGATTATTGGCCAGCGCGAGGAGAAGGTCGACTTTCTGCGCGACCAGATAAATGCCTACCTGCTGAAAATAAACCGTGCCGGAACAATGGAGGAGCGGGCAAACGAATCTTTCCAGATACTGTATACCGTCAAGGAGCTTGAACTGATAGCCGACGTGGTGTCGGGTCCGATGCACAGGAAAGCTGATTTCTGGATAGCATCAAGCTACGACTTCAGTCCCGAAGGCAAGGCGGAGCTTGAGGAGTATCACCAGAAGACCTGCCGGCAGATAAGAAGGGCCCTGGAGGTGTTCAGCGAGCTTGATATGGAGAAGGCCGCTGAGATGAAGAAAAAGTATAAGGAGTACAGGACGATATCATTTGAAATGGCCAGGCAGCATTATGAAAGGATGCAGCAGGAGGCCGAGGGGACCCTCATGAGCTCCAAAACCCACCTGGAGCTGATGGCCATGCTACGCAATATCAACAGTCACGCAACCAATATAGCACGGATACTGCTTCAGTGGCACGACCACACCCCTGAGGATTAGTTGATGCTGCCTTTGTGGTTTTCCAGGTACTTTCTGACGGCATCGAAATCGTCCAGCACCGCTGAACCTGTTGCCCTGAGGCGTCCTTTGCTCTGATGCCCCTGCGCCAGGAGCAGGGTGGATACGCCCAGTGCATCTGCCACCTCGTGGTCGTGAGTGGTGTCGCCTATCATTACCGTCTCGCCGGGAACCAGCTTGTTACGGACTATCAGACTTTTCCCGGCTTCAAGTTTGGAGTGTGCATAATTGTCGGCTGTGCCGGTAACGGCTTCGAAGTAGTGCCTTATTTTGTAGTACTCAAGCATTCTTTCAAGTAATCCATGTTCCTGTGCTGAAAGGATAAATTGCCTTATTCCCAGCCGGCTGAAGTGCTCGAGTGTGCCATCTGCATCTTCAAAAAGGCGCGCCTCCGGATAGCGCCGGTTGTAAAGCACAACAAACTGGTCGGCGGGTACCTCAAAGGCCTCCTTTGAAAAGTCAAAACCTATCTTCAGGAGGTAATCCCTTATTGGAAAGGTGAACACCTCCCTGTATAGTTCCGGCGAAAGCCGTGGCAGGGAACGCTCCTCCATCAGTGTGTTCATACAGTCGATACATAGCTCCATGTCGTTGAGAAGGGTACCGTTCCAGTCCCATAAAATATTTTTTATCCTTCCGTTTTCCATAAAGTATTACTTTTATAGCCGTTTCGCCCGGGGGCAGTCTGTTATGTCCGGGCACCGGCCTTTTTCGCCCGGGAGCCTGTTTATTTCCAGGGAAAGTTGCCTTTTACCGGGGTCAAAGATAGTTGTTTTGATCTTTTTTACCCGAAGTGTTCGGTAATTTAGGATTGTGGTAATATCTTTGGCTGAGGAGAAGTAATGTCAAACAAAATTATGACGAATGGCTTTCAGTCTTGTTGAGGTAAATGACAAAAAGACAGCGAAGGAATTCCTTATGTTGCCGGTAAGGTTGTACAGGCATGAGGCTGGCTGGATCCGGCCGCTGGACAGTGACGTCGAAAAGGTGTTCGACCCGAAGCAGAACAAATCGTTCCGCTCGGGCGAGTGTATCAGGTGGGTGCTGAGGGAAAACGGCGGAGAGACAGTAGGGAGAGTGGCTGCTTTTTATGATAAAAAGGTTGCGGCACGGAGTGAACAGCCTACCGGGGGCATGGGTTTTTTTGAGTGCATAAATGACCGTGAGGCGGCATTCAGGCTGTTCGATGCCTGCAGGGAATGGCACGCCGGAAAAGGGATGGAAGCAATGGACGGTCCGGTGAATTTCGGCGACAGGGACCGGTGGTGGGGACTGCTGGTAGACGGGTTCTCCGAGCCTAACTATTGTATGCCATGGAATTTCAGGTATTATAAGGACCTTTTTGAAGAGTACGGTTTTATGAACTATTTCAATCAGTACACGTTCCGACGGCCGATCAGTATAGAAGGTGTAAATCCCATTATCATGGAGAAGGCTGAAAGGGTTTACCGTAATCCCGATTTTTCGTTCAGGCACATCAGCAGAAAAGAGATGGACAAGGTTGCCGAAGATACCCGTACAGTATATAACCAGGCATGGGCCGGGTTTTCCGGTGTCAAGGAGATATCAAAAGCCCATGTCAGGGCTATGCTGAACAGTTTCAAACCTATAATGGACGAGAGGCTGATCTATTTTGCCTTCCACAAAGATGAGCCTATAGGCTTCTACATAATGATACCGGAGTTCAACCAGATCGTGAAGCACCTTAATGGCAGGCTCGATCTTCCTGGTAAGATCAAATTCCTGTACCATAAATGGAACAAGACATGCAACAAGGCATACGGGGTTATCTTCGGCGTTGTTCCCAGGTTTCAGGGCAAGGGTGTCGAGGGGGGTATGATAAAAGCTTTTGCCGATATCGGAACCCAACCGGGCTTCCAGTACAAAGAGCTTGAGCTCAACTGGATAGGGGACTTCAACCCGCCAATGATAAAGCTGGCAAACCAGCTCGGGTTTAGCGTTGCCAAGACTCATGTGACTTACAGGTATCTTTTCGACAGGGAGAAGGATTTCAGAAGGGCGAAGATCAGGGGCAGGGAAGAGTGACGTTATGCGCTATGGCGGCCGGTTTGCCGTTGCCGGGAAGAGTGACGTTATGCGCCATGGCGGCCGGTTTGCCGTTGCCGGGAAGAGTGACGTTATGCGCCATGGCAGCCGGTTTGCCGTTGCCGGCATCAGGTTGCAGGGGTGTCGGGGACTACTGCCTGTAAACTATAGCGTTAATATGCATGCCTGCTCCCACCGAGGCGAAAATTATCACATCGCCGTCGCTTATCTCATGGTCTTTCAGTTGCTTTTTCAGTATCATGTCATACAGCGTGGGAACAGTTGCTACCGAGCTGTTGCCCAGCTCGTGAATGTTCATCGGCATGACCTGCGACACATCGGGCCTTAAACCGTAGAGCCTGTAGAACCGCTGAACTATTGCCTGGTCCATCTTCTCATTTGCCTGGTGAAGCAATATCTTTTTGACCTCGCCGATGGGTATGTCTGTCTTGTCAAGGGCTGCCTTCATGGCCTGCGGCACGTTTGAAATAGAGTATTCATATATTTTTCTCCCGTGCATCTTGATATAACGGATATTCGGATTACTGTCAGGTGCGTTCGATTCCCCCAGGTACAGGTAGTAGGCCTCTTCAATGGTATTGGATACGGTGGCAGAGGCCAGGAACCCCTTTTTCTGGTCTGACTTCACTCCCTCAACCACGGTGGCGCCGGCTCCGTCGGAAAATATCATTGTATCACGGTCGTACTTGTCTACTACCCTTGAGAGTGTTTCAGTCCCTATGATCAGCAGTCTCTTCGCGAGGCCGGTACGTATGAACGAATCGGCATGGATCACACCCTGTACCCACCCGGGACAGCCGAAAATGATATCATATGCCACGCATGAGGGGTTCCTGATACCGAGTGTGTGTTTTACCCTTGCTGCAAGGCAGGGGAGGGTATCAGACTGGATCGTGTTCTGGAGCACATCACCAAAATTGTGGGCAACCATTATATAATCGAGTGTTTCAGGATCTATGCCCGCACTTTTAATGGCTTCACGTCCTGCGATGGCTGCAATGTCGGAGTTGCTCTCACCCTCCCTGACCCATCTTCGCTCTGCAATACCTGTGATATCCCTGAACTTGTCGATCACAATCTCACCGGGACTGTCAATCCTGCTCTTGTCTTTTTCAAAGAAGGTCTGGCGGGTAAATTCTGAATTGGATATCCTCACGGAGGGTATGTAGCTTCCTGTGCCTGTTATTATCGTGTTCAAATGCTCCATTGAGACTGGGTTATCGGTTCAACAATCAGACCCAGGCGTGTAACTGCCGCCGGGATCATAAGGACTTTTCAGGCAGCAAAATTATAATACTTTTTTTTAATCACCTGTCGGGTGTTGATAATTAATCTGTTTTTGGGGATTTTGGTGGTGACCTGCCGGTGGATAATACACTAAAAAAAACGTACTTTTACGGGCAGGAAAGGGTATTCTGGTGAAAACGGGATGACGATGTTAAAAAGAATTCTTTTTGCTACCCTTATTATTACTTCCATTGCCCTTATAACTGGGGTTTGGATATATTTCCGGGGGACTGTAATAACAGGTGGAGATCCTATCAGGGCAGTTGCTCCGGATGCTGCTGTGGTGATCCGCACTTCCGACTTTTCCTCATTTGCAGATGCACTGGAAAAGGGGAGTGATATGTGGGCCGCACTGGAAAAGGCAACCGGCAACAAATGGATACTGACAGGCGTGAGGTACCTTGATTCTCTGACCGGTGCCAACCCGAATGCCGGAGAGCTTGCAAGGAACCGGAAACTGCTGCTCTCAATGCATCCGTCGGGAAGGGACCGTTACCAGCCGGTATTTTATACTTCCATATCGGGAATGAGGGAAGTGTCTGAACTGAAAGAGCTTGCCGGATCTCTGCTTGAAGGCCGGGCCATGACAGGCGAACGGCTTTACAACCGTGTAAGGATTTACGATGTGACGATGCACGGTGATCGCGGACCTGGTAATTTCTCCTGGGCTGTTACCGAAGGTATTTTTATTCTCAGCTTCTCTCCTGTGCTTTTGGAAAATGCAATCGACCAGGTAGCGGTGGGTGACAATATCTTCGATGACGATTATTTCATGAAAGTCTACTCTACAACAGGCAGGAACGTTGCTGCCAATATATTTGTCAACCTGCGCAACCTTCCCAGGTATATATCCTCATGGACAAGCGGAGAAATCAGGAATTCGCTGCTGCTTGGCGGAGTCCTGGGTGACTGGGCTGAGCTGGACCTGCACCTGCGTGCTGACGGGATGCTGATGAACGGGTTTTCGAGGGCATGCAGGGAAGGGGATAGCTACCTTGATCTGTTTGATGGTCAATCACCTGTAACCACCGGTGCTCTGCAGGTAATTCCGGGCAATGCCTCGGCGTTCCTGGCCCTGGGAATGAGTGACGTGCATCTTTTTCATGAAAATATGCGCAGATGGAACGGCGATAACGGCAGGCAGGAACGCCTGAGAAGACTGGAGGAGGAGTTCAGAACTACTGCCGGAACCGGGTTCTTTCCTTTATTCCAGTCATTTATGGAAGGGGAGGTTGTACTGGTCATGACCGGCTGGGAAGAGCCCGGAACGGAGGGGGAATCATTCCTTATGGTGCGGACAAGAAGCAGCTCCCTGGCCGGGGAGGCTCTTGGCAGGGTCCTGGATCATCATGCCGGTCAGCAGGGAAGAAGAAGGGAGGCCTATCGTGAAGTTTACAGGGTTGATAGTGAAACGTCATTCGATATATTCAGGTTCCCCTTTACACAGACCGGCGAGCTGCTGTCAGGCAGGGCGTTTGGAACAGCGCAAACCTTATGGTACACTTTTGTGGGCAACTACCTGGTCTTTGGTGAATCGGTAAAAGGTCTTTCGGAGTTCATACATGCCAACGTGCTTAACCAGACCCTGAGTGCAGACAGGCGTTTCAGAGATTTTTCGGAGTACCTGATGTTGCAGAGCAACATGTGGTTCTATACTGATCTGCCAAGATCGGCGGGACTGCTAACCTGGTTACTGAGAGAGGATGTTGCCGGGAATATTGCAGAGGATCCGGGACCGGTAAGGAAGTTCCAGGCGTTGTCGGCCCAGTTCTCCGCCGACAACGATATGCTATACAATAATCTCTCTCTCAGATACTCCCCGGTGGTGACAGAGGAACCCCGCACCGAATGGCAGACCCTGCTTGATACGGTAATTGATTTCAAACCTCACCTGCTGGTAAATCATAATACAGGGGAGAACGAGATATTCGTCCAGGATGAGAAGAACAACATTTACCTGATAAACCGCGCCGGTCGAATTTTGTGGAAAAGGCCGCTGCCTGGAAGAATATTGGGTGATGTTTACCAGATTGACCTTTACAAAAACAACCGGCTGCAGATGCTGTTCAATACGCGCGAGCAGATATTTATGGTTGACCGTAACGGCAATGATGTGGGCAGATACCCTGTCCGTCTTCCATCCCCGGCCACAAACGGTATATCTGTTTTTGACTATGAGGATAGCAGGGACTACCGGATATTTGTTGCCTGTGAGGACCGCACTGTTGTGGTCCGTTCCGGAGACGGGAATATAGTCCCCGGCTGGAACTTCGAAAGGACCGAACACAATGTCTATCATGAGATACAACATATAAGGTCGGGTGGAAGAGACTATATAGTTTTTGCGGACAGGCACCGGGTTTACATACTTGACCGCAGGGGTAACGTCAGGCTGAGGCCCGATAAAGTGTTTCCCGTTTCAGGGCAGAATAACATAGTATTTGAGGGAAGAACTCCGGCTTCCGCACCCCGGATAACAATTACCGACACCCTGGGATTGGTATGGCATATCGGTCTGGACGGAACTACCGAGGTGGTGAAGCTGGGAGAGTATTCATCAGGACATTTTTTTGACTTTCAGGATGTGAATGCAAACGGATTGAAGGACTATATCTTTGTTGACCGCAACCGCCTTGAGGTCTTCGGCAATAACGGACTGCTGATCTTCAGCCATGAGTTCCCGTCTGAGATAATTCATGTGCCGGCCTACTACCACTTTTCGGCAAGGGACAGGAAAATCGGTGTTGTCTCACAGGATGAGGGACGTATATACCTGTTCAATTCCGGTGGGGAGCTCTATACAGGTTTTCCGCTTTCCGGCAGGTCATGTTTCACGGTAGGATTTTTCAGGCCCGGGCAGACCGATTTCAACCTGATTGTCGGTTCTGATGATAACTTCCTTTATAACTACAATGTATACTGAAAAGGAGGCTGCCCTTTTGGGACAGCCTCCTTCAAAGTGAACCATGCATGTTCTTTACCTGCAGGGTGCCAGTCCCCGTAAGGGCCGGGTAGGCAGGAGCTGCTAAAAGCAACTTTACAGGAGTTGTACCACCATCTCTGACGAAACGCTTATTTTAACTTCAAGATCCTCCTCAAGAGCTTCTTTATTGGCATTGCCATACAGGCTGAAAATCATGCCGCTATCGTTAACTACATAATCGAGTATGTCATCGAGAATGATTTCAAATGATATGCTGTTGCTGGATATCTCCAGGGACCTGGCAACAAGGGTTTTACTCACCGGAGGATGCTCGTCTATCTTAAGCTCCAGGTGCGAGATGATATCTGCCAGGTTTCCTGCATCTGCATTTACCAGGGTGAAAGTTACACCGGTTATATTGCTTTCCCTGATCTTTTCGGGATTGCCACCCTTGTCGGAGATAAGGGCGCTTAAGCTTTCAGTATAGACCCATTCATGAAGAAGGGGATAGCTTTCACCGCTTTTTAAAGTCGCTTCTTCTGCGGTTATGGAAAATTCAGAATCGCTCTCAAATGGCACTTTAATGGTTGGGGCAAACTCATCGCATGCAGTAAAGGACAACATCATAATCGCCATAATTGCTGCGGGACCGGTAATTTTAAGAATTTTTGTTTTCACGATCGTATTGTTTATTTGGTTAGAAAATCGGTTAATGTTCTATTGAAGGTTTCTTTTATCTTTGTATATTTAACGCGCTTACATATAGTTTTAAACGGTCAGCGCACAAAAATGTTCGTTTTTTGTTAAATTATTTTAAGGAATTCCTTTGATAATTTTTAATCAAACACGAGTATAAGGATAAATTTTGAATATATGGGAAAATATTTTGTAATAGCGGTGGTTGCCGCGCTGTTGTTTATCGTGAAGGGTTGCTACCTGAATGATTTTGATGATATCGAAGAGGTGAAGATAGAGTCTTTTTCTCCCTCATTCGGGTTTCCGGTGGTAAATTCCACCGTTAACCTCAAAGACCTTCTTGAGTCTGCAGATCCCGGCTCGGTAATAGTGGTCAGAAATGACAGCATTATCTTTAAGGTAAATGAAAATCTTACGTTTGAACTGGATTTGAATACCTTTAATGTGCCCGACAGGGAGTTTGGTTTCCCCATTCCTGTGTCTGAGAGCTCTTTTGACCTTTATTCGGAGGATTATGCCACCATTGGCAGCGATTCGGAGATTAAATACATTGATTTAAGCGGGGGCGAACTTTGGATTGAATTTGAACGGAGCGAGATTGACGATGTTGGCGCCGAGCTTTTACTTACTTCACTCAGGACCCCTGAAGAGCCTGACGGGTTGGTGGCAGTTGCCGACTGGTCAGAAAACCCCTTCGTAAGCAGGCATGTTTATGACCTTTCGGGTGCAGTGCTTGATATGTTTGTTTTCGACGGAACTGATATTATTTACAACTCCATCAGTTACGGGATTGGTGTAAGTTCTGCCCCCGGTGTTTCAGGTGAAATCGCAGTTCGTTTCGGTTTTTCCTCAGTTGCCTTTGAGAGAATGACAGGCCTGATTTATCATGACATTGAGCTGCCGGCCCAGGAGATCAACCTGGGATCACTCTCTTCTGTAATAGAAGGGGAAATATTCCTTAAGAATCCTGCACTGCAGTTTGATATAGGGACATCCTTCGGTACACCCTCGTCTGTTCTTATTGATGAGATCAGATTTGAGAATTATGACAACGAGATAAAGTACCTGGAAAACACGGGGACCGACCTGGAGGATGCACTGCTACTGGGTGAGATAAATTATCTTCCCTTCGCCACCGATGATGCACCTTATGCATCGAAACTTTTCAGGCTGGATGCGGGCAATTCAAATATGGAGCAGGTACTCCCCTTTAGTCCCAATAAAATATCGTTCTCAGGGAATTTTAATTTAGGTGATACTGACCAGGCTTTCTTTTCTCCCCATGATTTCTATGTCAATGACACCAGTTCATTCAATATAGACATGGATTTTGAATTGCCCCTGTCGGGCAGTATCGAAAACCTGCGTTTCAGCCAGGTATTGTCAGATCTTTCATGGCCCGAGCTGGATTCAATAGATCTGATAGATGATTACAAGGTTACTCTCCTTCTTAAAACCGTAAACGGACTGCCGATGACATTTGCCCTGCAGGCCAGCTTTCTTGATGAGAATGACAATGTTTTGGCATTATTGTTTGATAATGACGGAGATGTTGAAAACATAATCGAGAGCCCTGACATTGATGGGAACGGGAACCCCATTGCAGGGACCGAAAGGGAGAAACTGACAGTTTTTGAGCTTCCAAGGGATAAGTATGACGCCATTGCTTCATCTGCCAAAACGGAATTTGTTTTAAGGGTTGATACTGGTACTGAAAACCGGAGGGTAGTGAACATCCTGGCATCACAATCAATAACAATACAGATGTCGGTTGCGCTCGACATTACAGTTAATCCCGGTCCCTGAGGTTATTTATAATGTGCAAAGATATGCAGTTTAACCGGTACCAATAGTTTTATGATATAATAACAGATGATAAACAGAACCGTGAAAAGATCAATTGTTGTATTTTCGATCCTGTGTCTGGGACTGAATGCCGGTGCGCAATCAGAGCTTACCCTGCCTTTCATGCACAACCTGTTCCAGTCCACCTACCTGAACCCCACGCTCAGGTCAGAGCATTCTCTCAGCATCGGGTTGCCGGGAGTCTCTTCGGTGTACTTCCAGGTCATTCATAACGGGTTTGTACCCGGATCGTTTCTTGAAATTGACGGAAGGACACTGATTGTCTCCCCTGACAAACTTGAAGATCAATTGCGTAACCGCAATATGCTGCATGCAAATGCCGGATTTGAGCTGTTTCACCTCAAAATGCGCATAGATAACTGGAACTTCTGGTACGCCGGAAGGATGAACGGTGAGATGAACTTATTCTATCCGAAATCACTTTTCAGTCTTGCAATTGAGGGCAACACCCAGTATTCCGGCAAAGCCATGGACCTGGCGCCGCTGGGCATTAATACATCGCTATACAGGGAACACACCTTCGGGGCCTCGACCGAAAGGGATCAGTGGACATTCGGAGGAAGGGCCAGCTTTTTGTTTGGCCTGACCAATATTTATCTAAACCCAAAGCAGTTTGAAGTCAGGTTTGACGATGATATGTATGCCCTTTCTGCAGTGTCTGATGTTACATTGCGGACTTCAGGGATACCTGGCGACTCTCTAAGCAACGTAAATTTTGAACAGTTCAGTGATTTTAACAGTACTTTGAAATATTTTACCCGGTCACGAAATCCAGGCTTTGCTCTCAGCGGAGGGGTCTCATATGATTTTGATTCGCGGACAAGGTTTACATTCGCTTTCAGTAACCTGGGTTTTATCTCATGGAGTGATAGTACAAAGGTACTGGATCTTAAAGGCGGAGCAGATTTCGCGGGTTTTGACATATTGACTGAATTGCTCGCGGGTAATGAAATAAATGCCGATACCCTGATCCAGGAATTTACAGGTAATTTTGAATCCTCGGAGACGGCCGAAGTCAGATACAGCACCTGGCTTGCGCCGAGATTCTACCTTGCCGCCGATTATCAGCTTGCTGCGCGGACACAAGTTGGAGTCCATCTCTATTCGGTAATAAACAGGGGGTTCTATCCTGCTTTGTCAGTCGGGATCACCCAGGGTGTCGGCCGGGCTCTAAATCTGGCACTTTCTGTGTCGGCCAACCAGAGGACGATATCGAACATTGGCTTTGGAATGATCATCAAGCCGGGACCCTTCCAGATATATCTTCTGGCCGACAATCTATATACACCAATAGTGGATCCGTTCACCTTTACAAACCTTAATTTAAGGGTTGGGATGAACCTGGTATTCGGCAGGGTCACACCCGTACAGGGATTGCCATATCGTTAAATAATTGACATATAACAAATTGTTGTACCGGCATGAGAAAATCTGTAGCTTCAATTGGGTTAATTCTATTCATTACCATTTTATCCGGACTGCCTGTGGGCGGACAGGCCCTGAATGTTCCCGAGAGCCTTGTCAGTGCGACAGGTGCAGGTTACAGCGATATTAATCCTGTGATATCTTTTGATGGAACCAGGCTCTATTTCAGTCGTATAAATCACCCGGAGAACAAGTTTGGGGAGAGGGATTCCCAGGATGTATGGTATATAAAACTCCGGGAAGACGGATCCTGGTCAGAAGCCCGGCGGCTGCCCGAAACGGTCAATATAGGCAGGTATAATGCAATACTGTCGGCACTTGAAGATGGAAGGTCATACCTGATACTCGGCCAGTTCAACAGGAAAGGTACTTTCCGGGTGAACAACGGCTACTCAGTGATCGAAAGAACGGGAGATAACGAGTGGAGTGCCCCGCGACCTGTAGATGTGAAAAGTTTCAGCAGGATGAGCAGGGGGAAAGTTAGTGCAGCCTTTATGACTACTGACCGCGAGGTTCTTGTTCATTCATTTTCGAGAAGATATAACAGCCACAGATCATCACTCTATATTTCACTGCGCAATCCTGATAACACCTATACAAGGCCACGCGAGATCAGACTGGAACGGTTTGAAGGAAAAAGACTGAACAGTCCTGAGGCCCCCTTTCTGACATCAGATAAATCAAAACTCTATTTTTCGGCCGGGATCGACAATGACCGGAATAACAGGAGCATCTATTTTGTTGAAAGGCTGGATGACACCTACATTAAATGGTCGACTCCCGTAAGGCTTAACGATACAATTAACAGTCCGTTCTGGAATTCCTGGTATATAATGAATTCAGATGAAGGCCGGGCCTGGTACAGTTCGATATCTGCTGAACAGGGGACGGCTGAGTTATTCACCATAAAACTGTTTGAGGAATTTCCATTTGTGCTGGTGAGAGGCAGACTGGTAAGTAGTCGGACAGGATTGCCTCTGCCGGCCTCAAGGAACCCCGATGTTCTGGTTAACGGAGAGGTTTCCGATTCTGTTGAATTTAACTTCCGTAACGGAACTTTCCGCGCAAGATTGCCACTTGGTGAAAATTATATCTTTTCAGGAAAGGCTGATAATTTTACATATGAGCCGGTCACTGTCGATGTGAGGAGAGAACAGTCATTTGTCGAGAGGAGTATTGAGCTTCGAATGACATCGGTACCCTGGGTTGAATTGAGCGGACAGGTTCTTGATAACAGGTCGATGACCCCGATTGATGTTGATGCTCTGCCTGTTTTCATGATCAATGGTGAAAAAGCTGACTCGGTATACATAGACCCAATAAATGGTACCTATTCAGTCAGACTGCCTTTCGGAAGAAATTATATTCTGGGTGTATCTGCAAATAATTACCGGACAATTGACGCAAGAATTGACCTGACATCATATAATGAACATGCTGTTATCAAACAGGATGTGCTGGCAGAGAGGATTGGTGTAAATTTGGTAACGCTGGCCGGTAATGTTGTCAATACCAAAACCGGCAGGAATCTTGAGCCGGGGTATGATGTCCGGATGCTGGTCAACGGGCGCGAGTCATCAGCATTTGAATACGATCAGGAGAATGCAGGCTATGAACTCGCCTTGCCTGTAGGGTTCAATTATGATCTGATCCCCCAGCTTGTTAACTTCTATAACCGTCCGGAGCCTGTTGATCTTACTGCTGCAGAACCTATGACAGTTATAAGACGGAATTTTTATGTTACCCCCCTGGAGGTTGGCCAGTCCATCGAGATTGAAAACATCTATTTTGAAACTGGAAGTTCTGTACTGATGCCTGAATCGTTCCGGTCGCTCAATGCTCTGATCGAGTTTTTGAAGGAGTATCCCAACGTTACAGTTGAGATTGGAGGGCATACCGATAATATAGGCTCAGCCGAAGTGAACCTGGCGCTGTCAGAGGGCAGGGCTTTTGCTGTGGCTGAATATGTTATATCGCAAGGGATAAATGCCAGAAGGATCGTTTCAAAAGGGTACGGTTTCTCCAGGCCGATTGCCAGTAACCAGACAGAAGAGGGAAGGAACAGGAACAGGAGAGTTGATTTTACAATTTTGGACCTGTAACGAAGGCATCATATTTTGAACAAGGGTATGCAGCTCAGTATTTCGCAGCCTCCGGGTAACCGTGCACCGCTCCTGCTGTTGCTTACACTCCTGTAAAATTATTATTACCTTTGTAGGCTTTAAAGTAGATTTTGATGGGACTGATCAGATTTGCAATTATTTTTTTCCTGGTGTGGTTTATATCAAGCCTCCTTAGCAGGTATGTGTTTCCCTATATTGTGAGGTTCTTTGCGAACAGGATGTCCAACAGGATAAGGAGGGATTATGAGAGACAGATGAGGGAAAAAAGAAGAAAGGAGAGAGAGGGAGAGATTACAATCAGGTACCGTCCCGGTAAGGATAAGATAATCACCCGTGATGACGGCGAATATGTTGATTATGAAGAATTAGACGACTGATATATGCAACTTGCACAAATCCTAAACATCCCCTACAGGCAATTCACACCGCATATTACAGCATTGGTTGTATTTATGGCCGTTACACTTGCCTTTTTCTATCCGATCCTTGAAGGAAAGGAGCTTATGCAGCCCGATATTACCCAGTTCAGGGGTATGGCACGTGAAATTGTTGAATTCAGGGAGGAGACCGGTGAGGAGGCATTGTGGACTAACGCAATGTTCAGCGGTATGCCTGCTTACCTGATCTCGGTGAGATACCCATATAACCTTGTCAGGTATGTTGACAGGCTTCTATCCCTCGGCTTGCCGGTACCTGCAAAATATTTGTTCCTCAGCATGCTGGGGTTTTATTTACTGATGCTTGCATTCAGGGTGAACCCCTGGCTCTCGGTAGCCGGGGCGATCGCTTTCGGCTTTTCAACCTACTTCTTCATAATAGAGGTGGCGGGTCACAACACCAAGGCTCATGCAATGAGCTATATGGCCCCGATCCTGGCGGGAATTATTTTTGCGTTCAGGGGGAAGGTGATGCTGGGAGCCGTGCTGCTGGGCCTTTTCCTGGCCCTTCAGATATTTACCAATCACCTTCAGATAACATACTATACCCTTTTAATTGTTTTAATTTACGGGATATTTGAGTTTGTCCATGCTGTCAGAAAGAGACTGGTGCCTGATTTTTTCAGAACACTTCTGATCCTGGTTATTCCGGTATTGCTTGCGGTTGCATCCAACTTTACCAATATGTACCTTGTATGGGAATACGGGCAGTATTCCATGCGGGGCCCTTCGGAGCTGACAACCAGGCAGGAGGTCAGGACCGGGGGACTGGACAGGGATTATATCCTGAACGACTACAGCTATGGCATTGCCGAAACGATGAACCTGCTTATCCCGAACTTCAAGGGAGGCGCATCTTCATACGACCTTGGAACCGGCTCGGAGCTGTACCGGGTCCTGAATGAGCACGGGGTGGCCGGAGCACGCGATATTGTTGCAGGGGCACCCGTTTACTGGGGCGGACAGCGTTATACGGCGGGACCTGTATATATAGGTGCCGTGGTTATCTTCTTTTTTGTGCTCGGACTGATAGTGGTGAAAGGCAGGTACAAATGGTGGCTCCTGGTTGCTACGGTATTGTCTCTGGCACTGGCATGGGGGCATAATTTAGCGTGGCTGTCGGATCTTTTCATATACTATTTCCCCGGGTACAACAAGTTCAGGACCGTGTCGATGATACTTGTCATTGCAGAGATCACCATACCCATGCTTGCCATACTCAGCCTGAAGGAGGTTGTTGAGGGCAAAAGGGGGCCCGGTATGATGGATGCGCTCAGGAAAGCTTTCTATATTACCGGAGGGGTAACTCTGCTTTTTCTGGTTGCTCCCCGCCTGTTGCTCAGCTTTTCTGGTGATATCGACAATCAGCTTGCGGCAGCAGGGTGGCCTGACATAATGATTGATGCATTGCAAGCCGACAGGGTGAGGCTCCTGAGACTGGACGCCCTGAGATCGCTGGTCTTCATCTCCCTCGGTGCAGGATTGGTCTACATCTTTCTGAAGAGATGGATCTCTGCCAAATACCTGGCTCTGGCAGCCGCACTGATAATACTTGTAGATATGTGGGGAGTGGGCAGGAGATTTCTCAGCAGCGATGAATTTGTAACGCAGCGCAATATTCTCCAGCCGTTTCTCAAGACCGAGGCCGATGCGGTTATATTGAGGGATGATGATCTGCACTACCGGGTCTTTAACCTCACCCGCAGCCCCTTTAACGATGCAATCACCTCCTACCACCACAATTCGATAGGTGGTTATCATGGTGCCAAGATGGGGCGGTACCAGGACCTGATCGATTACCACCTGGGCCGGAACAACATGGATGTGCTGAACATGCTTAACACCAAATATTTAATTCGCCCGGGTGAGAACGGGCGCCCGCAGCCGTTCAGAAACCCCGGCGCACTTGGTAATGCATGGTTTGTCGATACGGTAAGGGTAGTGGAAAATGCAGACCAGGAGATCGTGGCGCTTTATGATTTTGACCCCGCGAGGGAGGCGATAGTTGACCGTCGCTTCGAAGACCATGTACGTTTTATTACGTCGGCCGCCCCGGGCAATACCCGTGACCATGCAGAAGATTTATCTGACGGGGGCACAGAAGAGGCAGAGATTGAACCTGTGACAGGTGATGATATTGATGAGGATCTGGTTGCAGAGGCTGAACCGGTTGATGAAGGGGACTATATTCTGCTTACTTCCTGCAGTCCCAATCACCTCGTATACACTGCCCGGGCCGGATCAACCAGGTTGGCTGTATTCTCTGAGGTTTATTATGATGCCGGCTGGGAGGCCTATATTGACGGAACACCTGCCGAACATTTCAGGGTGAACTACATACTGCGGGCAATGGCTGTTCCCGAGGGAGAATATGAGATAGAGTTCAGGTTCAGGCCCAGGGGCTACTTGGTCGGCGAGTGGATATCACTGGCGGGATCACTTCTGCTGATTATCCTTACAGGGGGGGTGCTGTGGAAAGAGGTGCGAAGGCTGAGAGAACTCTTTATTTCTGATTCCGGGGAGGAGAAAGAAAAAACCGGAGTTCAGAGCAAAAAATAATCTGCAATTCAGGAAGAACCTGCTTAAACCATTTATCATGAGACCCAGGACTGACCTCAAACAGAAGGATATTGAAGAAATTATCGGCAAATGTGATGTCTGTTACCTCGGGATGGCTGATGACAGTGGTGTGCCCTATGTGCTGCCGTTCAACTTCGGCTACCATGACGGGGAGCTCTATCTTCATGCAGGCCCTGGAGGAAAGAAGTTTGATGTGCTGAGGTTAAATGACAAGGCATGTGCTGCTTTCAGCACCGACCACGAGTTGAGAGGGAGGCATGAGAATGTGGCATGCAGCTACTTCATGAAATACCGCTCGGTCCTGCTGCACGGCCGTATTAA
>SLOE01000138.1 GCA_007132715.1 Bacteroidales bacterium
GGAAGCGGTTTCATCATTGAGGGTGAAGGTGTGGAACCCGATATCTGGATCGACAATGATCCCGCAAGAGAGTTCAGGGGAATTGACGACCAGCTGGATAAGGCAATAGAAGTAATACTTCAGAAGATAGAGGAGTGGGATCAGTGGGTTCCTCCAATACCCGAATTTCCCGATAAGAGTAAATAATGACGTGAACATCTTCGTTGCCCGGAAAAGGCACAGGGACAGGCCTGAATGCAGGAGTTAAGCCTCCGGCATCCGGGCCTGTTGCCTTTATGTGCTCCAGGTGGCAACCTAGCGGCTCCTCAGGTAATTCTCAATGCTCCGGTCATAGGTCTTTTCTGCACTTTCACTGAAGTAGCACGCCGGGAGTTGTCCCATTCGGCGGTGATAGTGAAGGCATTCGCAGCAAAGGCCTTTACGGCTGCATGAATAGGTACAGTTACAGATCTGTTTGTTCTTTTCAATCTTGCATTCCATGGCTCTCTTTTATAAATTTTCGTGATCAGTCATCCTGCCAATATACAAAAGATAACGACCTGAACCAAGGACCATACCCGGTCAATCAATGCCGGCGCCGGATCTTCCCTTACAACCAATTCATATATCAATATATTTGGATTATCTTTGCATAAAAATAAAAAACCAGAGAAAAATCATTATTCAATGGAGATGATAATAAGTTTTGAAGATGGCAAGAAAGTAAATGCAGAATACAAGGGCATGACAATTAAAACCGACCAGCCTGTCAAGGCCGGCGGCAGCGGAAGCGCCCCTGAGCCCTTTTCCCTGTTTCTTGCTTCAATCGGAACCTGCGCCGGGATATATGTGAAATCATTCTGTGATCAGAGAGAAATACCTTCCTCCGGGATCAGGTTGGTCCAGACAATGAATTATAACCCCGAAAAAAGGCTGATTGACAAAATAAGCATAGACATTCAACTGCCGGACGGTTTTCCTGAAAAATACAGGGATGCAGTAATAAAGGCCGCGGACCTGTGTACTGTAAAGAAACACCTTGCCTCACCCCCGGTGATCACGGTTCAGGCCGGATATGATAACCAACAGGATCGGTGACCGGTTTTGATTGACCTGGTTTTACCCGGCCACCGGTATCAGCGACTGTCTGACCCGGTAATCTCAAACTCAATTCTGCGGTTCAGGGCCCTGCCCTCTTCGGTCTCGTTTGTTGCTACCGGCATTGTTTCGCCAAATCCGCGGTATTCTACTCTTTGGGGACTGATACCGGAGCGGTAGAGGTATCCGGCTACAGACTCAACCCTCCTGTCTGAAAGTTCCATATTGTAATCTGCACCTCCTACATTATCGGTATGACCGTTTATGCGTATCCTGATAGCCGGATTGTTGTTCATGAAACCGACAAGGTAATCGAGCTCAACGATTGATTCCGGTTTCAATTCGTAACTGTCAAACTCGAAAAATATGTTTCTGAGGACAGTCTTCTCGCCCTCTTTTATAGGGTTAAGCGGAATATCCTTCAGGTAGGGGTCGGTCTGGGGAGAAAATCCGCTAAGGGAAAAATGGTCAGAATAGAACAGGTAGCCTTCGCCGGATACATTAAGGGCATAATCCCTGCCCGTGGCTATCGGAACCAGGAACTCGCCCGTGACAGGATCTGAAAGAGATTGTATTACAGTCTCAGCAGTCTCCAGGTCAATCAGTTCAAAACCGGCAGACAAGCGCCTACGGGTTTCGGCATCAAAAACAGTACCTTTCATATATGAGACTTCCAGTGGGCGGGCTTCGGGGTAAAGTTCAAATGTATAGATGTCCCTTACCAGTCCGGTCATCCTGTCGGAGGCAAAATACCCCCTGTCGCCACTGGCATTTACTATCAGGCCGATCTCATCATGATGGGTATTCAGTGGGTACCCGAGGTTCACCGGGGCAGTCCAGCCTTTCTCTTCATCCCTGCGTATGACAAAAAGGTCATAGCCCCCCATACCGGTGTGCCCGTCTGATGAAAAGTAGAGCGTCCTGGTGTCAGCATGGATGAACGGCGACATCTCATTGCCCGGGGTATTGATCACGTCTCCCATATTAACAGGAGTGTCCCATTTCCCGTTGCCAAGGTAGTTTGAATACCACAGGTCCATATTGCCCTGGCCTCCCCTCCGGTTACTGGAAAAATAAATGGTCTGGCCATCAGGAGTTACCGAAGGTTGCGCTTCCCATGCCGTGGTGTTCACCGGTGGACCGAGATTAACAGGCTCTCCCCACTTGTTACCGGTCCGCTCGGCAAAATAAATGTCACAACTGCCATGACCGTCCTCACGGTTGCATCCGGTAAAGAATATCAGCCTTCCGTCGGCGGTAACAGAGGGTGCACCTTCATTCAGTTCGGAGCTTAGCGGAGGCCCTATTTCCCGGGCAGGCGTCCACTCATCATCGATAAAATAACTTATATAGAAATCCTCCCGCAAATTTGGAGGCACCCGTCTCCCTGAGGTATCACGTTTTGTCTGCCTGGTGAAGATCAGCACCTGTTCATCTGCTGTGAGGGTGGGCCAGTACTCATCATCTTCCGAGTTAATGGCGGCACCGATATCCACCGGGTCAAAGGGTACCGGGTTCTTTATGGCATCTATCGCAAAATCACAGTTCAGTATCTTCTGCCCGGCCGATCTCCGGATCCTTTCCGGAACATTATCATAAAAGGAGAGTTTATTATAAGATATGCGGGCCTCCTCATATCTTCCCAGCGCCATCAATGCATTACCTTTATTAAAATATACAACCGGGTAAAATTCTGCATTGATCGATACAGCCTTTCTGAAATGGTCGATAGCATCACTGTATTTACTCATTTCAAAGCAGACATCACCTGCAAGAAGCCATGCCTCATAAAAACCGGGATCGGCAGAAACTGCCCTCAGGAAATAGCTTAATGCCTCCTCGTAATTGAGAAGGTCAAACTCCCTGATACCGTTATTGAAGAATCTCTCTGCCCGGTTGCTTCCTGTCGAAAGTTCCTGTGCCTCTGCAGTCACAGTCCCGGTAAAAACCATAAAAAAAAGCAACAGCAGAAAAACCGCCTGCTTCGGGTTAAGCAGGGAACAGGGTAAAAAAGGTCTTCTGCCGCTGATCAACGATATACTATTTTCCAACGCTTTATGGTATATGCATGAACTTGTGTGCCTGCAGTGAAACCTGCCATGCCGGGTTTTCCTTTACATAATCTACAACGGTTGAAATGATCTTTTGGTACCTGCTCCACTCCGGCTGGAGGTAGAGCAGGCAGGAACCCAATACTTTACCGGCATTCTCTTCAGCCCACTCAAGGTCTGATTCATTATATACAATGACCTTCAGCTCATCGGCCTTTTCATGGATTCCCGGTACGGGTGGACTCTGCTTTTTGGGCGACAGGCATATCCAGTCCCATTCCCCGGTAAGGGGATATGAACCGGAAGTTTCAATAAATGTTTGTATGCCACGATCTTTCAGCCTCCGGCACAGATAACCCAGCGGGTAGGAAGAAGGTTCACCTCCGGTTATGACTGCCGATCCTGCGGGATATGATGAAGCGCGTGCGACAATTTCATCTGCCGGCACAAGCGGATGAATTCGCCTGTCCCATGTATACCTGGCATCGCACCAGCTGCAGCCGATATCACATCCGCCCAGCCTGATGAAATATGCAGCTTTGCCGGTATGATACCCCTCGCCCTGGATAGTATAGAAATCCTCAACCAGCGGCAGCATCCTGCCACCTTCAAACTGGTCATCCATATATGATAAAAATATTCAAATTTCAACAGGAGACCCGGCACCACAGCGGGTTATTTTCTCACGGTTGTTAAGGATATAATGAGCTGCAGGGGACTACAGTGTCAGTTCCTGCTGAACCCGAATGCTGCAAGCATCCTGTCAAACACCCCGGTGTTTTCATATATGCCCATAAATGCATCCGCTCCGGGCCCCCACGCAAAGACCGGCTGCATCAGTCCGGTATGCCCGCCTGTGGTATATCCTGCAGTGACCTCCCCTGTTTCGCTGTCAAAACCATGCAGGGCCATACCCCCGGTATCATGGTCACTGGTTACGATTACCAGGGTATTCCCGTCATTCCTGGCAAACTCAAGAGCTTTACCTACAGCCCTGTCAAAATCATGCATTTCATTGACAATGTATTCAACGTCATTATCATGTCCGCCCCAGTCTATCTGGGCACCCTCAACCATCAGAAAGAAGCCTCCGGGGTTCCGGTTCAGTATGTTTATCGCCTTTTCAGTCCCGTCAGGAAGCATATTGCCCCTGCCTTCAGAATATCTCGGCGGATGTCCGCCGGCAACAAGTCCGGCAAGCTTTCCTGAGCCAGCTTCCATTACTTCCTCCATTGAAAATGCCAGCTGGTAACCCATCTGCTCAAGATCCTCAAGAAGGTTTCTTCCGTCCTGCCTGTTCTCGAAGTGATTTCTTCCCCCTCCGATGAACACATCAACCCCTGCATCCAGAATATCAAGAGCAATCTCTTCTGTCATGTTCCTGCTGGGCTGATGAGCATAAAAACCGGCAGGCGTGGCGTGAGTTATTGCACAGCTTACAACCACCCCTGTGGCCAGTCCGTTATCAGATGCAATATGAAGAATACTCCTGACAGGATTTCCGTCGGGATCCATCCCGATATACCCATTATTGGTTTTTACACCTGTGGCAAGAGCAGTAGCAGCTGCCCCGGAATCAGTTACAAAATTATCGGCAGAATAGGTATGAATAAATCCGATATGCCTGAATTGCTCAATATTGAGCGGGGTTTCACTTGAGATTATGCCCGCCTGGACATGTGCGAAACTCATACCGTCGCCAATAAGCAGGATAATGTTCGTTGGAGCCTCTTCACGGTTGCATGAAGAAGCTGCAAATACCAAAAAAGAAAGACTGACTATAAACAGAATTCGTTTCATATTGAAATATATTTAATTCAATTATTGATATATGATAATGTGTAAATTACAAAAATATGAAAAAGAAAGATGAACCGGCAATATTTATATGAAATTAATGTTAAGCCTGGTATCATTCAGGGAACAGGAGTCTCATTTCCCTTTCCTTTGCCCTCTTATGCCACTCCTCCGGGATCACCTTCCAGTTGTTGAGTGCCACGGGATGGATCGCTTCCTCCTTTTCTATATACTCCATCAGATAATGCCTCAGATCCCTGCTTGTGGAACTGACAAGCCTATCTGCGAACTCGCTGCGCGAGAGCCCTGCTCCATGTTCAAGATGCCCACCGCCTCCGCTGCCGCGATAGGAATTGATGGCCACCATATACCTCCTCCCGGCATCAAAAACCTCTCCGTTGCTCATCGACAGAATGGTGATCCTGCTGCCTTCAGGCTCGCTTACATCAACCGTGTAATCTATCCCCGCAGCAGAATCAAAATCAAACGAAGCGCCGGCAAGCCTGTATGTTCCTCCGCCATCAAGGATTATGGGACTGCCATCAGCAGCTCCGCGGTACCTCAGCAAAAGGTCATCTCCGCTCTCCATCGTATTGAACCAGTTCCCGTAGGAATACTCAAGGTAGTCTTTGATTTCACGGCCGTAGAACTCCATCGTATAAAGAAAGTTCTCAAACCTGTATAGGCTGAACATGTCACCTACAGTGAGATAACCCTTCTCCAGCGTGGCATCATAGGAAAGGGGAGCAGCAAATGAAATGTCGGCACCGGTCATATCAAGCTGCAGCCTGTGGACAATGTCAACAAACGGAGAGCTTCCGAACAGGGATTCCCTGCTGGATATATCAGCCTCAAGCCTGCCGATCTTCCGGGAGACATATTCCCTTACCTCCCTGATCCGGCCCTCATATTCTGAAACCAGTCCCCTATCCGGATCATATCCCTGCATACTGATTATATCGCCCGAGATGATCCTGTCGTACCTTCCTGCCTTCCTGTTAAACTCAAGATCAACGGTTACCTCTGCCACGTATCTGCCATGACTTCCCGGTCCCGCGACATACACCGGAACGCCTTCGGGCCCTTTAATCCATGTGTTCCAGCGGCGATGATCATGACCGGTAATTATAATATCAAACCCCGGAACGGCTGTTGCGATCATTCCTGCACCGCTGGAATACGATACCCCGTCTTCAGCCACGCCTGAGACTGTTTCTCCCAGGCCTTCGTGGAAAAGACCTATCACAATATCGGGATTCTCCTCTTCCAGGATTACCTGCATCCATCTCTCCGCTTCACCCCTTATTTCTTTAAACTCCATCCCTTTCCAAAGCTGTTCAGGCAGCCATTCAGTCACCATTGACGTAGTAAGACCTATTACAGCAACCTTTACGCCCCTGATATCTAACACAGTATATGGCTCAAACCAGGGTTTCCCGGTAACAGTATTCACAACATTGGCTGCAAGCCACGGGAAATCTGATTCATCAACTACTTTGCCGTATACTGCCGGTCCCGCCTCAATATCGTGGTTGCCGACAACTATGGCATCGTATCCCATCCTGTTCATAACCTCCGGAACAATATGAGCCCTCGCGGTATCAATGAAATTGGAGTAGTATACAAGAGGCTGCCCCTGCAATATATCACC
>SLOE01000053.1 GCA_007132715.1 Bacteroidales bacterium
ACACTAGTAAATATTGGGGAGATCCAGGTACCTCCTATACGGTTATTGGTATAGATGGAATTCTTGGCCTTGAGTATAACTTTTTGGAAATTCCAATAAATATTAGTATCGACTGGAAGCCTGCATATAACTTTTACGGTTATTCTGGTTTCTGGGCCGATGGTGGAGCATTTTCTATTCGGTATATTTTTTAATTCTCTTCGAATACAAAAGAATCAATTGACAATTAATAATTAACTTAAAAAAATGAAAATGAAACTAAAAAAAAATATTCCGATTTTAGCAATGGCACTGATTGTGTTAATGTTAGGTTGTGAGAAGGATGAAGACAATATTGACGAGGGTTCAACTCCTACCATAATATCAACCGATCCTTTAAGCAGCCAGACGGGCGTTACCCGTAACAAAGTGGTTTCTATAACCTTTAGTGAAGCCATGGATCCAGCAACTATTAACTCTTCGTCGTTTACCCTTAAGCAAGGTACAGCTAATATTACAGGAGTTGTAGAATATTCTGGTGTAGAAGCTACTTTCACTCCATCCGGACCTTTTGATGCAGTTAATGATTATACTGCAACAATAACTACTTCGGCAAAAAGTCTTACGGGGAAAAATCTTGCAAACGATCATGTCTGGAGCTTCACAACAGGTGGATCCACTGAAAGCATTCAAGAAGTTGATCTTGGATCTGCGGGTAATTATGTAATTCTATCCAAAACAGCAATCAACAACAATGGAACTTCAGCTATAACTGGAGATCTGGGTCTTAGTCCAGCGGCAACCTCGTATATTACAGGTCTCTCTTTAACCGATTTCACTGGTTATGCAACATCTGCTCAGGTTACAGGGAAAATATTTGCCTCCGATATGGCCGATCCTACTCCAATAAATCTTACAACCGCGGTAAACAATATGATTACAGCTTATAATGATGCTGCTGGTCGGTCAGTAATCGATTTCTTAGAGTTAGGTGCAGGTAACATTGGTGGCAAAACATTAACCCCAGGTATCTACAAGTGGACAAATACCGTTACCATTCCTGCCGATGTTACCATTTCAGGAAGTTCAACTGATGTATGGATATTTCAAATTGCAGAAGACCTTATCATGAGTTCTGCCGTTAGTATTATTCTAAGTGGCGGCGCCAATGTTAACAACATTTTCTGGCAAGTGGCAGGGCAGGCAACTTTGGGAACAACCTCACATTTTGAGGGGGTTATCTTATCGATGACAGGTATTACACTTCAAACTGGAGCTTCCATAAATGGCCGTGCGCTTGCACAAACAGCAGTTGTGCTTGACGGAAACGCAGTTACTCAGCCTTAGTAAAATAATTAATCGGAGCTAAACAAAAGCAGAAGTTGCCCAAGGCAACTTCTGCTTTTTTGCTTTTCCCCATTATATAAAAAACATATATAACGGCCGCGGCAGAAAGCAGTGCCACTTTATTACCTTTGGCTGGGTGAAAAAAACAATTCAGTAACTAAGCAAGTAGAGTCATTAAAGGGAAGAATATTATCCACGCGATTAAAGGAAATTACAGAGTCTTTTAAAAACTTTGTGTAAACGCCTGAATTCATATTCGGCATCTTTCTTCAAATGCCTGTATAAATTCCATATAAAAGGTTGAATAATCCTCCTGTTCAAAATATTCATAAGTCTCTTCGGAAGAAGAAGGAAGATCTTCAATGTATAGATTTTCAAAGGCATTGTTCGTTTCCGGTTCAGTAAAATCAATACGCTCGCCATCAATCCGATTATAAAAGTGCCAGCCATTTTTATGATGCTTCTTCAATATTTCACCACCGAAAATGTTATAAACCAAATTTGAGGTTAAACTGCTAAGATCATTTAAGGGAAGATCCCCGTATTCTCTTACCATGTTTTTATCAATCCAGATAGCATTCAGGGTTTTTTGGACGATCATTTTATCAATCATGTTATTTAGGGTTTTCGGATATACTTTCTTTGTCAGGATATCGAATTCTTTAAAATGACCCTCTCCTACTGCTTAATTCCTGGGCGTGTAATATTTCAGGGCTTCTGGCATAAATTTTTCCAGATTCTTAATCCTTGTTTCATCGGATGGATGAGTGCTTAAAAATTCCGGCGGACTCCCGCCTCCTGCTAATGACATTCTTTGCCAGAAAGGAATTGCTTCCCGGGGATTGTAACCAGCCATAGCCGAAAATATCAAACCGAACTTATCGGCTTCCGTTTCCTGCTGTCTGGACCATGGTAAAATTGCACCGACAGTACTCCCAATACCAAACGACATCATAAACAACTCCTGGGTCTTTTGAGGTTGTTGTGATAAAGCCAATGATAGAGCCATACCACCCATTTGCTGCACCAGTGCCTGACTCATTCTTTCATTTCCATGTTTGGCAACGGAATGGGCAATCTCATGGCCCATAACAATTGCGAGTGCGGCTTCGTTCTGAGTTACGGGTAATAAGCCGGTATAAACTACCACCTTCCCTCCGGGCATGCACCATGCATTAACATCTTTGCTGTCAACAGTATTAAATTCCCAATTATACCCTTCCAGCACAGATCCCTGCCCCCGGCTGACATAAAACTTTGTAATGGCTTCTGCAATACGTGTTCCGACCCGATCAACCATTGCAGCTTCTTTGCTGCTGCTTTTACTTAAGACCTTATGGTCATTCAGAAATAAATTGTATTGATCGGCAGCCATTAATTGCAGCTCCGATTCGTTCACAAGACTTAGTTGTTTGCGACCTGTTACCAGATTTAACACACATCCTGCTAAAATCAATGTGGTAAGAAGTATATAGAGGATTTTTTTCATCAGAATAAGTGTTATGTATATTTTAGGGCCGGCCGAATTTCCAATCTGATAGCGGATTGCTCAATCCAAATTATTTTATAATCTTCCGGTTGTTAAAACAATCATTGAACCCGGGTTTTGAACACTTCCATCCTTTTCGGCTGTAATAAAAATTCTGATTGGTTTTAGCGTGGATATTGTCTCAAAAGATATGTCTTCAGATTACAATGTTTCAATTATTTTAATTAGCTCCAATTTTGTCTTTCTGAGTTTATATGCCATAATTTCTATCATTTCCTTTTCTTTACCTTCGTGATATTGTAAGTCTTCGTCGGTAAATAATGGAAATCTACGCTTAAGTTTTTCTCTTTTAATGTTCCAGTATCCAATTGAGTCAGTGTGCATAATACCTCATTTTATTCTTTAAAGGAATCAAAGAATAAATTTACATAAGCTAAGTAAATAGCCAGTTACATATTTTGATTAAAAACTTGCATAATTCACACATTTCCGGGCAAACTGTGTAATCTTCCCCTAACTAGCTACACCTAAGATTAAAGAGTCCCAATTATTTTTTCATGAGAACCCTTTTTTGACCTGAGAAACAGGATTGCAAATACCAGGGCCTGGAAGGCTATTGCAAAAGCGAAATATATATGTTATCCAGCAAAAATGACATTTTGTATATGTATATCTTGACTTTGAAGTATGTTAAGGGTGCAAGATATGCCAGGTGGTAATTACCGTTTTTATCAACCTTGTCGCTGGTAAAGGCGCTGGTTTTGCATATTTGCGAAAGCACGAACCCTTCGGGGCTCACTAACTTTTGCAAAAAAGTAAAACGCGATCAGCATAATATCTGCTGGTTGCGTTTTTTTGATTTAAAATCAGAATTCTTTTTTGAATTCGCGAAGAACAATTAACCGTTTTAACCGGTCAGGAACTATTTTGCTCAAATACAAGATAAACATATTAAACTTGTTTGGTATTATTACCGTTGTCCCCTTAAACATTTTATTTAGAGTGAACCAGACAAGCCTCTCAGAACTTATTTGCGTAATCTTTCCCATGAATCCATGGGCTTTAATACGTTTATTAGTTTCCGGAGTGGTCTCGACACCAGCCGGGCAAACCACACAAACCTTCACTGTCGTATCGTCAAGCTCTATTTGCAGAGCATCGGAAAATGCAAATACGAAAGATTTTGTGGCAGCATATACACTTTTATAGGGTATGGGAAAAAAAGCTGACAAACTACTGACATTCAGAATAAATGATTCTTTATTTTCCTTTAAAACAGGAAGAAAGTATCTGGAGAGCAATACAAGCGCTCTGATATTTAGTTGAATTCTTTGATCAATATATTCTTCATTTGAAGATCCAAACTCAGATGTGCCGCCGACACCTGCGTTGTTTATCAGAATATTAACTTTATAACCGTTTTCAATACACCAATTATATGTATTCCGTGGTGAATCGGGGTGCGTCAGGTCAATGCCAAGAGAATTAACTTCAACGGAGTATGAATTTCTAATATAATCTGCTGTTTCCTCAAGTTCGGGACCGGGCAATGCCACCAGCAGAAGGTTGTGCCCGCGTCTGGCACATTCAATTGCAAATGCCCTTCCAATGCCGGAGCTCCCCCCGGTTATCAAAGTAAAAGCCTGGCGGTTCATCAGTTTCAAATATACATGAATTTTTTCACCAGGCCTATTTTTACCGGGGAATAGGAACAGAGGCTGTCAGTCGTGGTTGTAGTAAAATCCCAGTGACCGCAGTCCGCTATGTACTTCAGGATTTCTCATAAAAAGTTCCCACAGCAGGCCCGAACGGTAATTTTCAATCATCACCACTATGGGGCCCTGGTCTATTGCCAGGTAATTGTCAGCATACCAGTCATGGTGAACCGAGAAGGCATCATAAAAGCCATACTCGCCGAAAAGCCTCTCTCCCATCTCCTCGTGAAAAAAGCGAAGTGCCTTCATCGATTCTTCGGGGGTATAAGGAAATGATGAGAGGGCGGCAGTAGGTGTAATCACTCCCAGGTCGTTAGTGGGGCTGTGTGCGGAATAACCCATGTGGTTATCGCTGGCCGTGAGTCCCCAACACCTGTCCGAATACCCCTTATAGCCGTTGGGGTTTTCGACACAATGCCGGTAATTTATCAGTGTATGGTTCCGGTTCTGCTCCCAGTAGCTTGTATACGGATCATGCAATCCCCGCGGGTCAAGTCCGAGAAAAGAGTAATGGCTGAAAAACAGGGGGCCCCCGTAAGGAAATCCAAGAGGGAGGGTGATCCCGTAATAGGTATTGCCGTTAAAATAATGATCACCCTCTTTCCATCCCTGGTGATATACGTCGGGAGAAATGGGATATGTGGGAGATGATGCAGCCAGTATGTAAACTATAAGACATTCGTCATAGCCTTTTACAGGATGGTTCATTTCCCACGCATAATCAGGGGACCAGTGCCAGTAAAGCCGGTTCTGTCCGTTGGTGTACCATTGCCAGTTCACCCCATGCCAAAGCCTGGTTATGGTCTCGCGCAGGTTGACCTCACCGGGGCTGCTTCCGTCGAAATACTCCCGCGCCGTCAGCAGTCCCTGCACAAGGAAAGCCGTTTCAACAATGTCGCCCCCGTTGTCCTTTTCGCTGAAGGGACGCGTTTGGCCGGTCGAACCGTAATACCAGTGTGACCAGGCACCGTGATACCGCTCACTTATCTCCAGGAAGCCGACGATCCTTGTCAGCAGTTCCAGGGCATTCTCCCGGCTAACGAATCCGCGCTCAACACCTGCGATAACGGCCATAATTCCGAAACCGGTTCCCCCGGTTGTGACAACATCATTGGAATAGTGCCTTTCATCACTCCTTTCAACAGCCATACCGCTTTCGGGATGAGCAAAATCGGTGAAGTATCTCAGGGTATGCTCCTGAACCTTATCGAGCAATGCTTCATCCGACAGGGCAACGGTGCTTAAGAAATCGCCGCATCCGTTTGATACCAGGGCTGCAACAAGAACTGATGCAAGAATAATTACATTTACTCCTGGTTTGAACATTAAACAAGGTTTTAATAAGTCGGTTATTTTACTGATAAAAGGGAAAGATCAGTCCGGCACTCACCATAAAGGGAAAACCGGACTGAAATACTGGCTATTCGGGCTTTTCAGCCTCATATATACGACCGACCTGCTCTTCGGTCAGTGCCACGTTGAATATCCTCAGATCATCCAGGTCTCCTGTATAGTTACCTATCCATTCGTGTGCCGTATTGGGATTCCTTCCGATATATAATATTGAAGCACTTTCAGGAACGGTTACCGGACCCATCGGGGTATCGCCTGCAATCAGTGTATCTCTGGATATCTGTTGACCGTTTATATACATTTCCCTTACACTGTTTTCTCCGTTATATGCATACACGAAATGATACCATCTCGAACTGGGAAACAGAACATCCCTGAGAACTCCATGGTCGGTGTCGGTCCACGCAAAAATATCTGAATCATGATGACGGGTAACAGCCTTGTAACGAAGGGTGTCGCCTCTACCACTTCCCTCCTGCCATATAGCATAACCGGCGTTCCAGTCCATTTCCGGGTCGATGAATGAGAGGATAAAGTTGGTTCCGCCGGCCATTTGCTGGGCACGGAGCCACATGCTTACTGTAATACTGCTTACTCTCAATTCATCAGGGTCTGTAATCATGATGCTTGATGTTGCTGTTCCCTTGTAAGCTGAGTTTTCCCTGCCGTGACGGTCAAATGTATATTGAACATTTGCCCCGATTGTTGTATTACCGTCTTCATCATCTTCATTTCCGTTAAACCGGAAAAAAGCAACCCGGTTGTCAACAGCTACCGTATCGGCAGAGGTAGGAACCTCCCCGTTTCCATTACCGTTATCACCATTTTCAGGATCAACGTCATCGTCTTCTTTGGAGCAGGCTGCAAATGAAACAGCTACTGCCAGAAAAATCCACAATAATAATCTCAGGTTTTTCATAATAGTAGGTTTTAGTTGATAGATTTAGTTAATAATATAATTGTCAATAACTTCAGTCATAGTAAAAGCCGAGAGCATCAAGTCCCCGATGAATATGTTCATTTCTCATGAACACATCCCAAAGGAGGCCGCTCCGGTAATTCTCGATCATTACAACAATGGGTCCCTGGTCAATTGCCAGATAACTTCCTGCAAACCATTCATGCTCAAAATTGAAGGCATCCCTGAACCCGTAATTGCCCCACAGATCATCGTACAGGTAGTAATAGAACGTGTTCAGTGCCTTCATGCTCTCCTCAGGTGTATATGGCATTGATGAAAGAGCCGCAGTTGGAGCAATCGTACCATTATCTGTGCCCAGGTTACCAAAGGGGGCATGAGCCTGGTAACCAACCTCAGGATCATCGCTGGCAGTAATGCCCCATAATGAATCGCTGTAATGGCAGAAATTTTTGGGATTTGCAGCACAATACCTGTGGTTTATCAGGCTGTGGCTGCGGTTCTGTTCCCAGTAGTCCGCATAACCGTCATTCAATCCGCGCGGATCGAGCCCCATAAAGGAGTAATGGGCAAAAAAGAGCGGCCCGCCAAAATCAACACCCAGCGGAAGCCGGACATTGTAGAAATTCCTGCCGTTGACAATATCACCGTTTCGTGCCCATCCCTGGTGGTAAACCCCGGATGAAACCGGAAATGTGGGTGATGCGGCAGCCAGAATATAAACGATCAGCGCCTCATTCCAGCCGCGCACCGGCAGGTTGATCTCAAATTCGAATTCGGGGGACCAGTGCCAGTAAAGGACATTTTCTCCCCGTGTGTACCACTGCCAGTCAATCCCGTACCACAAGGTATCAACCAGGGCCCTGAGCGAATCTTCAAGGGGTGTTTCAGCGTCAAAGTACTCCCTGGCCGATATAAGACCCTGCACAAGGAAGGCTGTCTCAACCAGGTCGCCCCCGTTGTCTTTTTCGCTGAATGGGATCGTTTTGCCGGTTGTTCCGTTTATCCAGTGTGCCCAGGCACCATGGTAACGTTCAGCATTATAAAGGAAATTGCCGATTTTCAGCACCCTCTCGAGCACCTCTTCTCTACTTATGAACCCACGTTCGGCACCCGCTATCATGGCCATTATGCCAAAACCGGTTCCTCCGGTTGTAACAAGGTTCCCTGATGTGTTTCGTTCGCGCGCCATGCCGGATACCGGCTCGGCAAAATCCCGGAAATATTTCAGTGTCTGCATCTGCACCTTATCAAGCAGTTCATCCAGGGGCATCTCCTCTGCAACAACCCTGGCAAGTGGTGGGCAGATCTCGGGTACGCTGTTATCGTTATTGCCGTTTTCACCTGGAATCTCATCATCATGCTCTCTTCCGCATGAAGAAAGGAAGAAAAGAAAAATTAACGCGCATATGGATGTTTTACCGGTCATCACGATATATCAAGTTTTCAACATGCAGTCTAATACCCCGGGTTCTGAACCAGGACACCGTCACTCAGATCAATCTGTGACTGGGGTATGGGAAAAACCTCGTTTTTGCCGGACTGGAATCCGAGGGGACCGAGAACTTGAGGGGCCCTCCCCGTCCTGACCAGGTCGAAAAAGCGATGCTTCTCAAGCGCAAATTCGGCCCTCCTCTCATCCCACACGTCCTCCAGGGTGGGAACGGCTACCGGTTCAAGACCCGCCCTCTCCCTTACAAGGTTCAGGGGTGTTGCGGCATCTCCCCCGGTATGCAGGGCCGCTTCAGAATTCATAAGAAGGACCTCCGCATAACGTATGTATCTTATATTGTGATCGAGTGCATAATCGATCGTATTATACTTAAGTTCGGTATAAACCTTATTGTTGTAATATGGATTGGGGCAGTTTGCATTTATGGAGTCACCGGCAGGCGTTCGTGAACCTCTTGGCAGAACTGTGGCGAACTTACGTATATCATCGCCCCTGCCGTCAAAGAAATCTATAAGCCTCGCCGAAGGCACGTTGAAACCCCAGCCCTGCAATCTGGAGAAGTTGTTCCTCGGTCCCTGCACGAAACCGTATTCGCATCTGTACCGGCCCTGGTCCCTCGACGTAAGCTGCAATTCAAATACAGACTCCGAAGAGTTCTGTCCGACAACCCTGAATAACTGGTAGAAATCCCTGTAAAGGGCATAACTGTTTGATAATATTATTGCATCTGTCTGCTCCCTTACTTCCTGCCAGTGTTCCTGGTACATGTATGCCCGTGCCAGCAATGCCCTGGCAGCTCCGCTGGTAGCCCTGCCTGCTTCATTCAGTGAATATGCTGACGCCAGATGGTCAATGGAAAATATAAGATCACCCTCAATGAAATCATACACCTCATTTACCCCGGAGCGGGGTATCTGTGCAAACTCTTCGGCCGTAAGGGTGGTTTCGACAAGAGGAACCCCTCCGAAGGCAAGGTTCAGTCTCAGATAAAGAAAAGCACGCAGGAATTTTGCCTCGGCCACAAGGGCATTTCTTATGTCATCATTTTCAAAATTAAGCTCATTCAGAGTATTGATGGCAAAGTTGGCATTCCCGATAACCCTGTAATGGTCATTCCAGAAACTCAGCAGCAGGTCGTTGGCAGGATCATAGGTGAATGAGTTCATCTCTATCATAGAAGGAGCATCATCGGGAGTACTGCCCTTATCCGCATCATCACTAGTAATTTCAAACATCCCTATGTAGGGGAATACACTTATTCCCCAGCTTCTCAACCCGGCATAAACGGCACTTACATACCTGAACCCCTCTTCTGCAGTCGGTTCCTTTTCATAATCGACGGGTAGCTGGGCCTCAAGGGGTATATCCAGAAAATCTTCGCAGGCAGTAAAAAGAGGCACTAAGACCATCAGCAATGATATACCTGCCGCCTGTATGCTTAAATGAAGTTTTTTCATGGCCATGGTTTTAAAAATTTACATTAAGACCCAGTGTATAGGTAGCACTGAGAGGGTAAGTATCATTGTCAATACCTGTCGCAATAGGAGATCCTCCTATCTCGGGTGTATAACCGTTATACCTGAAAAAGGTAACCGGGTTCTGTGCGCTCAGGTATACCCTCATATCATTGATCCTTAGATTTGACATGACATCAGCCGGCAAAGAATATCCTATCTGGATGCTTCTTACCCTCACATAACTTCCCGGCTCCACAAAAAATGAACTGGGAAAGATATTTCTTCTTGTAAGTGCTGCAGAAGGGTATGTGTCGGAAGAGCCGGACCCTGACCAGTGGTTTTTGTAAAAGTCCATGTCATAATTGGCATCCGGAAAGATATTCCTGTTGGCTCGTTTTGCATTATATAGTTTGTTCCCAGAAACTCCCTGGATAACAAGTGAGGCATCCCACTGCCTGAACCCGGCACTGGCAGTAAACCCGAAAAGGAATTTTGGGATCGGACTTCCCAGCATCACCCGGTCGGCATCATCGATCCGGTCATCGCCGTTAACGTTCTCAAACCTGAAATCGCCGGGTATGGCATCAGGTTGCAGGATAACCCCGTTGGGGCTCGTATAATTATCTATCTCCGTCAGGCTCTGAAACACCCCGGCAACCTTATAGCCGTAAAATGAACCGACGGGCTGGCCCACCACCGTCCTTGTCAGGAACTGACCGTTTGTAAGTGCCCCGAAAATGACACCCGATTCATTGTTGATCTCCAGCACTTCATTGTCGACAGTTGAAAAATTCCCGGTAACAGAATAGCTTAGCTCACCCGACCGGCTCTGATCACTCCATCCGAGAGAAAAATCGAGACCCCTGTTCCTGATCCTGCCATTGTTGCCTAGCATGTTACTGGTGCCTGCAACCCCGGGGATGGGTGCATAGAACACGGCGTTATTGGTAATACGGTTATAAAAGTCCGCTTCCAGACTCAGCCTTCCGCCAAATGAGAAAACTTCAATACCGGCATTCAGCTCTTCCACTGTTTCCCAGACCAGGAAATTATTGAAAACGGTCTGAAATGTAAGGCCGGGTACCGGGTTGTCACCACCGAAAATCCCTGTTGTGCCTGGCCCCGGTCTGCCGACTATAACCGATGAATTGGCGGGCACATTGTTATTTCCCAACTGTCCCCAACTGGCACGTATCTTCAGGTGGTCAAAATAATCCTGTCCGGCCATAAAATCTTCCTGGCTTATGACCCATCCAAGCCCGATCGAAGGGAACACCCCCCATTTCTCATTATACTTGGAAGATCCGTCGGCCCGGATAGTAGCTGTAACCAGGTACCTGGAATCATAGTTATAACTGGTACGCGAAAAAAATGACAAAACCCTGCTTTTGAATCCACCATCAGATGCATTGCGGTTGGTATCATCACCGAGTGATATATACCGGGTCTCATCTGACACCTCAGGTACATTGAATGCATTGCCGCTAAGATAAGTGGAAAAGAACTCCTGCACCGATGATCCGGCCATCAGTTTGATATTGTGATTATTGATAAACCTTGTATATTCCAGGGTATTATCAAACTGGATATTCCTGTTAAAATCGTTGTTCCTGTTCAATGATGATGTGTTATTGTTCTGCAAGCCTGAGACATAATACGTGGGATTGAAACTTTTGCGCTGACCGAATTCCAGAGTTGCATTGAAATTGCTTCTCAGTTTGAGGTTCTCCAGGATATCAACAGTCAGCCAGGTGCTGGGGATGATATTATACAGATCAGTTCCCGAATTATAATAATATGCACTTGCCAGCGGATTTGCGAAAGGGCCTGAGAACCCGAGTGCCGTCGGATCTGTCCAGTCACCGCTATCATCCCTTGCCCTGAAGGCGGGGGGAGCAACATATGCCTGGAAAAGCGAATAGTTGTATGCGTGGGTGCTGTTGTTTTTTGAGAAGATCAGGTTATACCCGATATTGATCCTGTTGAAGAGATACTCATTTTTGGCCCGGAAATTTAACCGGTTGAAGTTATTTGCATTCCCCGGATTATGGGTATGAAGGATCCCGTCCTGGTAAAAATAGCCTATTCCGTAGCTGTACGATGAATTCTCAGATCCGCCTGATATGCTTAATTCGTGACTTGAAACCAAAGCGTTACGCGTCAGTTCATTGTACCAATCGGTACTCTCGCTGAAGACACCGGAATCAAAAAAATTCCCTACACCGGTCAGTCCTGTCCTCTGGTTCAGGAGTTCGATATACCCGTCGGTACCTGCCATCTCAAGAATGTTGGTTACCTGCTGAAAGCCGGTGTATGTTGAAAAATCAACACGTGTTGGCCCCTCTCTACCCTCCTTCGTTGTGACCAGTATAACGCCGTTGGCTGCCTGTACACCGTATATGGCACCGGCAGATGCATCCTTTAATACGGTAATTGACTCAATGTCGTTATTATTAAGAAAATTAATGTTATTGACAATTATCCCGTCCACAACATAAAGAGGGCCCCCTCCTCCCGCAAAAACGGTACTCACCCCACGAATCCTTATTGTGGGGTGACTTCCGGGTTCACCAAAGTTTGTAACCATCATCCCCGCAACTTTACCCTGGAGTGCCTGTGCCGGATTGACGGTTGTCTGGCGGGATATCTCTTCAGACCTGAGTGTGGTTACAGGTGCGGTGAGATCCTGCTTTGTACCTGTTCCGTAACCAATAAAGACAACCTCCTGCAAAGATGCAATCTCTTGTTCAAGAGCTACATCAATGACCGTTTGGCCGTTCACGGGTATCTCCACAGTTGCCATCCCGATGAATGAGAAAACCAGAACCGCATCTTCAGAAACCGTGATCTGATAAGTTCCGTCCAAACCGGTCTGGCTACCCTGTGCTGTATCCCTGACGCTTACTGTGGCGCCCGGCAAAGTTGTTCCGTCGGCTGCATCGGTAACAGTGCCCCGGACTGTTACCTGGGAAATTCCTGATATCGCCGTGCCGAAAAGAAACAGAAGCAAAAGTATCTTATACTTCATAGTACAGGACTTTAGAGAGTAAAAGTGACAAACGATTACTTAATGGCTAAGGCTCATGCCGGAAATTCGAACTGCATACGCCTGTTCTGAAAGGTAATTTCGGTCAAATTGAGCGTAATGTCAAATTATGCGAGTCATTTAGGTTTCACAGGCTGCAATTTAGCAATTGCCCGGACCTTATCATTACTTTCACGCACCATGCCAAAAAGCTGTAATTGTGCAGCTTAAATCCGGAATAAATTACTTTTCACTTTTCTGGCTCTGCTTTCATCAGAAACTCGAAAAGATTCTCATCCTGACTGAGTTTAAGTTTTTTCCGCAGCCTGTGCCTGCTTATCTCAACACTTCTTGTTGAAATATTAAGAAGCTGGGCAATCTCTTTTGTATTGAAATTCATTCTCAGGTATGAGCACAACCTCAGGTCATTGGGTGTAAGCTGGGGATACCTCTTCTTGAGCGATTTAAAGAACCCCTGCTGGGTGAGTTTCAGGGTATTCATGACATTTTCCCACTCTGCACTCTGGACCCCCAGACCTTTATTGATAACCTGTTCCATCCTGTTAATAGATTTGACAGGATATTTTGACGACTCCTCTTTGATGGCCAGTATCTGTTCCTGCAGATCTTTCAGGATACCGTCTTTCAGCAGCAGATGCCTCATTGTAAGCATCAGCTCATAACTCTTGTAATTGAGCTCCTTTTCCAGCGAACTTTGCCTCATCTCCATGGCGGTAAGTTCTTTATGCCGGCTTAATTCATAGCTGAAGAATTTCTTGAGCGACCAGGCTAATAATGCCAGTATGAAGGCATAAACTATCAGGGCAGGGTACGAATGGTACCATGGTTTACCAACTGTAAACGGAACAGCAACAATATTCTCACCCCTGCCTTTCAGCTCGAGGGTATATTTCCCGGGTTTAAGTCCGGGTAAAATAAACCTGTCTGAAACTGTATTCTGCCACGTAGGGTCAAGTTCAGCGATCCGGTACCGGAAAGCTCTTGAGGCACGCCCGAACAGTGAAGGGTCGGAGAAGTGAACGGCCACATTATTGACATTCCACGGAACGGCCAAATCGCCAGAGAATTCAGAAAAAATAACAGTGTCGCGCCTCCCGTAGAAAAGCAGCTTATCAATACCCAGCCTAGAAACATCCGTCTTCATTTCATACTTCTGAATATCAAAAACATCAAAGCTGTGAGGGTTGGAAATAATTATCGAATTATCATCAAGCGGCAACAATCTGATTTCCCTCTGAGGCAGGTTGATATTTTCATGCTGCACTTCATACAACTTGCGGGCCGAAAAGTCAAGGCCTATTTCAAAAAGAGCAAGCTTGTCATTCCTGATGAACCAGTACTGGTTCGGCTTATGACGGCTTATCTGGTCAACAGAACGGAAATCTTCCAGGTGCTCCGTCAGAGCGTCAAAGGGCACGATCTGGTTTCTTACGAAGTCGAAGGTGTATATCTCTTCAGGAGTGACAAACAAAACCCTGTTATTGACTTTAAAAGTCTTGATATTGAAACTCTTACCATAAATACTCGGAAAATATTCAACACTTGCTGCCTCAGTCAGGTCGCCCGACAGTTCTATCTTGTATATACCCTTTTGATGGTGCGATGCCCAGACATAACCCAGGTAGTCGGTTTCAATATACCTGGTCGGTTCATTGAAATTATCAACCTTGTGCATTTGCCGCCAGATTCCGTTATGATCTCTTTCGAGGAAAATAATACCCGTATAGGTACCGGCTATGATATGTTCGCCGAACGGCTTTATCGACCATCCGCCCGTCACTGCAGATACAGAATGCAGATAGCCGTCATCCACCAGAAATGTTCCGTCATTATGGCCGCACAGGATCTGGCCGTCAAACATTTCAAGCGTCCATACCTGTCCGTGGCTTCCCGTTATAAATGTGATGTTGTCAAAATCCCATAACTGTCCCTTCCTTTCAATTTCTGCCCTGAAAAGGCCGTGATTGGTACCGATATAAAGGAAGTTTTCATGTTTCAGCATTGCATATATCGTTCCCATCGTGCCGTTTCTGCTCTGGTAGTGAGTGAAGGGCGAAAACAGGTCAATATAGTTCACCCCTTGATCCAGACCGACCCACAGTCCCTTGTCAGCATCCACAAAAAGTGAAAGCACGGTATTGTTTTTGAGTCCGTTATCGGCATTCTGAACTCTCAGGATATTACCATCCCTGTCTGTTATGATCACCCCATTGAGGATACTGCCAAAAGCAAATGTCGAATCGTTGAGCCGGCTGGCAGTATTGAATGTATACCTCTCCAGAAAAGCGGAGGCCTCCGATCTTAAATAACTGAAATCACTGCCGTCATAAATATAGATGCCGTCATTGCTGGTGCATACAAGCCATCCTTCATCTTCACCCCGGATAATTGCATGCACCTTCTTGCCGGCAAATATCTCGCTGTTTTGAATAAACTCAAACTCCTCACCATCAAACAGGTAGAGTCCATGATCAATTATCTGGGCAATGAACCGGTCACCCGGAAGGTGCATGAAAAGCATTGTATAGGGAGCCATGATCTTTTCCACCTTCCCGCTATCATATACGTAAACTGATGTGAATGACTGGAAATATACCTTCCCGTCAAGGATGTAAATTTTCCATATTTCATCATTTCTTTCTACCTCGGTAAGATGTGTCAGTGAGTTGTATGCCAGCTGCCCGCTCCCGTCACTATGCCAGAAGCCGAATTCCTCGAAAGAGCCCGTAAATATCTTACCTGAAGAATGTACCGCCACTGATCTGACAGGAAGATTGTCCTCCAGAATATATTCTCTGAATCGTATACCGTTGTATTCAATAAGCCCGCCCGAATTAGCCAGGTAGATAAAGTGACTGGCAGTATCCTGGTCAATACTCCAGTTTTGATTGTGCAGGTCAAACTCGTTGACCAGAAAAGGTATCAGCCTGGGTGTCTCAAAATCATCAGTCACGGCGGGTAAAACCGAATACCAGGAAATGATCAATACCGGCAGGATAAGCTGAAGGAAATTCATGGCTCCCATTGACTTTACCGGCAAAGTTAATGCAATTTGATTAATCAACTGCAATTGTCACCTTGCATACATCAGTTTGAGAGCCATGCCGGGAATTACTCCTTAAGCTGAAAAATTACCGGAAACGTGAATTTGACATCGACCTCCTGCCCTCTCTGCATGCCGGGTACCCATTGCGGTGAGGCGCTTACCACCCTTAGAGCTTCCTTATCCAGCAGGGGGTCGACGCCGCGGACGATTTTTGCATCAGTCACACTGCCGTCTTTCCTTACAATAAACTCAACGAACACCCTTCCCTGGACACCCTCTTCTGCAGCCTCCTGGGGGTACCTGATATTTTCTGCAATGTAGCTAAGAAATGCATCCAGCCCCCCACCCTGGAAGTCAGGCATTACTTCAACTTTAAAAAACACCTCCTCCTCAGGCTCCCCTTTTGGTGGGCTGGAGGTTACAGTCTTGGTGAACACTTCCCCCTCAGGCTCCTTTCCGGGAAGCAGGAAAGTTACAGGCATGGTGAACACGACATTAACCGGTTTGCCATCCTGCATGCCCGGATTCCAGCGCGGCGACGCCTCAACCACCCTCACGGCCTCCCGGTCAAGCAGGGGATCGGCCCCCCTTACCACATTTACGTTGCCTACGCTGCCGTCAGCCTTTACGGTAAGCTGCACGAAAACCCTGCCCTCTATCCCCTGTTCACTGGCCTCTTCCGGATACCTGATATTTTCGGAAATAAACTCGCGAAAACCTGCATAGCCCTTATCCTCTTCGTTGAAGTAGGGCATCTGCTCGACAATAAAATAGAGGTTGTCACTTCCGGGTGCAAGCTGGGGAACCTGCAGTTGCCCGGGCGGATCCTGCTGCATGATTATCTCCTTGGTACATGTGGTCGCAAAAATCGCGGCTGCCGCAAGCAGGAAAAGTACCAGTTTCTGCCTCAGTACATTATTAGTGAATAGTTGCATTTTGATAAGGTTTTAATTGACAATTGTATTTTCGTCAAAATTACAACTATTTTTTTAGTTTCCAAACTAATTTATTAGGTTTATGCTTTAGGGGTATCAAAATGTGGAATTCTCAAAGAGGCATCTCCGGGGCCGGATATAACAGTTCCCCGGTAAGGGGTATCACCTGATAAAAACCGCCTTGATATTGACAAACTCCCTGATGCCGAAGTATGAAAGCTCCCTGCCGTAACCGCTGTGTTTGATTCCGCCGAAAGGCAGGCGGGGGTCTGACCTTACCAGATCGTTGACAAAACAGCAGCCGGCATTCAGCTTATTGCCGGCAATATGCAGGCCCTTTCCATTATCGCGGGTAAATACAGCAGCTCCGAGTCCGAATTGCGTATCATTGGCTATCCTGATGGCATCGGCCTCATCATCCGCACCTATGATCGCGGCAACCGGCCCGAATACCTCCTCGTCATAGGCGGGCATGCCTGGTTTGACACCAGTGAGCACAGTTGGCGGGTACCAGGCCCCCCGTTTGTCCGGCACCGTACCTCCAAGAATGCATCGGGCGCCTTTGTCAATGCTCGCGGCAACCTGGCTGTGAAGCTCATCCCTCAGATCAACCGATGCCATGGGACCGATGTCGTTATTTTCATCCATCGGATCGCCAATCTTTTTTGAAGCCATCAGCGCGGCAAAACGTTCAGTGAACTCCGCCAGAAGGGGCCTGACCACTATGAAGCGTTTCGCGGCGATACAGCTTTGTCCCCCGTTTATCAGCCGGCTGTTGACACAAACCTGCACCGCGTGATCAAGGTCTGCATCCTCAAGTATAACATAGGGGTCGCTGCCTCCCAGCTCAAGTACCGTCTTTTTCAGTTCCGACCCGGCCTTTGCAGCTACGGCTCGTCCGGCCCCGACGCTGCCGGTAAGAGTTACCGCGCTTACAAGCGGGTTTTCAATGACCTGACCTACGGCGTCGCTGCCGATCTTAAGGGTCCTGAACAGGTTGGGAGGCATTCCCGCCTCCCTGAATAATTTTTCGATTGCCAGAGCCGACCCGGTAACATTCGAGGCATGCTTGAGCAGTGCTCCGTTTCCTGCCATAAATGCCGGTGCAGCAAACCTGAACACCTGCCAGAAAGGGAAGTTCCAGGGCATGACTGCAAGCACAACACCAAGCGGACTGAAGGTAACAAAACTTTCCGCTCCGCCGGCTTCAACATACTCGCGCTCCAGGTATCTGCCTGCATTTTCGGCATAATATTCACAAACCCCGGCACACTTTTCAACCTCTGCAAGCGATTGCGATACCGGTTTACCCATCTCGGCAGTTATGAGACGGGCATAATCCCGGGCATGCTCCCTCAGCCTCTTCGCCACCCCGGCCATCAGGGCCGACCTCTGGCCGGTATCAGCAACTGCCCATTTCTCCTGTTCGCTGCCTGCAAGCGATATTATGCGGCCTACTTCATCAGGGGTATGCCTGTCGTACGATGCCACCACCTCTCCTTTTGCGGGATTTACAGATTTCAGTTGCATCTTTTCGAACTTTTTGCCTGTTTATTACTATTTTTATCATTGATATAAGTCCGTTATATGAGTACAAAGATCGCTTTTTTCGATACAAAACCCTATGACAGGGACATGTTTGACGAGATAAACCGGGATTACGGCTACGATATCCAATATCACAAGTTCAACATAACAGCCGACAATGCGGTGCTGGCTGAAGGATTTGACGTGGTATGCGTATTCGTTAACGATATCGTATCGGCCGAAGTTGTAGAGAAGCTCCATTCATGCGGTGTGAAGCTGATAGCGCTGAGATGTGCGGGATACAACAACGTCGATTTCAAGGCTGCATACAAAAAGATACACGTGGTAAGGGTGCCCGCCTACTCACCAAATGCAATTGCCGAGCATACCGTGGCACTTATGCTGTCACTCAACCGGAAAATTCACAGGGCTTACTGGAGGACAAGAGATTCAAATTTCTCCCTTGTGGGACTTATGGGCTTTGACATGTACCGCAAGAAAGCTGGCGTTGTCGGAACGGGCAAGATAGGCAAGGCGCTGATCAGTATATTGCTTGGTTTCGGCATGGATGTGCTGGCATACGACCCCTATCCTGACAGGAAATTTGCAAAGGAGAAGAGTTTCAGGTATGTGCCGCTTGACGAACTGTACAGGAGCTCCGACATCATCTCGCTCAACTGCCCGCTTACCAAAGAGACCGAATACATGGTCAACAGGAATACAATCGAGATCATGAAAAATGGAGTCATGATAATCAATACCGGGAGGGGCAAGCTGATACGCACAGCCGACCTGATATGGGGACTGAAAAACGGAAAGGTGGGAAGCGCCGGGCTTGATGTTTATGAAGAGGAAGCTGAGTATTTCTTTGAGGATCTTTCCAACAGGGTCCTGACTGACGATATACTCGCCAGGCTGCTTACCTTCAACAATGTGATCATCACTTCGCACCAGGGCTTCTTCACAAGGGAGGCAATGCACAATATTGCCGAAACAACAATGAACAACATAAAGGATTTCACAGGGGGCAAAGTGCAGGAAAATGAATTGTGCTACAAGTGCCTTAAATCGCCGGCAGAGTGTTTGAAAAACAAGGGGGATCAATGTTTCTGAAATGCCTGCACAGCAGGCCGGCAAAAAACCTGCCGGCATCCGACAAAGAAAATGTATTATCATAAAAACCAACCACCCTGTAAACCATGAAATACACCAGACCTTTAATCATCACGCTGCCGGCAATGCTTGCCGCGTGCCAGCCTGGAGCCGAACAGCCGGCAGAGAGGCCAAACATCATCTTTATCTTCAGCGACGACCATGCAACACATGCAATCGGCGCCTACGGACCCAAGAACAACAACCCTGAACTTCACAAGCACGTCATCACCCCGGCGCTCGACAAGCTGGCGGCTGAAGGGATGCTTTTTGAGAACGTCTTCTGCACCAACTCCATCTGCGGGCCCTCCAGGGCGGCCATACTCACAGGCAAGCACAGCCATTTCAACGGTATGCTGCGTAACGACACCATCTTTGACGGCTCCCAGCAGACCTTCCCCAAACTGTTCCAGGAAGGTGGTTATAAAACAGCCTGGATAGGCAAGTGGCACCTGTTTTCAGACCCGACCGGCTTTGACGACTGGGCAATACTGACCCAGTGGGGACAGCAGGGCACCTATTACAACCCCATATTCGGCACAAGCGAAGGAACAAAAGAGCCTGAAACGGGATATACGGCCACCCTGATAACAGACAGGGCGATCGACTGGCTGGAGCAGAACAGGGACGGCTCCCGGCCGTTCTTCCTGGCATACTCACATAAGACCCCACACCGTGAATGGGTGCCCGGACCGGATGAATATGACCTTTACAAGGATATTGACCTGCCGGTGCCGGCCAATTTCTTTGATGACTACTCCAACAGGTCCAGCGCTGCGACCATGCAGGAGATGGAGATAGCACGGCACATGAATGAAAGGGACCTGAAGCTGGTTCCTCCCGCATACCTGAACGAAGAGCAGCTTGCCATGTTTATGGAAGCCTACGGCCCGGAAAATGAAGCCTTCGAAGAGGCGAACCTGCAGGGGGACGAGCTGGCCCTATGGAAGTACCAAAGGTACGTCAAGGATTTTCTCAGGTCGGTTACATCTATGGACAAGGAGATAGGGCGCTTGCTGGACTACCTGGAGGAGAGCGGACTGGCGGAGAATACCGTTGTTATCTACAGCTCCGACCAGGGCTTTTTCCTTGGCGACCACGGCTGGTACGACAAGAGGTGGATGTACGAAGAGTCCCTCAGGATGCCTTTTATAGCAAGATGGCCGGGGGTAACCGAACCGGGTTCACGGAATTCACACATAGTCCAGAATATTGACTTTGCAGGCACTTTCCTCGATATGGCCGGATTACCAATACCCGGTGACATGCAGAGCCTCAGCATGGTGCCGTTGCTAAAGGGGGATGAGCCGGAAAAATGGAGGGAGTATGCCTACTATCATTATTATGCCTACCCCGACTGGCACATGGTGAAGCCGCATTACGGGATACGATGCGACCGCTATAAGCTTATACATTATTATACTCTTGATGAATGGGAGCTGTTCGACCTGGAGAGGGATCCGGATGAGATGCACAGCGTCTACCCCGACCCTGAATACTCAGACCTGGTAAGCTTTCTTAAGGAGGAGCTGGAAAGGACCCGCGTGGCGGAGGGCGATACGGTAGAAATGAGCGCACCGTCAAGACATTACAGGTAGCAGTCACAGCCCGGGCACTATTGAACCTAACAAGATAATTATGAAGCTGTTTCTTAAAATACTCAAATACGCGGCACTTATCCTGCTTGCGCTGCTCATCGTGCTTGTCCTCGTCGCCTTTTACAACATGAGGGACCGTCACCGCGGTTATTCGCTTGACATCGACATTGAAGCACCTCCGCCCGGAACAGTGATGGCCGGGTTCGCTGCGCTTACCATAACCCCTGAGGTGGTTGACACGTGGACCGACGTAAAGGGCAATGCAAGGTATAACCCTGATGAAGGTGACACTTTCGTGGATGTTACCGGCACCGGCCGTTTTGACGCGGTGTGG
>SLOE01000104.1 GCA_007132715.1 Bacteroidales bacterium
GCTGAGGGTCGCGGGTCCGAGTCCCGTCTCCCGCTCTTTCATTGCCGATGTAGCTCAGAGGTAGAGCGCTTCCTTGGTAAGGAAGAGGTCATGGGTTCAATTCCCATCATTGGCTCGAATATTTATTTTTACAGAGTTTGAAACCAATAATTTTATATCATTTTTATCTAATAATTCTGGAGTTATGGCAAAAGCAAAATTTGAAAGAACCAAACCTCACGTCAATGTCGGAACCATAGGTCACGTCGACCATGGAAAAACCACCTTGACTGCAGCGATTACACTCTTGCTTTCAAAAAAGGGCCTTTCAGAGATCAAGACCTTTGATCAGATCGACAATGCCCCCGAAGAGAAGGAGAGAGGTATTACCATCAATACTGCACACGTTGAGTATCAGACCGAAGCACGTCACTATGCACACGTTGACTGCCCCGGTCACGCCGACTATGTTAAGAACATGGTTACAGGTGCCGCGCAGATGGATGGTGCAATTCTCGTTGTAGCCGGTACTGACGGACCCATGCCCCAGACACGTGAGCATATACTTCTTGCACGCCAGGTGAACGTACCCCGCCTTGTTGTCTTTATAAACAAGGTTGACATGGTTGACGATCCCGAGCTGCTTGAGCTGGTTGAGATGGAAGTTCGTGAACTTCTTAGCTTCTATGAATTTGATGGCGACAATGCCCCCGTTATTCACGGTTCGGCGCTTGGTGCCCTCAACGGAGAGGAGAAGTGGGAAGAGAAGGTGATGGAACTGATGAACGCAGTTGACGAGTTTATACCTGTTCCCCCGAGGGATGTTGAAAAGCCTTTCCTGATGCCTGTCGAAGATGTGTTCTCGATCACGGGACGTGGTACTGTTGCCACCGGCAGGATTGAAACGGGCGTTGTTAACTCGGGCGAAGAGATGCAGCTTGTAGGCCTTGGTGCAGAGAGGAAGACAGTTGTTACAGGTGTTGAGATGTTCCGCAAGATACTTGACCGCGGTGAGGCCGGTGATAATGTAGGGCTGCTGCTCAGGGGTGTGGACAAAAAGGAGATCAAGAGGGGTATGGTTATAGCCAAGCCCGGATCGATCACTCCTCACACCAAGTTCAAGGCTGAGGTATACGTTCTGAAGAAGGATGAAGGTGGACGTCACACTCCGTTCCACAACAACTACCGTCCGCAGTTCTTCCTGAGGACCCTTGACATTACAGGTGAGATCAAGCTTCCCGAGGGTACCGAAATGGTAATGCCCGGAGATAACGTTACGATAACAGTTGAGCTTATCTACCCCGTTGCCATCAATCAGAACCTAAGGTTCGCCATACGTGAGGGCGGACGTACCGTCGGAGCGGGACAGGTTATTGAAGTTCTGGATTAGTACCGAATAAAGAACAGGTGAATGCCCCCGGGCATTCTGCCTGTTTGCATTCCAGACACGGGTGTAGCTCAATTGGTAGAGTAGCGGTCTCCAAAACCGTTGGCTGGGAGTTCGAGTCTCTCCACCCGTGCTAATTAATTTCAACATGAGAATTAAGACTTATTTTCAGGAAGCTTTTAACGAACTTGTACATAAAGTGTCATGGCCAACATGGGCGGAACTGCAGAATTCCGCCGTGGTCGTTATGATCGCCTCCTTCATCATAGCCATGATAGTTTTCGGAATGGATATGGTTTTTGAAAATTTCATGGAGGTTGTTTACAGCATATTCTATTAATGCAGGAGTTGTAATGAGTGATAACATAAAAAAGTGGTACGTACTCAGAGCTATCGGGGGGAAAGAGAAGAAAGTCAAGGAATACCTGGAAAGTGAGATCAACAGGCTGAACCTTCAGGACTATATTTCACAGGTTCTGATCCCGACCGAAAAGGTCTATAAGATACGAAGCGGGAAAAAGATCAGCAAGGAGAGGAACTATTTCCCGGGCTATGTTCTTGTTGAGGCCGTTCTTACCGGTGAGATCCCTCACATCCTTCAGAATATCCCGAATGTTATCGGGTTCCTGGGCAGCAGCAAGGGTGATGAGCCTGTGCCGCTGCGACAGTCCGAGGTAAACCGCATACTCGGCAAGGTAGATGAGCTTGCTGCAAGTGAGGAAGAGATCAATGTGCCATTTTTTGTCGGTGAAGCCGTCAAGGTTATCGATGGTCCCTTCAACAGCTTTACCGGAATAATTGAGGAGGTGAACGATGAGAAGAAGAAGCTCAAGGTGATGGTGAAGATATTCGGGCGCAAGACACCTCTGGAACTGAGTTTTATGCAGGTTGAAAAAGAATAGCTGCAACTGGCAGCGATTAATCAGGAAACTGTTACGCATCCTTTCATATATATTAATTTTTCATGTATTATGAACCAGCCGCATCAGGATCATGCTGAATTTTTAACAGGACCTGGCAGCGGATTTTTCATATAACAAAGACGGTTATTTACAAGCTTCCAGAAAATAACCGTTGCACAAAAAGTAAATAAAGTAAAACTATGGCAAAAGAAGTTGCTGGATTAATTAAGTTGCAGATCAGGGGTGGCGCCGCCAATCCGTCTCCTCCGGTGGGCCCGGCGCTTGGCGCCAAGGGTGTTAACATCATGGAGTTTTGCAAGCAATTTAATGCCAGGACCCAGTCAAGCGCTGGAAAGCTGTTGCCGGTAATTATTACGGTCTATTCCGACAAATCCTTTGATTTTATCGTCAAGACCCCGCCGGTTGCAGTACAGCTGATGGAAGCCTCCAAGGTACAGAAAGGTTCTTCTGAACCCAACAGTATGAAGGTGGCTTCGGTAACATGGGACCAGGTAAAAAAGATTGCCGAGGACAAAATGCCCGACCTCAACTCATTTACGGTTGAGTCGGCAATGAAGATGGTGGCCGGCACAGCCAGGAGTATGGGGATAACCGTCAAGGGAGCTTCCCCTTTTGCTAATTGATAATTATATCTATTGATAATGACTAAACTCACTAAAAACAGAAAAGCAGCTCTGGAGAAACTTGAACCCGGTAAGCTTTACAAATTGAGCGAGGCAGCAGAATTGGTTAAGGATATAACATCCGCCCGTTTTGATGCATCGGTCGATATTGATATAAGGCTTGGTGTCGACCCGAGAAAAGCCAACCAGATGGTCAGGGGTGTTGTTACCCTGCCCAACGGAACCGGCAAGGAGATACGGGTCCTGGTTTTGTGTACACCTGACAAGGAAGAAGAGGCCAAAGCTGCCGGTGCAGATCATGTCGGTCTTGACGATTATGTTGAGAAGATCAAGGGGGGATGGACAGATGTGGATGTTGTAATAACCATGCCTTCTGTTATGGCAAAGGTAGGACAGCTCGGCCGGATACTGGGGCCGCGCGGACTGATGCCGAATCCCAAGAGCGGTACGGTTACGATGGATATCGGAAAGGCCGTATCCGAGGTCAAGGCAGGTAAGATCGATTTCAAGGTAGACAAGTTTGGTATCGTTCATACTTCGATAGGTAAGGTCTCTTTTGAAACTCCCAAGCTGGTTGAGAATGCCAGGGAGTTTGTTCAGACCATTCTTAAGCTCAAACCAGCTGCTGCGAAAGGTACATACATAAAGAGCATATATCTTTCAAGCACGATGAGCCCCGGTCTGAAAGTTGATCCTAAGTTAGTTGATTAGCAAGGCGGTTCCGGATTGAGAAACTTCCCTTCCGGGGAAATGAATACCGCTGACTGCTTTATTAAATTTAACAGATATGGAAGAAAAGGTTTAAAATGGATTGATTTAACCGGGATTTATTCCATGTCTTATACAAATTGTTTAATGTAATCAACAATAATGAAGCGAGAAGATAAGAACGCGATTATTCAGGAGCTTACCGAAAAGCTGAACAGGTATGATCATTTTTACCTTACAAACATTTCCGACCTGAATGCGGCTGATACAAGCCTTTTAAGGAGGAAATGCTTTGACAGGAGCATCAACCTGGTGGTGGTAAAGAATACCCTGCTGAGGAAAGCACTTGAGCAATCGGAGAAAAATTTCGACGACCTGTACGATGCTCTGAAAGACTCAACATCGGTCATGTTTTCGGAAACAGCCAATGTTCCTGCCAAACTTATAAAGGAGTTCCGTAAAACGCATGAGAGGCCTTTGCTTAAGGCAGCCTTCGTTGAGGAATCCTTCTACTTTGGCGACGACCAGGTAGATATTCTTTCTCAGCTCAAGTCACGCGAAGAGCTGATAGGAGATATAATTATGCTACTCCAGTCGCCCGCCAAAAATGTCGTATCGGCCCTTCAGTCCGGTGGCGGCAAGCTGGCAGGAATTGTAAAAACTTTATCGGAAAAAGAGTAAAAAATCAGAACAATCAAAATTAAATTCTACAAAAAATGGCAGATTTAAAAGCGTTTGCAGAGCAATTGGTTAATTTGACTGTAAAAGAGGTAAATGAGCTGGCTCAGATCCTTAAGGATGAATACGGTATTGAGCCTGCTGCAGCTGCAGTTGCAGTTGCAGGTCCCGCTGCAGCCGAAGGTGCGGCAGTTGAAGAGAAGACTCAGTTTGATGTGATACTGACAGCACCAGGTGGTGCAAAATTGCAGATAGTTAAGCTGGTTAAGGAACTGACCGGACTTGGTCTGAAAGAGGCCAAGGAGTTGGTTGACGGTGCTCCCAAACCTGTTAAGGAAGGTGTATCAAAGGAGGAAGCCGAATCGGTCAAATCACAACTTGAAGAAGCAGGAGCAGAAGTTGAACTTAAATAGCAATTACCAGAGAATATTGGTTCTTAAGGGTTTAGAATCTTGAAAAAAGATTCTAAGCCTTTTTATTGTTATAACTGTCAGGCTTCAACTTTAATAATTTTATAAGATGTGCGCAGCAAATACCGGAAATAAAAGGATTAACTTTTCATCATCAAAGATTCAGCTTGAATATCCTGATTTTCTTGAAATACAGATCAAATCGTTTTCCGATTTCTTTCAAATGGGAACACCTCCCGAAAACCGGAAAAATGAAGGTCTGTTCAGGGTTTTCAACGAGAATTTCCCTATAACAGACACCAGGAACAATTTTGTACTTGAGTTTATCGATTATTATATTGATCCGCCCAGGTACATCATTGAGGAGTGTATTGAGCGGGGTCTGTCATATAGTGTGCCTCTGAAAGCAAAGCTGAAACTCTATTGTACCGACCCGGAACATGAGGACTTCGATACGGTGATATCTGATGTCTACCTGGGCACTGTTCCCTACATGACTGACCGGGGCACTTTTGTTATAAATGGTGCTGAAAGGGTGATAGTGTCGCAGCTGCACCGTTCACCCGGTGTGTTCTTCGGGCAAAGCATACATGCCAACGGGACCAAGCTTTATTCTGCAAGGATAATTCCCTTCAAGGGATCGTGGATTGAGTTTGCGACCGACATCAACAATGTGATGTATGCTTATATAGACAGGAAGAAAAAGCTTCCCGTCACAACCCTGTTGCGTGCAATAGGCTTCGAAAGCGACAAGGATATACTTGAGATATTTGATCTTGCCGACGATGTCAAGGTTTCAAAAACAGCTCTCAAGAAGAATGTTGGCAGGAAGCTTGCCGCCAGGGTGCTTAAGACATGGATAGAGGATTTTGTTGATGAAGACACCGGCGAGGTCGTATCCATAGAGAGGAACGAGGTCATAATTGACCGTGAAACGGTTCTCGAGAATGAGCATATTGACGAGATAATCGATTCCGGAGCACAAAATATACTTCTTCACAAGGAGAACCAGAATCTGGCAGACTTTGCGATAATCTACAACACCCTGCAGAAGGATCCCTGTAACTCTGAAAAGGAGGCTGTGCTGCATATTTACAGGCAGCTCAGGAACTCAGAACCACCCGATGAGACCACGGCACGTGACGTTATCGAAAAGCTCTTCTTCTCCGACAAACGTTATGACCTGGGTGATGTGGGACGCTACAGGATAAACAGGAAGCTGGGACTTGATATAGATATTGACACCAAGGTGCTGACCAGGGAAGATATTATCAGCATCATCAAATATCTGATTGAACTGATAAATTCAAAGACAGATGTTGATGATATTGATCATCTCAGCAACAGGCGCGTGAGGACCGTGGGAGAGCAGATGGCAAATCAGTTCGGAGTTGGACTGGCACGGATGGCACGTACGATCAGGGAGAGGATGAACGTTCGTGACAATGAGGTGTTTACCCCGATTGACCTTATAAACTCGAAGACTCTTTCATCGGTTATAAACTCATTTTTCGGCACGAACCAGCTTTCGCAGTTCATGGACCAGACAAACCCGCTGGCCGAGATGACACACAAACGGCGAATGTCAGCTTTGGGACCCGGAGGTTTGTCGCGCGAAAGGGCCGGTTTTGAAGTTCGTGACGTTCACTATACGCATTATGGCCGTCTATGCCCGATTGAGACGCCCGAGGGTCCGAATATCGGGCTCATCTCTTCGTTGTGCGTATATGCCAAGATCAATGATCTTGGGTTTATAGAGACACCCTACAGGAAGGTCGAGAACGGGAAGGTTAATCTGGATCCCAGGGATATTATCTACCTGAGCGCCGAAGAGGAAGAGGCAAAAACCATTGCACAGGCGAATGCCTTGCTGAACGAGGACGGTTCGTTTGTTAATTCCAGGGTTAAGGCAAGATTTAACGGCGATTTCCCGCTGGCAGAGCAGGAGAAGGTGGAGCTGATGGACGTGGCACCAAACCAGATTGCTTCGATCGCCGCATCCCTGATACCGTTCCTTGAGCACGACGATGCCAACAGGGCGCTGATGGGTTCAAACATGATGAGGCAGGCCGTGCCCCTGCTCAAACCGGAGGTCCCGGTCGTGGGGACCGGACTTGAATCGAAGGTGGCAGCCGATTCGAGGGTCCTGATTGTTGCCGAAGGCGAAGGAGTTGTTGAATATGTTGATGCCGAAGAGATACTAATTCGCTATACCCGTTCGGACAAGGAGCAGTTTGTGAGTTTCGATCCCGAGGTCAAGAGGTACAGGCTGCCCAAATTCAAAAAGACAAACCAGAATACGGTGCTTACCCTTAAGCCCATAGTGGATAAGGGCGACAAGGTGCATAAAGGACAGATACTTACCGATGGCTATGGCACAAACCAGGGAGAACTTGCTCTGGGCCGTAACCTGAAGGTGGCATTCATGCCCTGGAAAGGATACAATTTTGAAGATGCCATCGTGATAAGCGATAGGCTGGTCAGGGAGGATTTCTTTACATCCATTCATGTGGACGAGTACCTTCTTGAGGTAAGGGACACCAAGCGGGGCATGGAGGAGCTGACATCCGACATTCCCAACGTAAGCGAGGAGGCAACGAAAGATCTTGATGAGAACGGTATCATACGCATCGGGGCGGAGGTCAATCCCGGCGATATACTGATCGGGAAGATCACTCCCAAAGGAGAATCAGATCCTTCTCCCGAGGAGAAGCTGCTACGTGCCATATTCGGCGACAAGGCAGGTGATGTTAAGGATGCATCACTAAAGGCTTCGCCGTCGTTGCAGGGTGTGGTAATTGACAAGAAGCTGTTTTCCAGGTCAGTAAAGGACAAAAAGGTAAAGCTCTCGGAGAAGGCAACCCTTGCAAAGCTTGATGAGGAGTTCAGCAACATGATAGAGGATCTTACCGGTAAGCTGGTTGACAAGCTGTTCATACTCGTTAACGGCCGCACGTCTCAGGGAGTGAAAAACTATCTGAACGTGGAGGTTGTACCAAAAGGGGTCAAGTTTACCCAGAAACAGCTCCAGGAGATAGACTACCTTAATGTAAACCCCAATAAATGGACAACAGACAAGGAGAGGAACGAGACTGTAAAGCAGCTTATCCAGAACTATATACTGAAGTACAAGCAGCATGACGCTGTATACAAGAGAAAAAAGTACAACCTCACTATTGGTGATGAGCTGCCGGCAGGTATAGTGCAGATGGCAAAGGTTTATATAGCAAAGAAGAGAAAGATCAAGGTCGGCGACAAGATGGCCGGCCGGCACGGTAACAAGGGTATCGTATCCAGGATAGTTCGTGAAGAGGACATGCCTTTCCTTGAAGACGGAACCCCGGTTGATATTGTTCTCAACCCGCTGGGTGTGCCTTCAAGGATGAACCTCGGGCAGATCTATGAAACGGTACTTGGCTGGGCAGGGAAGGAGCTGGGTATGACATTTGCCACACCAATTTTTGACGGGGCAAGGATCGAACAGATAACCGAGTATACTGAAAAGGCCGGACTGCCAAAATTCGGCAAGACATACCTTTATGACGGCGGAACCGGCGAACGTTTTGACCAGCCCGCCACTGTTGGCGTGATTTATATGATGAAGCTGGGGCATATGGTGGATGACAAGATGCATGCACGGTCTATAGGTCCCTATTCACTTATAACGCAGCAGCCCCTGGGCGGTAAGGCTCAGTTCGGGGGACAGCGTTTCGGGGAAATGGAGGTTTGGGCGCTCGAGGCGTTCGGTGCTTCACATATCCTGCAGGAGATCCTTACGATCAAGTCTGATGACGTGATCGGGCGTGCCAAGGCTTATGAGAGCATAGTCAAGGGCGATCCGCTGCCACAGGCGGGAATTCCCGAATCTCTCAACGTCCTTCTGCACGAGTTGCGGGGACTGGGTTTGAGTATAAACCTGGTCTGATAAGTAAATGAACCGGCCGGCCCCGGTGCCGGCCTGACAGTTTAGGTTAATAAATTAATTGCATAAGATATGTCATTCAGAAGAGATACCAAGGTAAAAAGCAGTTTTACAAAGATCTCTATTGGTCTCGCATCACCCGAGGAGATACTTGAGCGTTCAAGCGGAGAGGTGCTAAAACCCGAGACCATCAATTACCGGACCTACAAGCCCGAAAGGGACGGTCTTTTCTGCGAACGGATCTTCGGGCCCGTAAAGGATTATGAGTGCCACTGTGGCAAATACAAGCGTATAAGATACAAGGGCATTGTGTGCGACCGTTGTGGTGTCGAGGTTACCGAAAAGAAGGTGAGGCGTGAAAGAATGGGACACATAAACCTTGTTGTTCCCGTGGCCCACATATGGTATTTCAAGTCGCTGCCCAACAAGATAGGGTATCTTCTCGGACTTCCTACGAAGAAACTTGAATCGATTATCTACTACGAACGGTACGTCGTTATTAACCCTGGTGTAAAGCAGGCTGACGGTGTTGAATACCTTGACTTCCTTACCGAGGAAGAGTACCTTGACATTTTTGAGTCCCTGCCCAAGGATAACCAGCATCTTGAAGATGACGATCCCAACAAGTTCATCGCCGGCATGGGTGCGGAAGCGCTGAATTTGCTTCTGTCACGGATCGACCTTGATGAGCTCTCCTATTCACTGCGTCACAAGGCAAACACAGAAACTTCCCAGCAGAGGAAAAACGAGGCCCTGAAAAGGCTCCAGGTGGTTGAGGCTTTCCGTGCGTCAAAGGGTATTAACCAGCCCGAATGGATGGTCGTGAAGGTTGTACCTGTAATTCCTCCAGAGCTGCGTCCTCTTGTGCCACTGGACGGGGGACGCTTTGCCACATCTGACCTTAATGATCTTTACCGCAGGGTTATAATAAGGAACAACAGGCTCAAGCGCCTTATAGAGATAAAGGCTCCCGAGGTCATACTCCGCAATGAGAAGAGGATGCTGCAGGAGTCGGTCGACTCGCTGTTTGACAACTCAAGGAAGGCCAATGCGGTTAAGACCGATGCCAACAGGCCCCTTAAGTCCCTCAGCGACAGCCTTAAGGGCAAGCAGGGGCGGTTCCGCCAGAACCTGCTCGGTAAAAGGGTCGACTATTCGGCCCGGTCGGTGATCGTTGTGGGCCCGGAGCTGGAGCTGCATGAATGCGGACTTCCGAAGGATATGGCCGCTGAGTTGTACAAGCCCTTCGTTATAAGGAAACTGATTGAGAGGGGTATTGTCAAGACAGTGAAGTCGGCCAAGAAGATAGTCGACCGTAAGGATCCCGTCGTATGGGATATACTGGAGAATGTGATAAAGGGACACCCCGTACTCCTGAACCGTGCACCGACCCTTCACCGGCTGGGTATACAGTCCTTCCAGCCAAAAATGATAGAAGGGAAGGCTATACAGCTTCACCCGCTGGTATGTACGGCGTTTAACGCCGACTTTGACGGCGACCAGATGGCGGTTCACCTGCCGCTTGGCAATGCTGCCATCCTTGAGGCCCAGATACTGATGCTTGCATCACACAATATTCTGAACCCTGCAAACGGTGCACCCATCAGTGTGCCATCGCAGGACATGGTGCTCGGGCTCTATTATCTGACAAAAGCCCGTAAAAGTGAGCCGGACCACCCGGTGAAAGGTGAAGATATGGTATTCTATTCACCTGAAGAGGTGATAATTGCCTATAACGAAAAAGTGGCAGACCTTCATGCTATCATCAAGGTTAGGATCAAAGATTATACTACAGGTGAATCAAGCATGGTTGAAACGACTACAGGCCGTGTAATATTCAACCAGTACGTTCCCGATGCGGCAGGATTTATAAATGAACTGCTTACCAAGAAGTCACTTCGCGACATTATTGGAATGGTCCTGAAAAAGACCGGGACGGCCAAGACTGCCAGGTTCCTTGACAGCATCAAGAATATGGGGTTCGACATGGCCTTCAGGGGAGGCCTTTCATTCAACCTCGACGATGTCATCATTCCTGATCAGAAGACCGAACTTATTGACGAAGGTTATGCCCAGGTTGAAGAGGTCTTCAATAATTACAATATGGGGTTCATTACCAATAATGAGCGCTACAACCAGATCATCGACATCTGGACACACATAAACGCGAAGCTGACCCAGACACTGATGAGGCAGCTTACAGCCGACCAGCAGGGGTTCAACCCGGTTTACATGATGCTGGACTCGGGTGCCCGGGGATCCAAAGAGCAGATCAGGCAGCTTTCCGGTATGAGGGGACTTATGGCCAAGCCACAGAAATCCGGTGCCACAGGTTCGGAGATCATTGAGAACCCCATATTGTCCAATTTCAAGGAGGGGTTGTCAGTTCTCGAATACTTTATTTCAACCCACGGTGCCAGGAAAGGTCTGGCTGACACTGCCCTCAAGACGGCTGATGCAGGTTACCTTACCAGGAGGCTGGTTGATGTTTCACAGGATGTGATCGTTTCGGAGCCCGACTGCGGTACGCTGCGGGGACTGCAGGCGACTGCTATCAGGAACAACGAAGAGATAGTAGAAACTCTTACCGAAAGGATACTGGGTCGGACAACCGTTCATGATGTTTACCATCCGTCAACGGGTGAACTGATCTTAGCCGCCGGGGAAGAACTGACCGAAGAGATAACGGCCGTTATTGAAGAATCGCCGATAGAGCAGGTTGAGATAAGGTCGGTACTTACATGCGAGAGCAAGAAGGGTGTATGTGCTAAATGTTACGGCCGGAGTCTTGCAACCGGAAAAATGGTGCAGATTGGCGAAGCGGTGGGGGTGATTGCTGCACAGTCGATTGGTGAGCCCGGTACACAGCTTACCCTCCGTACATTCCACGTGGGTGGTACAGCTTCCAACATTGCTGCCGAATCAAGCATACTGGCGCGGTATGACGGAATAGTTGAGATGGATGAACTTCGTACGGTAGAACGTGAGGATGAACTCGGCAACAAGATTGAGATAGTGATCAGCCGTCTTGCAGAATTGCGCATAATTGACAAGAATACCAACATTGCACTTACTTCCCAGAACGTACCGTACGGATCCAGACTCTATGTTAAGAACGGTGCCGGGGTCAGCAAAGGCGATCTGATATGCGAGTGGGATCCCTACAACGCGGTAATCATTACCGAATCAACCGGCCATGTTGAGTTTGATGCTCTTATTGAGGGAGTTACCTACAAGGAGGAGGCTGATGAACAGACAGGTTTCCGTGAGAAGGTTATAATAGAGACCAGGGATAAGTCAAAGAACCCGATGATCAGAATTCTTTCTGATGACGGCGAGGCACTTAAGTCCTATAACCTGCCTGTTGGTTCACACGTTTCTGTTTCGGCCGATTCGGTTGTTAAGGCCGGTGAGATAATTGTCAAAATTCCCAGGGCCGTTGGTAAATCGGGTGACATTACCGGAGGTCTGCCGCGTGTTACCGAGCTGTTTGAGGCAAGGAATCCCTCAAACCCGGCTGTGGTGAGTGAAATAGACGGTGAGGTGCAGTTCGGTAAGATCAAGCGCGGAAACCGGGAGATAAGTATCAGGTCGAAGACCGGTGAGCTCAAGAAATACCTTATACCGCTTGCAAAACAGATACTTGTCCAGGAGAGCGATTATGTCAAGGCAGGAACATCCCTCTCCGACGGTGCCATTACACCGGAAGATATACTTATGATCAAGGGGCCGACGAAGGTACAGGAGTATATAGTGAACGAGGTGCAGGAGGTTTACAGGATGCAGGGGGTTAAGATAAACGACAAGCACTTCGAGGTGATCGTGCGCCAGATGATGAGGAAAGTATCCATTGATGATCCTGGCGATACCAAGTTCCTTGAGAAACAGATTGTTGACAAGTGGTTGTTCATGGATGAGAATGACTGGATCTACGGCAAGAAGGTTGTTATTGATCCGGGTGATTCCGCGACACTCAAAGCCGGGCAGATTATAACTGCACGCAAGCTGCGTGATGAGAACTCTTTACTAAAGAGAAAGGATATGAAGCTTGTCACCTCCAGAGATGCCATACCTTCGACTTCAAGCCAGGTTCTCCAGGGTATAACCAGGGCAGCACTGCAGACCAAGTCGTTCATATCGGCAGCATCCTTCCAGGAGACCACCAAGGTCCTCAACGAAGCTGCTATTTATGGTAAAGTTGACCATCTTGAGGGTCTGAAGGAGAATGTGATAGTTGGTCACCTGATACCGGCCGGCACGGGCCAGAAGGAGTTTGGCAAACTGGTTGTAGGATCCAGGGAAGAGTATGATGCACTGATGTCTGAAAAGGAAAAAGAGCCCAGTGACGTGGGTGTAACCGAACAATAAAAATCACGGCAAATGGAAGAATCCAAAAAGCAAAACCAGATCAACATTGAGCTGAAGGAGGAGGTGGCACAGGGAACCTATTCAAACCTGGCGGTAATCACCCATTCCAGCTCTGAGTTCGTTCTTGACTTTGTAAGGGTGGTTCCCGGGATACCAAAGGCCAGTGTGAAATCAAGGATCATCATCACTCCTGAGCATGCAAAGCGTCTCCTGTATGCGCTCAAGGAGAATATAGCAAAGTTTGAATCGGTCCATGGTTCCATAAAGAAAGTGGAGGGCAAAGGCAACCCGGGGATGCCGATGAATTTCGGCGGACCTTCGGCACAGGCCTGAATTTATTATAGGCAGATTACAAAACCCGGCAGGAAAGCCGGGTTTTGTCTTTATATGGTGCTAATTTTTTTCATCTTGACGGTGTTTATTTTAAGCTGAAAAAAATTCATGTATATTTGTCACTTCATTTTTCAGGGATATCAAGACAACCTATGATAAAACTTAATTCCAGATGAAGGGACTTAAAATTATTGTTCTGGCAAAGCAGGTACCTGATACCAGGAACGTTGGCAGGGATGCCATGAAAGCTGACGGGACCGTCAACAGGGCAGCCCTGCCGGCCATATTCAATCCGGAGGACCTGAATGCACTGGAACTTGCATTAAGGATCAAGGATACTAACGAAGGTACAACCGTTACGGTTCTTACAATGGGACCCGGTCGTGCAGCGGAGATAATACGTGAGGCGATGTATCGCGGTGCTGACAAGGGGGTTCTGTTGACCGACAAAAAGTTCGCCGGTTCTGATACACTTGCCACATCCTATGCCCTGTCGCTTGCGGTAAAGAAACTTGCCCCTTATGATCTTGTTATTGCAGGCCGCCAGGCCATTGACGGTGACACGGCTCAGGTCGGCCCCCAGGTTGCTGAGAAGCTGGGTTTGCCCCAGGTTACCTACGCCGAGGAGATATTGTCGGTCAGGAAGGGCCGGGTTACGATCAAGAGGAGGCTTGAGAGGGGCGTTGAAACCGTGGAGGCACCGATGCCGCTTGTCCTGACCGTACACAGCTCGGCCCCTGCCTGCCGGTCAAGGAATGCCAGGTATACCATCAAATACAGGCATGCAAGAACTTTGGGAGAGCTGCAGGATACCAGCGAGGATTACCTGCAGCTGCGAAAGGACAGGCCCTACCTGACAATCGACGAGTGGGGGGTAAGTGATGTTGGTGCCGATGTTGATCAGCTTGGACTGTCGGGATCGCCAACCAAGGTAAGAAAGATTGAGAATGTTGTGTTTACGGGACGTGATTCCAAAGTGATATCTGGAAGTGAAAATGATATTGAAGCCCTGATGAAGGAGCTTATTGACAGCCATACAATAGGATAGACTGGTATTTACTGCAGATGCCGGGTAGTTGCTGCTGCTGCAGAATCTTATATTCTTAACCAAAAAAAGTTAACGGTGGATAACGTTTTTGTTTATTGTGAAATTGAAGAGGGACAGGTTGCAGAGGTTAGCCTGGAGCTGCTCTCAAAGGGCCGTTCCCTTGCCGACAGGCTCGGGTGCAGTCTTGAGGCTGCAGTTATTGGTGCAGGCTTAAAGGGTATCGAGAAGCAGATCTTTCCTTACGGGGCCGATGTGATACATATTGCTGATGACAAGAGGCTGTACCCTTACCAGACATTGCCCCATTCTGCCATATTGAACGGTCTTTTCAGGGAAGAGAAGCCCCGTATCGGGCTGCTTGGTGCTACTTCGGTGGGACGGGACCTGGCGCCCAGGATCGCTTCGGCCTTGAAATGCGGACTTACAGCAGATTGCACAGCGCTCGAAATAGGCGACCATACAGAAAACAAGACCGGAAAGGAGTACAGAGACCTTCTTTACCAGATCAGGCCGGCTTTTGGCGGGAACATAATTGCAACCATCATCAACCCGGAAACAAGGCCCCAGCTTGCGACAGTCCGCGAAGGCGTCATGAAGAAAGAGATTTGCGCACAGGATTGTAAAGGCAGGGTTAAGACGATCGATTCTGATAAATGGCTTGGCGATGATGATTTTGTGGTTAAAATTATTGAGCGCCATATTGAGCAAAGCAAGGTTAACATAAAAAGCGCCGGGATAATTGTGGCCGGAGGTTACGGTGTCGGCTCAAAGGAGAATTTCAGGCATCTCTATGACCTGGCAGGTGTGCTCGGTGGAGAGGTGGCCGGTTCGAGGGCAGCGGTTGACGGCGGTTTTATCGAGCATGAAAGGCAGGTGGGGCAGACCGGTGTGACGGTGCGTCCCAGGCTTTATATTGCCTGCGGGATATCCGGACAGATACAGCACCGCGCCGGCATGGACCAGTCCTCCATAATCATTTCCATAAACAACGATCCGGATGCCCCTATCAACCAGATTGCCGATTATACTATTATAGGCGACCTTACTGATATAATCCCGAAAATGATCAAATATTATCAAAAGAATACAAAATAATGGCAAACTTCTATAATGACAACAGCGACCTGAGATTTCACCTGGGGCATCCCCTGATGAAAAAGATAGTCAAGCTCAAGGAGCGTGATTTTGCTGAAAAGGAGAGTTGTGACTACGCTTTTCTGGATTATGAGGATGCCATGGACGGTTATGACAAGGTTCTGGAGATAGTAGGAGATATTTGTGCAAACGTCATTGCTCCCAATGCAGAATCTGTCGATGCTGAAGGCCCTTCACTGGTTGACAATGAAGTAAAATATGCACGCGGTACAGCCGAAAATCATGAAGCTCTCACGAGAGCCGGACTGATTGGTATGTCCCTGCCGAGAAAATACGGGGGACTCAATTTTCCCATGGTTCCCTATGTAATGGCTGCAGAGATCGTGTCAAGGGCCGATGCTGGGTTTGCCAATATCTGGGGTTTGCAGGATTGTGCCGAGACAATCCACGAATTTGGTTCGGAAGAGCTAAGGGATGAGTTCCTGCCCAGGTTCAACAAGGGAGCAACTGCAGCAATGGACCTCACCGAGCCCGATGCAGGATCAGACCTTCAGGCTGTGCAACTAAAGGCAACATATAATCAGAAAAATGACACCTGGTACCTCAATGGTGTAAAAAGGTTCATCACCAACGGTGATGCAGATGTATCTCTGGTACTTGCCAGGTCTGAGGAAGGGACCACTGATGGCAGGGGACTCTCCCTTTATGTATATGACAGGAAGGAGAAGGCGGTTACCATAAGGCGTATTGAAAACAAACTTGGCATTAAAGGATCACCCACGTGTGAGCTGGTGTTCAGGAATGCTCCGGCTAAACTGGTAGGCCACAGGAAATTCGGGCTGATAAAATATGTTATGGCGCTTATGAACAGCGCGCGCCTGGGAGTTGCCGCCCAGTCGGTCGGAATATCAGAGGCCGCATATCGTGAGGCGCTTAAGTATGCGGAAGAGCGTACGCAGTTTGGCAGGCCCATTATACAATTCCCTGCAGTTTATGAGATGATAAGACTGATGGAGTTGAGGATCAGGTCAATGCGTTCATTTCTCTATGAGACTGCCAGGTTTGTTGATATATACAAAAATTACAATGCAATTTCAGAGGAGAGAAAGCTTGAAGCTGATGAGCGTGCTGAACAGAAAAAATACCAGCGTCTTTCCGATGTATATACACCGCTGCTCAAGCTTGTTTCAAGCGAGTATTCCAACATGATAGCCTATGATGCGCTGCAGGTGCACGGTGGAGCGGGATTCATGAAGGATTTTCCTGTCGAACGGATTTACCGGGATGCAAGGATAACATCCATATATGAAGGCACATCGCAATTACAGGTTGTTGCAGCCATAAGGGGAGTGACCTCCGGAATATACCTGTCAGCCATCAGGGATATGTATGAAAAAGAGACTCTTAAGCCTGAGCTTGAGTACCTGAAACCGCCACTTGAAGAGATGACTGCAGAATTTGAAAAGTACGCGGCACATGTAACAGAGGCAAACGATGGTGAATACCTTGATTTCCATGCCAGGCGTCTTGTTGAAATGGCCGGGAACATTATAATGGGGTACCTGTTGCTCAGGGATGCCAGGATGGATGATAAATACCAGCAGGCAGCCTCGGCATTTATCGATATAGCCAGGGCCGCGAATCTGGAAAAAGCAGAATATATCAGGAGATTTAACATTAAGGATCTTGGTTTGCTGAAATACAATTTTGATATCTGAATTGCCCGTTAAGGAGAGAATAGTAATCATAGGTGCCGGGAATGTGGCGACCTGCCTTGCAACATCCCTGCATGCGGCAGGCCATTGCATAGAGATGGTTTACAGCCGTACTGCAAGTAATGCCGAAAAACTGGGAAAGCTACTTAACAGCCGCTACACCGATAATGAAGATGAGATCAGGGCGGCACAAGGCATACAGATAGCTGCAATACCGGATGAAGCATTAATTCAGTTCTCAGAAAAAAGGCTTTTTGGAAAAGGGCTGCTTTTACATACTGCAGGCAGCATACCAATGAATATTCTTTCCGGTTGTTCGTCCGAATACGGGGTTTTATACCCGCTGCAGACTTTCACGGCCGGGAGGGATCTGCGGGAGCACGGAGTACCCTTTTGCATAGAGGCATGCAATGCGGGAAGTCTTGCACGGATCCGTGATCTTGCCTCCTCTGTAAGCGACACTGTTTACGAGCTGGATTCTGAAAGCAGGATGATGCTGCATCTGGCTGCAGTTTTTGCCTGCAATTTTACAAATCATATGTATGTCCTGGCCGGCAAGATTGCGGAAAGGGCTGGTGTCCCGTTTGAGATCCTTCATCCCCTGGTCATGGAAACCGCGAAGAAAGCCTCAGAAAGGTCGCCGGTAATGTCGCAGACAGGTCCCGCCGCAAGAAACGATATGATTATTATTAAAAAGCATATGGATTTACTATCTTTCTCGCCTGAATTAATGGAGCTCTACCGCCTTATTTCTGATAGCATCATAGCAGCCAGGGCAACAGACAATGGCGGACTGGCAGATTGAACCAAATAAATGCCGCTCCATAAATATCCGGATATGCAATTAACTGTACGGCCAGTGTGTCTGATAACGGTAATAAAAGTGATTTAATATGAGTTTTTTCAAAAAGGACCTTGCCCGGGTAAAGGCTTTTGCATTTGATGTTGACGGGGTGTTCTCCAATAACAGCCTTATCCTTGGTCCGGAAGGCGACCTTATGCGTACAATGAATATCAAGGATGGGTTTATAATCCAGCTTGCGGTAAAAAAGGGTTTTAGGGTGGCGATAATTACCGGCGGGAATTCCGAGGCTGTAAGAAAAAGATTTAATATGCTGGGCGTGAACGATGTTTACCTGAAGTCATCCAGGAAACTGGATGACTTCAACAGCTTCTGCAACAAGTACGGCCTTGATCCCGGGGAGATCCTTTATATGGGCGATGATATGCCCGACCTTCCGGTAATGGAGAAGGTTGGGTTCCCGGCATGTCCCCGAGACGCTGCCCCCGAAATTAAACGGGTTGCCGCATACGTGTCAGACCATATTGGCGGAGATGGTTGTGTAAGGGATGTGGTTGAAAAGGTACTCAGGGTTCAGGGCAAGTGGATGGATGACGACACTTTTATATTGTAACAGGAAATATGGATGCATACCTGCGATTGATCAGGTACAAGAACCTGCTTATTGTTGCGGCTACCCAGTATCTTATGAGGTTTGCCATTGTAGAGCCTTTGCTTGCCGTTAACGGGTTTGAACTTCAGCTTGGCGGATTTCAGTTTTTCCTTCTTGTTTTGGCCACTGTTATGATAACGGCAGCCGGCTATGTTATAAATGATTATTTCGATACCCGTACAGATATGCTGAACCGGCCCGGCACGGTGGTGGTTGGGCGTTATATACCAAGGAGGACGGCTATCATCCTCCACTGGGTGCTTAATTTTACCGGTGCAGCAACAGGTTTTTATCTTGCATTTCATATCGGGATACCTCTTCTGGGATTTGTCTTCATTATTGTTGCGGGACTCCTGTGGTTCTATTCAACAACTTATAACCGCCGCTTTCTGATTGGCAATCTTATGATAGCAACTCTTACAGCCATGGTGCCGGTCATGGTAGTGATCTTCGAAATACCGCTTCTGAGCAGGCAATACAGCGAGATCCCCGGCTTCTATCACCCCGGCTTCAGCCATATTTTCGCATGGGTCGGCTCGTTTGGCTATTTTGCATTCATGACCACCCTTATAAGGGAGCTGGTAAAGGACATTGAAGATTACGGAGGTGATACCGAACAGGGGAGAAGGTCCGTGCCAATTGTCCTCGGTACAGGCAACACCAAAATTATCATAGGTGCACTGATCTTTATGGTTATCGCCTCGCTGGCTTTTCTCTATTATGTCTATATCAGGGTTGGTTTTTCCGGTAATATAGATTACCTGAGCCTGCTCTGGTTTTTGCTGTTCCTCTTCCTGCCGCTGTTGCTGCTTCTTTACAAGGTGATCAGGGCTAAAACAAGAGAGGATTACACTTATGCAAACCGACTGGCAAAGATTATAATGCTAACGGGGCTGCTCTATTCACTGCTTGTCAGGTACATTGTGTTAAAAGGTTTCTAGATATGTCATTACCTTTGCTCAGGGAAAAGTTCAAAGACACGAGGATTGTCCTTGCATCCGGGTCACCACGGAGACAGTCCCTGCTCAGGGAGCTTGGGATCGATTTTGAGGTTGCAGGTAATCAGGGCGCTGATGAAACCTGGCCACGGTATCTGGATAAAGGTGAGATACCCCTGTTCCTTGCGGGGAAGAAAGCAGATGCATACACTGGGATTACCGGTGATGATGTTCTGCTGATAACTGCCGATACCATTGTCTGGTGCAGGAAGAAGGTAATGGACAAACCGGCTGGACGAGATGATGCCATAGCCATTCTTAAAGAGCTGTCCGGACGCAGGCACCAGGTGATCACCGGTGTCTGTCTCAGGAACAGCCGGAAATCAGTTTCATTCACCTCGGCCACATCGGTTTGGTTCCGTGATCTTACTGATGAAGAGATTACCTGGTATGTAGATAACTGTGATCCCTATGATAAGGCCGGAGCCTATGGTATCCAGGAGTGGATAGGTTTAGTGGCAATAGAATCGATCAGGGGCTCCTACTTTAACGTAATGGGACTTCCGGTTGACAGGCTTTACAGTGAGCTGATGAAGTTCTGAACAGTGATGAGTACCCCGATAGCCAGTATTAAAAAAATTAAAAATGATCCGTAACGTTTTCCTTGCTTTCGCTCTGATGATAGTCTGCCTTCCCTGTAATGCCAGGGAGGGAAAAGGGTTTCAGGCTTGATGCCGAAGATATATACAGTATTAACCATACGAGCATGAAGGATGCAGTTGTCAGGATCGGAGGATGCACCGGGGTGGTGGTTTCGGAGCGCGGACTTGTACTGACGAACCATCACTGCGCATACAGGGCGATTCAGTCTCACAGCACAGTAGAGAATGATTACCTGACAGATGGCTTCTGGGCTATGTCGGAAGAGGAGGAATTGCCCAATCCCGGGTTAACGGGGGCACCGCCCTCATCTATAGGGAAGTTCGGGGGTGACACCGATAACTGGATGTGACCCAGGCATACCGGTGATTTTGCTTTTTTCAGGATATATGCAGGCGACGATAACCAACCGTCTGAATATTCGCCTGCAAATACGCCATACATGTCGCAGGCCCATATACCCGTTTCCACCGGCGGGGTTGAGAAGGGTGATTTTACTTTGGTCTTCGGGTTCCCGGGAAGCTCTGCAGGCTATTGAGCTGGTAAGGTTTGCAGGTGATTTTGTCAGGCCTGCAGATTTGTTTGATGAGGAAGACGAAGACATGATACATGGTTTTGTTCCGCAGCTGCAAAGAGCTATCACGGCATTTTACCGTGATTATCATTTGCCTCTTGATCTGGATATCTTTGTCAGGATGCTTGAAATGTACAGAGATAACGTTGATCCCGCTTTTCACCCGGGTTTCTTTGATAATGTCAGGTCTGAATTTGGCGGCGACTTCAGGATATTCGGCGAAGATCTTTTCATTAATACGGTTTTTACAAGGGAGAGTGAACTTACTTCCCTGGTCGGTGATTTTGGTGAAGATGCTGCCGGTGTTATCAGGAACGATCCTATGGCTGCTGTGATCGGTGATATCCGTGCGGTCTACAATGATTATGTGATTGTCGAAAGACAGGAAATAAACAACGAGCTCAACGTTTTATATAAGTGCCGTAAAACCCACAAGTCTTTTTAGCTTGTGGGATGTAAGGCACAAATGGTTTTAACCTTGCGAAAAAATATAGTGACGGACAGTTTCAGGGCTTGCCTCGCCAATAGA
>SLOE01000062.1 GCA_007132715.1 Bacteroidales bacterium
CCTTACCAAGGAAGCGCTCTACCTCTGAGCTACATCGGCAATGAAAGAGCGGGAGACGGGACTCGGACCCGCGACCCTCAGCGTGGAAGGCTGATGCTCTACCAACTGAGCTACTCCCGCTAGTGCAACTGGTGGGGAGAGAAGGATTCGAACCTCCGAAGGCGTGCGCCAGCAGATTTACAGTCTGCCCCAGTTGGCCACTTTGGTATCTCCCCTGTTACTTTCATTACACTCGAGCCGATGGACGGATTCGAACCCCCGACCTGCTGATTACAAATCAGCTGCTCTGACCAGCTGAGCTACATCGGCATCAAAAAGAACGTACGATCACGAGGTTACCCTCCAAAATCGGTTTGCAAATGTATAAATATTTTGGCAATAACCCAAAAATAACAATCTATTTTTTCCAACAAGATGCGGGGAGACAAACTACTGGTTTATCAGCCAGTTGCATCACCTGGATCAAATCAGATCTTTCTCAGTTTTTCCTTTTTCTTCTTGACCTGCCTCCTGAGGGCTTCAACCGCGAGATCAGTTGCCTCTTCAAAGGTCTTGCTCTGCTTCTTGGCGAAGAGATTGTTGCCGGGTATATCCAGCTTGATCTCTGTTATCTTGTTTTCCATATCCTGCGAATTCTCCAGCCGGAGAAACACTTCAGCGGCAATAATGTCATCATTGAACTGCACCAGCTTGCTTACCTTCGACTTTATGAAGTTAATAAGCTTAATGTCTGCATCAAACCTGACAGAATGAATTTTGATATCCATATTGCTTTCCTCCTCTAGTTTATGCTCGCGGGTGAGCCTGTTTATAAATCTTTTTCAGTTTTTCAAATGAGTTGTGCGTATATACCTGCGTTGCAGCCAGATTTGCGTGCCCAAGCAGTTCCTTGATCGCGTTCAGGTCGGCGCCGTGGTTCAGCATATGGGTTGCAAAGGTATGCCTTAGCATATGCGGTCCCCTCCTTTCCACAGTTGTAATAAGCCTCAGATAATTCCTTACCACACGGTAGACCAGCTCGGGATAAACTCTTTTGTTGCCGGCTGTCACAAAAAACGGGTTGCCGGGCAACGGGTTACCAATTTCGCGTTCCTTTACGGCCAGGTACTCCCTGATGGTCCCCGCAAAACTTTGTCCGACCGGCACATATCTTTGCTTATTGCCTTTTCCCAGGACTTTTATCACCATTCCACCGGTATCCACATCCCTGTTATCAAGCCTGATCAGCTCCGACCTTCTCATCCCGGTGAACCATAGCATTTCAATTATCAGGCGGTCACGCACACCGGCATAGTCGGTTCCGAAATCGACATCATCCAGAAGCATGTTCATCTTCTCTTCAGGGATAAATCCCGGCAGGCGTCTGCCTGCCCTGGGAAGTGTAACCTTAACGACCGGGTTAGTTTCAATCTCTCCTTTTCGTAACTGGTACCGGTAATATGAAGCAAGGGCAGAAATCTTCCTCCTCACTGTTACCGGGGTGGTTCCCTCTTCCATCATCTGCACTATCCACCTTCTTATGTACATGTGCTCAGACCCCTTCTTCAGCTTACCGGTTCCCTCTGAAACAAGGAAAGATAAAAACTGGTTCAGGTCATTCTCATACGCTTTGAGCGTATGCTCCGAGTAACGTCTTTCAGTTTTCAGGTAGATGATAAAAGAATCTATTTGCATGATGCATTGTGGAAAAATGTCCGGTAACCTGTGGAAAGTTTGTACTTACGTTTACAAACCGGCAGGACGAACTACTCTTCTTCCCGCTGCAGCTTCTGAATGTATATGGCCTTTTTGATCTGCTCCCTGCGGATGACAGAAGGTTTTGCAAAAGCCTGGCGGCTTCTCAGTTCCTTTACCACCCCTGTCTTCTCGAACTTCCTTTTGAATTTCTTCAGAGCTCTCTCGATGTTTTCACCTTCTTTCAATGGTACAACGATCATATGCAATTTTTTTAGTGAGCCGCAAAATTATTATTAATAATGTTTATTTCAAAACATTTTTTCTCCAAACATTATTGCCTTACGCCTTAAAATTACAAAAATCCCGGTTAAAAACCCACCAATAAAACAAATATTTGGCCCGGATATTTACTCACTTAAGGTAGAAGCTCAGCCTTTCGGCCTCATATCGGGAAAACAGCGGGGAGATAATAATATCATCGGAAACAGGTTTTTTTCCGCTTTCGCGGAAACGAAAGATCCAGGCAACCTGATCATAATCGAGGTACGGATGCCTGAGCAGGTCCCTGAACTCCCCTTCCGACAGGTCGAGTCTGGAAATCATTGAGGTATCGGCACTCAGGTAGTGAACTATCTGAAGGTACCGGGATGAATCAATACCGTATACCTCAAGAAGCTGTGTGGCACAGTAATATCCGCCCAGCAGGTCCCGGTATCTCAGTATCCGGCGCGACAATACAGGTCCCAGGCCCGGCACTGCCATAAGGCAGGCTGTATCGGCGCTGTTGAGCTCTACCGTGAACCTTACCGGGACATTTCGGCCGGCAGCCCGGCTGTTGCCGGCATCCCGCACCATTTGTGCGCCATCTGACCCCGGAGCAGCAGCAGTCGGACCCTGTGCGCCATCTGATCCCGCAGCAGCAGCAGTCATACTTTGTAAGCCGTGCGACCCTGCATCAGTAACCGGCGCACTCTGTGCGCCATCTGACCCCGGAGCAGCAGCAGTCGGACCCTGTGCGCCATCTGATCCCGCAGCAGCAGTCATACTTTGCAGGCCGTGCGACCCTGCATCAGTAACCGGCGCACTCTCCTGCCCGGTACCGTAAAACCGGGCGATCAGCTCCAGGAATTCAGGGTCTGCTTCGCGGACTGCCGGACCCCTCACAACCTCATGCAGCCAGGGGATAGCCAGCAGAAGCACCATTATGACAGCCAGTGCCGTCGCACCGTTCCTTTCAGAACGCGTGAAGGTGAACCAGGAGAACAGGAGCTGCCGTAATTTCCCCACTGCTTTTCTGTTAAATAACCGTCTGACCGGTAACAGGAAAATCCGGTTACCTGATTTAAGTTAACAAAATATTGCGAGTAAAACAATACCCCCAGGCAATGGGGTAGCGGTAAAGGCCCTTTACGGTATTACAGGGGCAGATAATGTGGGATATTACCTGCAGGGTTTGATTTCACCTGATCTGCGTCTTTTCAGGTAGGATTCGAGGTCTTTTTTCACCTCGGGCGCCAGTATTATCAGTCCCGCGATATTAGGGAAAGCAAGGCTAAGTATCATCATGTCAGAAAAATCGATCACCGAGCCAAGGTTGGATGACGATCCCACAACAATGAAGAAAAGGAAAAGAAGCTGGAATGTTACCGCAGCCACCTTTTTGCTGCCAAAGAGACGAACGGAAAAACCGCCCAGCAGAAAGTCAAATCCTTTCAGCCCGTAGTATGACCATGATATCATTGTGGAGAACGCGAACAGCAGGATTGCAAATCCCAGTAAATAAGGAAACCAGCTGAAAACCGTAGCAAAAGCAGCCGAGGTCAGCGGAGCACCCTCCAGTCCCCCGGGATTCTTGTACATACCCGTAAAGATGATCACCATAGCGGTCATAGTGCAGATGATCACCGTGTCAATGAAGGGTTCAAGGAGAGCAACAAACCCCTCGCTTACCGGCTCATCGGTCTTTGCAGCCGAATGCGCTATAGATGCCGATCCCAGGCCGGCCTCATTCGAAAAGGCCCCCCTCTGAAAACCGGTTATAAGTACCCCTATTATACCTCCCTTGAGAGCCGGGGCAGAGAAGGCACTGCGTACTATAAGCGAGAAAACCTCTCCCACCTGACCTATATTCATAAATATTATCACAAGCGAGGTCCCTACATAGAGAATAGCCATAAAGGGAACTATCCTGGAAGTCACCCTGGCAATGCTCTTTATCCCGCCAATAATTACTATACCAACCAGTAAGGCCAATACCAGTCCGAACACAAAACCCATCCTTTCCATCGGAGGGAACAGGTATACAAGCTGGGAAAATGCCTGGTTGGACTGGAACATGTTGCCGCCGCCGAAGGAGGCAACCACCATCATTACAGCGAAGACAAATGCCAGCACCTTTCCTGTATACTTAAGGTTTCTTTTTGCAAGTGCATCCCTCAGGTAGTACATCGGCCCCCCGCTTACCTCACCGTTTTCATCTATCACCCGGTATTTCATGCCCAGGGTGCACTCGGTAAACTTGAGCGACATACCGAAGAACCCTGCCATGATCATCCACAGCGTCGCTCCCGGTCCCCCGATAGCCATGGCAATTGCAACACCGGCAATATTGCCCAGCCCCACGGTGGCCGACAATGCCGTTGAGAGGGCCTGGAACTTTGAAACTTCACCACGGTCTCCGGGTTTGTCATACCTGCCGCATACCAGTCCCACCGCATGCCTGAAACCCCTGATATTTATGAACCCCATTCTCAGGGTAAAGAAAGCGCCTCCGAATATGAGCCATAAAACCACGAGCGGCACCCTTGCGCCAATGTCAATTCCCATTGCAGCCACCGGATCCCAGAAAAGAACCGCAGAAAGCATCTCAACCAGGGGTTCAAACCAGGCATTGATCTTTTCAGCTGTGGTAAGTCCGGGTGTCATCGGCAGGTTTGCAATATTTCAGTATCTTTAAATAATCAAAACCTGAGCAGGCCCAGTCCGTAAATGAACACAAGCGTTATTGCCACCGGTGCAACGAAACGTACAAGGAAGATGAAGACGGGAAAATATCCAAGCCTGTAGGCGCCCTCATTTGATATCTCACGCCTCGCAGGGGCAGATCCCAGGTACCAGCCCACGAACATAACTATAAAGAAGCCCCCCAGCGGAAGCAGCAAATCAGAAGCGGTGAATTCCATCAGGTTGAAAAAATCCATTCCAAAGATGCTCACATCCGACATTATGCCGAATGAAAGTGTGCAGAAAACCCCCAGTACGGTTATCATGACTGATGCAAACACCGTAGCCATTTTCCTGGTAAGCCGAAGCTCCTCAACAAAATAAGCCACTACCACCTCCAGAACAGATATCGAAGAGGTGAGAGCCGCAATGGCCAGAAGGATGAAAAATATGAGTGCAAAGAAATAACCTCCCGGCATCTGAAGGAATATATTGGGCAGTGTTATGAACACAAGACCGGGACCCTCGCCGGGATCAATGCCAAAGGCAAATACGGCAGGGAATATGGCTATACCGGCCATCAGGGCAATGATCGTATCGGCCGCTGATACCTGGACCACCGTTCCCGGCAGGTTCTCCTTCCTTCCAATATAGGAACCGTACGTTATCAGGGTGCCCATCCCGAGGCTCAGAGAAAAGAACGCCTGTCCCAGGGCGCTTAGCATGGCATCGGCCGTAATGGCTGAAAAATCGGGTTTGAAAAGAAAAGCAATCCCCTCGGCAGCCCCCGGCAGGGTAACGGACCTGACACATAAAATTATGATCATCAGTACCAGGACCGGCATCAGCACCTTGGTGTACTTTTCTATTCCCTTCTTAACGCCGGCGGCAACTATCCAGGCAGTCAGTATCATGAATACAAGCTGCCAGAAGAGGGGACGCCAGGTACCCGAAATAAAATCGCCGAACATCAGGTTGAGCCCGGCATCACCATGACCGGCAAATGAGTTGGTAACCGACTTGAAAACATACTCAAGGGTCCATCCCGCAACAGCACTGTAGAATGAAAGGATCAGGAAGGCCGCTGCCACGCCCATAACTCCCACCAGGTACCAGGGGGTACCCGGTGCAAGCTTCCTGAAGGAGCCTATCGCGTTACGCTGTCCCTTCCTCCCGATGGTAAATTCGGAAAGCATTACCGGCAGTCCTATGGCAATAATGAAAATAAGATATATAATAAGGAAGGCGCCCCCGCCGTTCTCCCCTACCACGTATGGGAATCTCCAGATGTTTCCGAGACCCACGGCCGATCCCGCTGCAGCAGCTATAATCCCGAACCTGCTTCCGAAGTTTTCACGGGGTGTAAAATCAGACTCGCTCATTATATAAGTTTTGATGAAATTACGGGGCGCAAGATTGCAAATTTTGCCGGTTTATACAAGACAAACATATCTAAAAAGGATATCCTATTCCTATATTGACGGCAAAATCATCCTGGAAGTTCAGCGAACGGTTCAGCGGTATCCACCTCTGTCCCTCCGGGTTTGCAGGATTGCGCAACTTCACGCCCATGTCAAGACGGAATATAAAGAATGAGAAATCAAACCTGAGGCCCATACCGGTACCGACGGCAATATCATTGTAGAAACTGTCGAAACGGAATAACGCACCCTGCCGTCTGTCATTATCATCAATTGCCCAGATATTGCCGGCGTCCAGAAAGAGTGCGCCCTCCAGCACCCAGAAAAGGTCAAAGCGGTACTCCATGTTCGCCTCGAGCTTGATATCGGCCGTACGGTTCGGAAAGGACCTGTCAGCCGGTTCATGGAAAGAGCCGGGCCCGAGTGACCTCACCTGCCATGCTCTTATACTGTTCGCGCCACCTGAAAAATACTTCTTCTCGAAAGGAAGGGCCGTCGAATTGCCATAGGGAAGTCCGGCACCGGCAAAAAACCGGAACACCAGCGAATTATCGTCATCAAGATGACGGTAATACCTGATATCAATGTCGGTCTTGAAATATTGTGCAAACTCGGTGCCCAGCACCCGGTAATACCCGTCCTTCCTGGGTCTGTCAGCCATACTGCTGTAGGCGGCAAGAATATTACCGGCCACCTCGGCATTGAACCGGGAAAAGACAAAATCGCCGCGCCTTCTTATGTCCTGGTTATTGAAGATAAAGCTGTAATTGGTCTCCGTAACCATATGGTCCCTGAAGCTCGCCTCTAGGTTGTAGCGGCGTATTATCTCCTCAAATTCGGGTGCCGCATAGGGCAGGCTAACCAGGTTTATCTCAACAGGGTTAACAATGTGTGTTGTAAATTCCGATCCCCTCCACGTATAGCCAAAAGCTGCATTGGCAATGGTACGGGTATAATCGGGACGCAACTGGTAGTTGTAGGCAGTGGCAAGGTTGGTGCGCGGATTGTAACGCCTTACAAAACTGACAGAACGCAAAGGCAGCATGAACCTTGGTACCTGCAGCCCTGCCTCGGCACCATATTCATAGGTATTCCTGAAGGAGCGGCTGTAAGACTCACTCAGGGTCTCTATCGACCCCTTGATCCTGAAATCAAAAATCTCGGCACCACCGAAAAAGTTTCTGTGCTGATACGCGATGTTCCCGCCAAACCCGAAATCGCCTGAGGAGTTTGTACCCTCAAGCTCAACGGTATAGGACTGCTGGTTAAATGGTGTCAGATGTATCCATGCATTGAGCCCTGCCAGGGTGTCCTCTGTCTGGTTACCGGTATCAACGGGCGGGCCTTCACCGCCGTCGAAGGACGGACCTTCATCATTGTCGACGCCCGGATTGATGCCGGCTTCGGTAAGCCTTATATTTACAAGCCGGTACTGCCTCAGCGCAAACATATGACGGTATGTCCTGTCCTCATTCTCCTTCCTGTAAATGTCGCCAGGCAGCAGGAAGGTCGACTGGGCAAGCACCCTGGCCCTTACCGGCATCTCATCCCGGTAAAGGTAGTGCATATCCCTGAACATCAGCGTGTCAAAGTTACTGTAGTATTCATCGGGCCTGTCAATAGCCTCCCTCGGGTCATAGGACGGGATAACATACACATCTCCTATACGGTACCTTCGGTGTGGCACTGATTCAAACCTTCCGTTCTCCCTTCTCAGCCTGTATCGGCTGATCCCCAGTGTCAGGTCAACCGCCCTGCCGCCTGCCGTGGTATCGGCATTGAAATACACATGCTCCCTCGTGAAGTAATAATAACCCTCGTTGCGCAGGTATTCCTCAATTCTTAGCCGTTCATCCTGCAGTATATCAACGTCGAAGATGATTCCCGGACTGATAAGGGCGTTTGCCGTATCGGCCAGGATTATTTCACTCAGGCCCTCATCATCAAACTGGTAGTTCAGCGCCGAAACGTAGTAAGGCTCGCGCGGTTCTATAATATATGTCACTACTGCCCTTTTCCTCCTCAAACTTATCGTATCCTCAACTATGGCGTTATAGAACCCCTTGTTGCGAAGATACTGTCTCAACTGGGTTGATGACCTGTCTGTTATGAAAGGATCGTAAATAACGGGCTCCTCGCCTATACTGCGCAGCCAGTTGTGCGGCCAGCCGTCCTTAGCCGGGTTGGCCATATTGTAAAGCCAGAGGTGGAACCTGAAACCAAGTATTCTCTTGTTCGGTCTCTGCCTCACATATCTTCGCAACTCTTCCCTGTCAATATCATTTGTAGGTGCCTCAATCCTGTAGCGGTCAAGAAGGTGGTTGCTTTCAGGTATGTGCCGTGCCGGCCGGCAGGAAATAAGCCCTGCGGCCATTAAAATAATGGCAGGGAGTAACTGTATGATCCTGCTATATAAGAATTTTGATCTCAATTTCTTTGAAATACAGAATGACTTGTTTACATTGCCGGCAAAAATACACCAATTTTTTTTGCATCTCAAATTACACACAGAATGAAGACTTTGTACCAACTGTAAAAATAAAAAAAATCATGGCCGGCCCCTCCAGTCTGAAGTTCATTAACTCACTCAAACAAAAAAAATACCGTCGCCTGCACAATCTTTTCGTTGCAGAGGGTGAAAAGATGGTTGATGAGCTGCTGGAAAGCAGCCTGCATACTGAAGCGGTCTACGCCACCGGCCAGTGGTTCGCCGAAAGAGATGTTGAACCTGCCGGTGGCAAACATGAACCGGGAACAGCCAGGAGCCAATGGTTAGCCGGAAAGGGTCCGGTGCCAGGCGGAACAGACAGCGAAAAGACAGGAAAAACATCCCGTTCCGGCTGCCCCTTTTATAAAATAACTGAAAAGGAGCTGCAGCGCATCAGCAGCCTCACCACTCCCAACAAGGTCCTGGCTCTGGTACGCATCCCGTCATACAGCGAAGATCACGAAAAGATGAAGAATTCGCTGACGCTGGTACTGGACAGGATCAGAGATCCGGGTAACCTGGGAACACTGGTGAGGTCGGCGGACTGGTTCGGGGTGGATACCGTGGTCCTGTCAGAAGATTCGGCCGAGATGACCAGCCCCAAAACAGTCCAGTCAACCATGGGCTCGCTGTTCAGGATCAGGTATCATTATGTGCACCTTCCCTCATTCCTTGAATTGCCCCGGTTTTCGGGAATTCCCGTTTACGGTGCATCTTCGGGCGGATCATCCTTATGGTCACATCCGCTTTCGAAGGCGGGATTCCTGGTACTCGGCAATGAATCACAGGGAATCTCTCCGGAGGTTGAAAAACTGGTTACGCAAAGGATAGGCATACCCCGGGGCAGTGGTGCCGGTCAGGCTGAATCACTGAATATTGCAGCGGCAGGAAGTATCATAATGGCCGAATTCAGACGCAGGGCATTTGACGGCAACTGACAGCAAACCGGTAATCCCGGCAACACCATCGTCGCCGGCTCCGGAATCACTCGAAATGGAAAGAGAGGATAAATAGATTTGAATGGAGCCTTTCGATCGCATTCTGGTAACGCTGACGCCTGCTGGGCCTGGGTTCAAGCACATGAAGAAACCCGGTTGCATATTTCAGTTCTGTTGAGAACTTGAAGAACGGCAGGTAGAAATCAATGCCGAACCCTGTTTCAAGGTACACATCAAAAGGCTTCAGGCTAAGGTATATCTCATCCTCCTCGCTGAAGTTCTTCGCAAGGTCATACCTGAGGCTTGTACCGGCAACCAGGTAGGGCCGGTAATTGTTAATACGGACTGATTTATATTTGAATATGAACGGAAATTCAATAAACGACGACTCTATGTCCTGCGAGCTTACCAGCCGGGGCTCATTCCTGCTGTCCCATCCGCTCTCACCTGGCACTCTACCCCCCTCGACTATATAGTAATCTATCCTGCGCTGCCCGAAAGCCACGCCGGGAAGCATCCTGAAATCAAAGTGGTTCCCGAGCCTGAAGTTGGAGACAATATTAATATTAAAGCCCGGTGTAAGGGTGCTCACCTCTGCAAAGAAGCCTTCATTGACCGCATATTCAGAAGCCCTGATCCTGAAATCCATCGTGTTGAGCCCCAGGGTAAAACCGAAATGGACCGCCCTGTGGTCATATTCGGGCATATTGCGCACTATGACCCTCTGTGCGCCGGCACTCAGTGGCAAAGCAAGCAGCAATATGAACAGTACCTTTTTCAAATCCGTTATTAACAAAGTCACAAATGTAAGTGATTTTTTTCTCATTTCTTCCGTATGCGAGGCTATCCGTCCTGCAACTATAAATCATGTTGCTTTTCAAGGACAAAAAATTCTCTTTTGCGAAATAAATATAATGATTTAATAAACTTGTAACCGGCCTGCATTATTATATTATGTTGGGAATAATCGTTAAATTGCCATCTGAAGCGGATAAAGCTCTTAATTTAACATTAAAAAGCATATGTATCACTCTCACGAAACCCTCCGGGATTTTACACGCACTTTTTTCACCCGTATCGGCTGCAGCGAAAGCGATGCATCAGTCATTGCCGACATATTCATTACCGCCGAACTCAGAGGGATAGGATCGCACGGCCTGATACGGATTTCCGATCACCATAACCTTTGGAAGGCCGGCCGACTGAATACCGCTCCCAAAATCACGGTCACCCGCGAAACACTATCAACCGCGGTCGTTGATGGCGACAATGCCCCGGGCATGCTGCCGGCCGTATTCAGCATGGAAACCGCCATTGGCAAGGCCAGGGAGGCCGGGACCGGCTGGGTGGCATGCAGAAATTCAAACCACTTCGGTATAGCGGGGTATTACGCCATGATGGCCCTCAGTCACGATATGATCGGGGTATGCCTGACCAATGCCAACCCGCTGGTGGCACCTACCTTCTCGGTATCGCGCCTGCTGGGCACCAACCCGATAGCAGTGGCCGTACCTGGGGGCAAGGAGCCGCCTTTCGTAGCCGACTTTGCCACAACCCCCATTGCAAGGGGCAAGCTTGAGGTGGCCGTAAAAAAGAGGGAAAAGACCCTTTACGGATATGTGCAGGACCGGGAGGGCCGGCCTACCGACGATCCCGATATCCTGCGCAAGGGAGGCACCATGCTCCCGCTTGGGGGCGACCGCGAACATGGCAGCCACAAGGGATACTGCCTCAGCGCCACGGTCGATATTCTCTCTGCACTGCTGTCAGGTGCAGGCTTCGGGCCTTTCGTACCCCCATCGGTCGCCTATCTTCCCCTTCCGGAGGAGGGTAACGGCAAAGGGACCGGGCACTTCTTCGGGGCCATGCGCATCGATGCATTCAGGGAGGCCGGCGAGTTCAGGGATGCCATGGACAAATGGATCATGTCATTCAGGAATGCAGAGAGCGCCGAAGGCAAACCGGCGGTGCTGATACCCGGAGATATTGAGAGGGAGTACGAGGAGCAGGCCAGAAGAAGGGGAATAGCCCTGATACCGGCAGTAACAGAAGAGCTTAACCGGATAGCTGCAGACCTTGGCATGGAAATAAGGCTTTAGAACCTGATACATAATATCAGGTCTGTCTGCAGCAGTTATTCCCGGGTTTTATCCCTGCCACGGTGGCCTGGCCGGAAATCAAATACCCGGGCTTACGCTGTTACCGTTTAGTCAGGTTGAAGATCTCTCAGCTCTTTTTATTATTTTTGCAATTGATTTTTTGTTACCGGAGTACTGGTATGGTTAATATTTAATTTCTGAACAATATGGGAAAAGGAGACAAAAAGACCCGCAGGGGAAAAATAATCAAAGGGAGTTACGGCGTCAGAAGGCCCCGCAAAAAGTCCGGGCCTGCAACCACGGGTACCGGCAGGAAAAAGGCATCCGGCGCCAAATCCTGAAAAGACGAACGGGGCCGTATCAATGGCTCCCGGAAGGAACAGGGCCGCAGGCTCCGAAGCTTGAATTAATAAACGGGGCCGTATAATTAGTTCCCGGCAGGAAACAACTGCCGGCAACCGGAACTAAATCAGGGGCCGGTGCCGGCATAATAATTAAAGCGGGCTTCCACCGTTAAAAGAAGGTAATACCGGTCATTCACAACTGGAAACATAAGTCCGGGATTGGATGTACCATATCTTAAAATATAAAGGATCATGCCCGAAAAAGTAGTTGTAGGGTTATCGGGGGGAGTGGACTCCAGCGTGGCGGCATACCTGCTCAAAGAGCAGGGTTATGATGTAAGCGCCCTCTTTATGATCAACTGGCATGATACGGAGGGTACCCTTTCGGGGGACTGTCCCTGGCATGACGACCTTATCTTCGCATCGCTGGTAGCCGAAAAGCTGGGCATTCCGTTCCACAAAACCGACCTCAGCAAGCCGTACCGCGAAAGGGTGGTTAATTACATGTTCAGCGAATACGAAAAGGGACGCACCCCAAATCCCGATGTGCTGTGCAACCGTGAGATCAAGTTCGACCTGTTCATAGAGGAGGCGCTGAAGCTGGGCGCTGACAAGGTTGCCACGGGCCACTACTGCAGCAAGGAGGAGACAACCGCGGGGGGCAGTATCGTATACAGATTGCTTGCAGGTGCCGATAAAAACAAGGACCAGAGCTACTTTCTCTGCCAACTCAGCCAGAAACAGCTCGAAAGGGCCCTTTTCCCGCTGGGCAGCATCAGCAAGGAGGAGGTACGCAAAACAGCAGCAAAGCTGAACCTGCCGACTGCCGGCAAAAAAGATTCACAGGGTATCTGCTTCGTGGGCAAGGTGGATCTGCCGCTGTTCCTGCAACAGAAGCTGCAGCCGGAGAAAGGGGAGATAGTAGAGATACCCAGGGGTTTTTACAGGCACCTGGAGCAAACCGGCAGCGGCAATGGTGCAGAGCCGACCGGCAAATTATTCCGGCCTGAAGAAGACAGCGGTACAGGGAATGCCAAAACTCTTGAAAGTATCTGCCACCCGGTTTCCTACCTGCCCGATGACGGTATAAGGACTGGTTCGCATAACGGAGCATGGTATTTTACCGTGGGGCAACGCAAGGGCCTGAACGTGGGAGGCCGGAAAGAGCCGGTCTTCGTGATAGCCACCGACACCAAAAGAAACATCGTCTACACGGGCGAGGGGCATTCGCATCCCGGACTGAACCGGCGGGGATTGTTCATACGGGCTGAAGATGTACACTGGATACGTGAGGACATGAAAATGCAGCCCGGCGAAACAGCAGCTTTTATGGTACGGGTACGGTACAGGCAGCCTCTTCAGAATGCCCGGCTCTTCATGAGGGAGGACGGTCTCTATATTGTTTTTGACAACGACCAGAGAGGCATTGCTGCCGGACAGTTTGCCGCATGGTACCGTGACGGCGAGATCCTGGGCTCCGGCATAATCGACTGAAAACTGTTCAGGTCTGCCGGCACCCATTCCATAACCTGGTACCCGCACAAATAAGCCTCCCGGAAGATTGCCGCCAGGCAACTCACAATACGGTACCCTGACAACAAGGTCGCCGGCCCTCAGAAATCCTGACCGTAACTGGTCAGGATCGTGCCGGAGGCCTGTTGTGCAGGCCGCACTCCTTCTTCTCCGGCTCTTCCCACCACCATCTTCCCGCCCTCACATCCTCTCCCGGTTTTACCGCACGGGTGCAGGGCTGGCAGCCTATGCTGGGAAAACCTTTGTCATGCAGTGCATGGTAAGGTATATTGTGCTCCTTGATATAGTCCCACAGCTGCTTCTCCGTCCACTCAGCAAGCGGGTTGAGCTTCACCAGGTTGTTACCTTCATCCCACTCTGCAAATTCAACACTGAAGCGGGTAACGGACTGCTCCCTGCGGAGTCCGCATATCCACGCATCAAGTCCCCCGAAAGCCCTCCTTAGCGGCTCCACCTTCCTGATGCCGCAGCAGAGTTTCCTGTTTTCAATGCTGTCATAAAACAGGTTTATCCCCTTTTCCGCCACCATCTTTTCCACCTGCAGGTAATCGGGAAAGAAGACCTCGATGTTTATGCCGTAGTGCCGGTTGGTACGGTCAAGCAGCTCATAGCTCTCGGGGAACATCCGCCCTGTGTCGAGGGTGAATATCCTGACCGCAGGGTCAACCCGGCAGATCATGTGGGTAAGCGTCTGGTCTTCTGCCCCGAGGCTGCTGGCCAGGGCTAACCTTCCACTGAAACGACTGCATGCAATTGCCACTATCTCTTCGGCGGTTTTTCCCCGGCACATGCTGTTCAGTTCACTGATTTCTGCTTTATCCATATCGGTAATGAATATCTGGTTTTGTTGTCGGTGCCTGACACAAATTTAACCCTTTTGACACAATAAACCTCAATCCTGATAGCGGACTTGCACCCTGCATCTGCCGTCATTATTAATAAACCGGCCCGGAGGAAGGGTCTTTTTCCTGTCCGCGCAACCCTGGGCTAACATCAGGATATTCAAACCTGCCATAAAGAAGGGGTTTATACTTGTCAGCTCATCCTGCAGTTGCCGTAAGGCTTTGCCGGAAGCTGACATCCGCACCGGCAGGGATAATTTTTTTATCTTGCCGGGCGTTATGTGTAAAAAACTTTAATGGTGCATCCTTTCCGCATTCTTCTTATCATGCTGCTGGTCCCGGCCTTGTCGCTGCAGGCACAAATACTGCTTGATATAAAAGGGCTTGAAGGCGTAGCCTTCCCCGAAAGGGTAATTACAGCAGATCAGGATGACCTGCAGTTTAAAGATACCCTGAGCATTGAAAGGCACCTGGCAGGCATAATCAGCGCCCTCCACTCGATGGCCTACCTTGAGGCATCGGTCGACAGCCTGGTTTTTGACAGATGCGGTGCAACTGCCTATATCCATGCAGGAGCCCGGTACGGTATGATCGGGATCTGCCTTGACGGGATAGACCGTGAAGTGCTTGGTAAGCTCAATATAAGGGAGAGAAGATATGAAAGGAGGCCGGTTGATATTTCCTCCTTCAGGCAACTGCAGCACCGGCTGCTGACCCATTACGAAAACACCGGCTACCCCTTTGCATCCGTTGCGCTGGAAGGGACCGAGATCCATCATGATACCATACGGGGCAGGCTGACGGTTCAGCTGAACAGGCATTACCGTATTGACAGCATACATGTTTACGGAGATACCCGTGTTGAGAGGAAGTATCTGTACCGCCACATCGGGATCGTGCCGGGAGATCACTACAGTGAAATGCGTTTCAGGCAGGCCAGTCAAAGGATAAGGGAAACCGGCTTTTTTGAGGAGATACGTGAGCCAGAGGTTGAGTTCATGAGGGAGGCGGCTGACCTCTACCTGTACGTGGATCACCGGCAGTCGGGTTCTTTCAGCGGGATAATAGGGCTTGTTCCGTCGGGCAGCGGGGGCATCAGGCTGGTGGGAGAGGCAGGGCTGGACCTGGCAAACATGTTCAACCGCATGGAGCGGATAGGATTACACTGGCAGAGCCCGGGCAACGGTGTGCAGCAGATCGATATTGAACTTGGCCAGCCCTATCTTTTCGGCAGGGCTTTCGGGGCAGACCTTGCTTTCCACATGTTCAGGCAGGACAGCGCCTATCTCAGGGTAGAGGGCGAAGCAGGCGTCCCCTTTACAATTCCGGGCGGTGGAGCGGTCTCCCTTTTCGGCCGGACCTCCTCGGTAATGGTAATTGCCGGTAAGGAACAGGCACCCGGGGGTATCCCGGCTGCAGGGGTGCGCAGCCGGATGACGGGACTGTCATGGAGGCACGCGAGAATTGACAACCCCATCAATCCCCGCAGGGGCTGGAGTTTTCGCACATCCCTCGGGGCAGGCAGCAGATCGGTAAGCGGGCCGGATCAACAGCCCGTCAATACATGGTTTGCCGAAGGCGCGGGCGAGATCAGATGGTTCATACCGGTCGCCACCTACAGCACCGTGATGCTCTCCGGCAACTCTGCCGGTAAGTTCAACTTCGGTCACGACAGGAAAGCAGACCACTTTTATGCAGGCGAGCTCTATCTGCTGGGAGGAATTCATACAATCAGGGGGTTTAATGAAAGAAGCATCGCGGCATCGGAATATTTCATACCGAGAGTTGAATACCGCTACCTCTTTGATGCAACAGGCAACATTTTTCTTTTTTTTGACGGTATGGCATACCGGGCGCGGCTTCCCGGCAGTACTGCCTCAGACACCCCCTTCGGGATCGGTGGGGGACTGACCCTGGGTACGCGTGCCGGACAGTTCACAATCAGCTATGCCGCCGGCAGGGAGTTCGGCAACCCCCTCTCATTTCGCTCCTCAAGGGTTCACATGGGGGTTTTGAGCAGGTTCTGACCAGATTTGGCAATAAAGGCCGTGAAGCCGCATACCAGGGGTGGCATGGGCGCGGTGACCAGGTTCTGACCAGAAAATCTTTTTTAGATTAAATATTTTTAACCATTTATTATCCCCCTTCCCGATGGTAATTTGCACTAAAGGGTTATTTTTGTAATCCATATATCGAGATATAATTATAATTGTTATGCTTTTTGATTTCAAAAGGTTGAAGAGTTACCTTAAGGTGCTGGTGGTGGCTTTTGCATTGCTGCCGGTTATTTTTGCGTGTGAAAAGGGTGACTACTGGATAAATCCCGGAAAGGATGAAGCTGAAGCACCCGTCAAAGCCCCGGATTTCAGCCTGGCAACCACCGGGGGCGATACGATATCGCTGGCCGGACTGGAAGGCAGGGTGGTTGTTCTGTTTTTTTTCAGCCACTCATGCGCGCCGTGCCGGACAGCCGCGGTGAATGTTGAAGCAAAACTGCACAAGCCCAGGGAGGCAAGGGATGATTATGCCGTTCTTGGGATAGAGGCATCCAACGCAAACCTGTCAGCCATAAACTCATTCCGGTCGGTTACGGGTGCTACCTTCCCGCTGCTCATGAACGGCGCATTTGCTGCAAATGCCTATGAAACGACCATTGACAGGCTGATAATAGTGAGCCGGACGGGATACATCCACCATAAAAGCAACCTGGCCGCAGGTTGCGACATGGAGACTGTAGCCGAAAAAGTTGCCATCCTGCTCGATAACTGATAACAGAATATTAACCGGAAAGCCGGCCCAATGAAGCGTATGGCTCGCCCGATGACAATTACCGGCCGGCACCAGATACAATAAATATGCGTTTAGCCTTCATTACCCTGCTTATTGCAATATCTTTCACAGGTTGGGCACAGGAACTGAATTTCAGCCTGAGAGACCTGGAGAACAGGGAAAGAACATTTGCCGGACTTAAGGGTGAAAACCTTACCATCATAGATTTCTGGGCCACATGGTGCCGTCCCTGCCTCAGGGCAATACCCGAGCTGAATGCTATCTATGACCATTACAGGGACAGAGGCGTTAATGTGATAGGTATCAACTGCGACGGCCCCCGCTCCGCCTCCAAGGTAATACCGCTTTCCAGGTCGCTGCAGATAAGTTACCCTGTGCTGAGGGACATGGATGCATCTGTGATGAAGAGGCTCAACCTTTCGGCATTCCCCACCCTGGTGCTTGCCGGGAGCAATGGCGAGATCCTCTGGATACACGAGGGGTTTGTTGCCGGCGACGAAGAGGTTATAAAGGAACAGATAGAGAAACACCTTGCCAGGTAATTACAAAGCAATCCTATGATCCGCCCGCTTTTACTCATCACGCTGCTCCTGATCCCCGGCACACCGCAAATGAGCGCCCAGTTCGGCGGCAATAACCTTATTGAGTACCAGTACGGCAAAATGCCGGATGAGGATGACAGCATGTTTTCCGCTCTCTATAACAGGGTCCTCGCAGGTTATGACATGGGCCGCTTCAGGGGAGGTCTGACAATAGAGCAGTTCTACACCCCCTTTGACGGCAGGAACTTTACAAGCCTGGCCCAGATAAGGCTTCAGTATGATTCGGGTCCGCTTGAAGTGAAGCTTGGAAACTTCTACGAAACGCTGGGTCGGGGACTTCTTCTGCGGTCATACGAGATACACGGCGCCCTTCTTGAAGAGAAGAGCTACAGGGCGCGCCACTATTTTCACAGCGACATTTCCGGAGCTTCGGTCCGTTACCGGGGCAATAATTTCCAGGCAGGGGCACTTTACGGCAAACCGCTTAACAACGCTTTTCCCCCGGGTATGGATATTCCCTGCCGCCGTCCCGATGATATAGCCGCCCTGCACGGCAGCTACATATCAGGACAGCATGAAGCGGGAGCCGCCCTGATGATGCTTGACAACAGCTCCGGCAGATCCTTCTACGCAATGGCAAACCTTTCCGGCCACTTTGGTGATCACATCTCCTGGTATGCAGAAGCTGCCAGGAAGATAGACGACAGTGCACCGGGCGATCCCCCGGCGGGATCATCCCGTGCCTTGTACGGGGCTGTCAATGTCGCCGCCGGCATGGTGGGGCTGAGCCTGGAATACAAATACTATAACGATTTCCAGCTTGGCGCCGGATTTAATGAGCCTCCCGCGCTTGTAAAAGAACACAGCTACAGGCTGCTCAACAGGAGCATGCATGTTTCCCAGGCGCTTAATGAAACAGGATACCAGGCAGAAGCCTTCTGGATGCTGCCCGACGGTTCGGTGCTGACACTGAACCATACCCTGGCGGTGAACGATTTAGGCCGGCGTTTTGTCTTCAGGGAATATTTTGCCGGGTACGACGGTACGCTGGGCACACAGCACGATTTCAGGGCTTTTGCCGATCTTGCCCAGGACCCCCTGAAGCTTGAGAGCAACAGGGTTACATGGGGAGCAGGTGCAGATTGGCGTACCGGCAGGAGATTCGTGCTGAATACCGATTTCGAAATGCAGCGGTTTAAAAGGGAGGCCCTCATGGTGAGGAACCTGCTCATGTCAGCCGGTGTAAGCATCAGGTCGCGATTTACCGCTTCGCTGGTTACGGAGCTCAGCAACGATCCCTTTATGCTGGAAGATCCGGGCAGCGGAACTGCTGAATCATACAGGCTGTGGACCGGCGCCGGGATCGGCTGCAGGATAAGGGATAATCACAACCTTCAGGTTTTTGGCGGACAGCGGCGCGGGGGACCTGCTTGCCAGTCCGGTATCTGCTACGAGATTCTTGATTTCACCGGTATTGAGGTTCGCCTTACCAGCAGGTTCTGATTATTACAGATGGAATTGCAAACTACCCTGTGCCAATAGCGCAGAGATTTAATGCCTGTCTTTAAAGGCGCCGGTAGAAGTACAGCACAGGTATTGTGTCATCCACCTTCTCACTCAGTGTGTAGTACCCGCTTCCGTCGGGCATCCAGCCGAATGCCTCACCCTGGGGCTCCACCCTGTAAGGCAGCAGCAACGGCTGGCGCTTAAGCGCCTCGTAAACCGGTTCTCCCCGCTTCCTCTGCCAGTAATAGATCCTGTAATCGGTTTTCACGGCAATCTCGCTGCCGTCGGCAGATATGTCGCCTGCAAGCGCCCTGTTGAAAGGGAAATAACCCACCTTGTCGAGTGTTATCACCTTCCCGGTAACCTGTGGATACCTTGCGACATAAACAATGGACCTCTCATCCCTCTTGGTTACGATATATATATCGCGGGTTTCGGGATCGACCATAAGGGTCTCCGCATCCCTTGCCCGGCCGTCGGGATAGATGAAGTCAATTCTCTCTACCCCGTCAACCGGTTCATTTGCAACCGAATCAAGTTTGCTGATATCCGGTTCCGGCACCCTGTACACCGACATTATATCGTACTGCGCATGGTTATCTCCAATTTCACCGATATAGAGGTAGGTGATGCCTTCAACCGGACCCGGACCGGCAGACATATCCTCCCAGTCCCTGTTAAATGCCCCCCTTATGATGAACTCACCAAAATTTTCGGCGTTTTCGCCCACCACGAACAGCCTGTTAAAATCGCCGCTGTCGTTGTGAACCCATATTTTAGAAGGATTGCTGCGACTCACCGCCAGTCCGCTTGCCTCAACAATATACCTGTTTTCCAGCTCCCCCCTGGCTTCCGCCCCGGAAAAACCCAGGTGATATTCCAGGTTATCAAGGTCATACTCATAATAGACAGGTTCATGAGGAATGGCCGGGCCGTTTTCATATGGCTTGGAACAGCCCGGCATTAAGGACTGAGACAAAATAACAGAAACAAAAAATATAGTACGGGGCAGCATAAAATCAGATTAAAAACCGAAAAGGCAAGTATACAAAAAATATCATCCAATCAAAGTACGTTAATAGTCATAACTCATATAACATCCGGATTGATATGTTATTTAAACATTACGCCGTGAAATTCCCGGTTGAAAAACTATCTTTGCACTAAACCTATAACACTAAAAACTACAAAAAATGAGAAGATTGTTAATACTACTTGCACTGGCAGCAGCCGTCACCACGGGGTGCAAAGAAGAGCAGCTGGCAAAGGTCAGGTTCTGCGCCGATATCAGTCCCCAAAACCCCTGCGTGGGTGAGGATAATGTATTTATCCAGGGTACCAATGTCTGGGCGCATCTTCTGCTCAATCCACGTTTCGACGACACCACGGTTACGGGAAACTTATATGGTTACCAGGATGAGAAGAGGATCTTTATAGAAAGCAAGGTGCATGAGCTGGACCCGGGTCAGACCATTATAATGGAACAGCTATTTATAAACCTCTGCGGCGATTTTGAAATAGAATGGCTCGACAGCAAGGGCAACCTGCTGGCAAAAGGCGAATTCGAGATTTGGTAGATATAAAAAAAGGCAATAAAAAAAGCATCCCGGAGGATGCTTTTTTTATTGCTGTGTATCTCAAAATCCTAGTAACCCGGATTCTGCTTCAGTACGTCCGGCTGCAGGTCAAGCTGACTCTGCGGTATTGGCTGATACCTGTCCCTGTCCGTGAATGTGGCTCCCCTCATGAAGGTCCTGATATTCTCATCGGCCCTTGCAAAGTCATTGAGAGTCTTAACCATAGGCACAGAGTTAAGTCCGGCCGGCAGGTCGTCCCAGCGCCTCAGGTCAAAGAAACGGTGACCCTCGGTGGCAAACTCAAGGCGCAGTTCCCACTGTACAGCCTTCATAGCCTCAGCCTGATTGGCAAACGCAGGATAGAGCCCGATGTTGTAGTTGGCAGCAGGCTGATCCCAGTCCACGTCACCACCGCTCATATAGTCACCTGCATCGGTACCGGCACCCCACGGATATACTTCGGCAGAAAGCTCGGTAATAAGCACACGGCCCATAACGACCTCGTTGCCGGCACGCTCGCGTATCATGTTTATATAGGTACGGGCGGTCTC
>SLOE01000060.1 GCA_007132715.1 Bacteroidales bacterium
AAAACCACCCAGTGTAAAAACCTCGTTATGAGCGGCAACAGTATCATTGCTTTCAAGGGCCTCCTCGAAAATACCCTGGGCATAGGCATTGAGCAATGAAACCGGCATTAAAAATGCGGATAAAAGAAAAATACGTGTCATCTGTATGTTTTTATTAATTCGGGTACTGGGGTTTCTTCCTGAAACAGGTAATATGTTGCAGGAATGTAGCAATATTAACCATTGCCCGCTCAAAAACGGTTCTTGTTTTAAAATATGGACAAGTAGTACCTGTACTGCTTTTAAAACCTGAACCCGCAGTTATCTGTAATAACGGAAAATGCCGGACAATAGCGACCGGGTTATCTGACTGAATTTGTTTTGTACTGCATAGGGGTTTGACCGGTGAATTTTTTGAATACAGTGAAAAATGCCGATTTGCTGTTAAACCCGCATTCAAATCCGATTGATTCAATAGAGTAGATATCGCCCTTTTCCAACAGTTGTTTTTTGACCTCCTCGATCCGGTACTCGTTGACAAAACTGAAGAAGTTCTTGCCGACCTCCGTGTTCAGCACCTCAGTAATATGATGTTTGGGAATATTCAGATGCTGGGATATCATATTCATATTAAGTCCGGGATTCAGATACGGTTTTTCAAGCTCAAAATATGTTACCAGCTCTGAGCTTATCTGTTTCCGTTTTTTTGCTGAAAGCGGATACCTGCTGTAGGGAGCGGGCAGAATGGTACTGCTGTCCGTCACCTTATAGATGGAAGTCTGCCACAATCCGTAAAAGCCAAGAATATAGACCATGGCGAGCATCGTCGAATAGCTGTAGGCATGCATCACCGGCGAAGGAGACCCGGTAAGCACATTGAATGCACCGATTACAATTGCGACTGCACAATAGAGATTGTAAAAAACTACCACAAACAGGAGCCAGCCAACCTTTTCCCTGCTTTCTATGGTCGAAAACTCATGCTCCAGTCCCCGGCGGTGCTTTACCACAAGCATTATACTCCTGCTGTTGTAGATTATCCATGACAACACCGATGTTACTGAAAAAAGTATCCTGAACCAGAAACTTTCATCCTGCTCAAAATAACCTTCAAGCTCATAGGGCTCCCGGAGCAGATATGCAATAAGCTTTACAGATATATAGGGAAGAAGATGCAGAAGCTGGACAGGGCGGAGCCGGAACTTTTCAATTGTCAGCGACCGTACATAAAGGTAGCTGGCTGGGTTGAACAAAAGAAATGAACTTGAGAGGATTGGCTTGCCAAAAATCCTGTAATCTGCAGCATGCAATAGAAATTCAATGGCGAGAAGTGAAAGCCAGGCAGCGAGGATTCTGTCAGAATCACTCCTCTCCTTCTTGGCTAGTACCAGAATAGCCGCAAACATGCCCTGGGAAAACCCTACCCAGGAAATTGTCTCCATCATATCTCCTTGGATGAAAGAACCATACCGAAGACCTCAAGGTCACTCTCAGCAAACAGTACAAACCTGATCTTTTTCACATGCTTAAGGTCCGGTGAAACTTCAAAAACAGTGGTTATCGCAACTTCAGCCGCCTCCCTGAGGGGATAGCCGAACGCCCCTGCCGAAATAGCCGGAAAGGCAACTGATTCAATACGGTTCTGCTCTGCCAGCCCCAGAGCATTTCTGTAGCAGTCCGCCAGCAGCGCGGATTCGGGTTTGTCCCTTCCGTAGACCGGACCCAGGCAATGAATGACATAGTCGTTAGGGAGGTTATGCGCACCGGTAATCACTGCTTCCCCGGGCATTATGGGTGCAAGGGGCAGGCATTCCTGCTCAAGTCCGGGTCCGGCCGCCCGGTGAATAGCCCCTGCAACACCTCCGCCTATCCGCAACTGTGCATTTGCAGCATTAACAATAGCCCCTATATCTGGCTGTGATGCAATATCGCCCCTTACGAGCTCAATGGTTACACCAGACACTGTCTTTTCCATGATATTACCATTTTAACCGGATCGACATTAATTTACAACGGGTTTATGGTATATTTACCATAATAAACAAAGATAACTCATCCGCAATATTAAAGCAATAAAACCTCTTTTCAATGAAGGCACTTGTACTTGAGGAATACATGAAGCTGACCTATAAGGATGTACCCGATCCTGTGCCGGGACCTGATGAGGTGCTGATTGAGGTCAGGGCAACAGGTATATGCGGAAGCGACGTGCATGGCATGGACGGCAGCACCGGCCGGAGAATTCCACCGGTCATAATGGGACATGAAGCAAGCGGTATCATAAGGGATACTGGTGGCCGCGTGAGGGATTGGAAGACAGGTGACAGGGTGACCTTTGATTCGACCATCTATGATTTGGGGGACTGGTACTCACGGAGGGGAGAATATAACCTGAGCGACGGCAGGATGGTGCTGGGTGTATCTGCCAAAGAGTTCAGGCGTGACGGGACATACGCGGAATACGTTGCAGTTCCCGCCCACATTCTTTACAGGATACCCGAAAGTGTCAGCTTTATCAGGGCTGCCATGGTCGAGCCGGCTGCAGTGGCGCTTCATGCCGTCAATCTTACCCCGCTTGCTGTCAATGATACCGCTGTCGTCGTGGGCGCAGGAATGATTGGCCTGTTCGTCGTTCAGATGCTGAGGCTCGCCGGCTGCACCGAAATAGCCGCAGTGGATATTGACGGCGAAAGGTTGTCCCTCGCCGAGAAACTGGGCGCTACCCTCATACTGAACCCCGAAAGGGATGATGTAGCCGCAGAGGTAAAAAGCATTTCGTCAGGCCGCGGCGCTGACATCGCATTCGAGGCTGTGGGCATCGGCTCCACCGTCACTACTGCCATCAGCGCCTTGAGAAAAGGAGGTACTGTTACCATCCTCGGCAATCTTTCTCCGTCAGTTGAAATACCTCTTCAGGCTGTTGTTACGGGACAGCTCCGGCTTCAGGGCTCATGTGCAATAAACGGGGAATACGGACCTGTACTGGACCTCCTGGAAAAGGACCTGCTGAATACCGATGTGATGCTGAGCGCCGAAGCACCGCTGTCGCAGGGGGCGGACTGGTTCAAAAGGCTTTATGGCAGGGAGAAGGGACTTAACAAGGTAATTCTTATCCCCTGACCGGTATAATCCCTGCTGCCGGCGGCAGGGACTAAATAATTTCAAATCTTAAATACAGCGTTTCATGGAACAAAAACTCAGAACGGGAATAATCGGATGCGGAAAAGTAGCACATCTCCATGCAAGAGCCCTTGTTAATGCACACAATTCAGACTTCAGGGCAGTATGCAGCCGGTCGCCCGAAAACGGAAGAAAGTTTGCCTCAGGTTACGGTGTCTCTTCATGGACAGATGTCGAAGAGATGGTTGAAAAAGAAAAGCTTGATGTAGTTGTGGTCTGCACCCCTCACCCCGCGCACCGCGAGCCGGCCATTCATGCTTTGATGGCAGGTGCCCATATTATGGTTGAAAAACCGCTGGCATCTTCACTCGAAGATTGTGACGCAATGATAGCCACAGCCGGAAAAACAGGCAGACAATTGGGTGTGATAAGCCAGAGAAGGTTTTACCCGCCCAGCCTCAGGATGCACCGGGCAATAAAGGAGGGCCGTATCGGCAGGCCGGTATTGGGAACAGTGATCATGCTGGGCTGGAGGGACAAGGAGTATTATGATAGCGACCCGTGGCGCGGATCATGGAAAAATGAAGGCGGCGGCGTACTGGTAAACCAGTCCCCCCACCAGCTCGACCTTCTGCAGTGGTTCATGGGATCAGGTATTGAAGAGCTTTACGGTTTATGGGACAATTTCAACCATCCCTATATCGAGGTTGAGGATACCGCCGTTGCCGTGATCCGGTTCAAAAACGGCGCAATAGGCAATATCGTGGTTAGCAACTCCCAGAAACCCGGCATATACGGAAAGGTTCACATCCACGGATCCAGCGGTGCATCGGTAGGAGTGCAGACCGACGGGGGTGCGATGTTTATTGCAGGCCGCTCTGGCATTGCCGAACCTCCTGTTAATGATCTGTGGACAATTCCCGGAGAGGAGATGATGCTGGAAGAATGGGTAAAGGAAGATTCGGATATCTTTAACTCGGTCGATGCCACTGAGTATTACATTAGGCTGCAGCACGAAGATTTCATCGATGCGATAATCAGGGGAGAACAACCGATGGTAACAGGGAACGAAGGCCGCAAAACGGTTGAGATCTTTACTGCACTCTACCGGTCGCAGAAAGAGCGCAGACCTGTTCGCTGGCCCCTGAATTCCTGACCGGCCAAAAGCCGGCTTCACATGACAATTGGACAGGTAAAATTTTATTAATTTGCGCACAAAAACAGATATGGTCCGCAATCTCAAAAGATCAATATCCCGGGTCCTGTTGGCATGCCGGCCTTCAGCATTAGTCACGGCCGCCATGATCTTTGCAGCCGCCCCTGCAGCCAAAGGGCAGGGTGAGCTCGATGTGATGCAAATAAGGAACATGACATGGCTCAGCCATTCTGATATCACAAACTCACTCTACAGGCACATCACGGGCGAAGCATACGAAATGCTCGGCATAAGGGCTAAAGAGATTGCCGCCGTCAGCTCGGCAGATGAATGGCAGCAAAAGCAAAAGCAGATAAAAGACATCCTACATGAGATAACCGGACCTTTCCCCGAAAAGACCCCGCTCAATGCAAACATTACCGGGACAGTTATACGAGATGGTTACAGGGTTGAAAATATCATATTTGAATCGAGGCCCGGATTTTTTGTGACATCCTCCCTTTTCATCCCCGATATGGTGAAGGGTCAGACTGCTCCCGCCATTGTCTATTGCAGCGGCCATACTGCAGAGGGATACCGAAGCTCTGCCTACCAGCACAAAATCATAAACCTGGTGAAAAAAGGGTTCATCGTATTCGCTTTTGATCCGGTTGGACAGGGAGAGCGCATGGAGTATTACCACCCGGAAACCGGGATATCGGCTGTCGGGGGACCTACAATTGAGCATTCATGGCCGGGCGCACAGGCCTTTATTACGGGGGGGTCCCTGGCGGGATACATGATATGGGACGGTATTCGTGCGGTTGACTACCTGTTTACCAGGCCGGAGGTTGACACCATGCGCATCGGGATTACCGGACGATCGGGCGGCGGAACCCAGTCGGCCTATATCGCGGCGCTGGATGAGCGCGTATATGCATCAGCCCCCGAGGCCTATATTACCAGTTTTGCCAGGCTCCTCGAATCCATTGGCCCGCAAGACGCCGAGCAGAACCTGTTCAATGGCATAATGCACGGTATTGACCATGCCGACTTCCTTGCCGTTAGAGCACCCAAACCAACACTCATTATTTCAACCCTGAACGACTTTTTCAGTATCCATGGTGCCCGCGAAACTTACTCGGAGGTGCAACGGATATACAAAGCCAAAGGCAAACCCGAAAACCTCTCCATGGCTGAGGATATCGGAGGCCATACCTCGACACGGAGAAACCGCGAGGCAATGTATGCATTTTTCCAGGAGCACCTGGGTAACCCGGGAGACCCTTCCGATATGGAAGTCGATATCCTGAGCGAGGCAGAGCTCAGGGTAACCTCTACGGGGCAACTTTCATCATACAGTGGCAGTGAGACAATTTTCAGTCTCAACAGAAAGGTATCAGAAGACCTTCAAATCCGGCTGGAGAGGTCCAGGAACGAATGCGACGATCATTTGAAAAAAGCTGTGGCCTCGGCAATGAAACTGTCGGGCTACAGGACGCCTGACGGTTGCAAAAACCCTGTTTATACCGGACGGGTACTTCGTGACGGCTACAGAATTGAAAAGTATTTTACCCGGGGAGAAGGTGATTATGTAATCCCCTTCCTGCTGATGATACCGGATAACCCTTCCGGTAAAAGTGTAATATACCTTCACCCCGAAGGCAAAGCCGTTGCCGCCGGCGAAGGAAGCAAGGCTGAATGGCTCGTCAGCAGGGGATTTACCGTCCTCATACCCGACCTGATAGGCATTGGAGAAACGGGGCCCGGTTATTTCAGGGGAGATGCCTTCATTGAAGGTATTTCCTACAATGTATGGTTTGCTTCTATACTGACAGGTAGAAGCATTACCGGTATAAGAGCATCAGACGTGGTAAAACTGACATGCATGTTGTATAAACACCATGGCTATGAAGAGGTCTATGCCCTGGCAATAGCAGAGATGTCATCCGTACTTCTTCATGCAGCCGCTTTTGAACCATCTATATCGCGGTTAGCGCTTCTGGACCCGCTCTCCTCCTACCACTCACTCGTTACTAAACAGTTTTACAGTCCCCAATTCATTCACGGAGC
>SLOE01000023.1 GCA_007132715.1 Bacteroidales bacterium
CTCTTTCAATCACTTTCTCATCGCTTAGCATGTAGGCAACCTGGAAGTAAATTTTTCTTTCCGACTTAACAGCGATGAAATCAACCTCTTTATCGTATAGTTTGCCAATTGAAACCTTGTAGCCCCGGGAAATAAGTTCAAGGAAAACAATATTCTCCAATTTCCCTGAGATATCATCAAACTTATTGCCTAAAATGCTAAAAATAAAACCTATATCTCCTAAGTAGTATTTCTCATAAAGTTCTAGCTGTTTTTTTCCCTTTATGTCGTACCTGAGAACCTTGTATATAATGTATGAATCGATTAGCCACTGGATATAATTCATAATAGTATCCACAGAGCAGCTTATTCTCCGGGATTTCAGAAAATTGCTAATTCCCTTTGCTGTTGTAATGTTTCCACAGTTGTCAGCAATGTACTTTACAATCCTCTCTAATAGCACCACATCCCGTATCTGATTCTTTGCAACTACATCCTTAAGAAGAATTGTGCTGTAAATTGCATATATATACTGACTTATCACTTCATCATTAAATTCCATTTGATGAATACCCGGAAGTCCACCATACTTAAGGTAGTTAGTAAACTCTTTTTCCTCATCGTTTCGATCTTTTCCCCTGAATTTAAGATGTTCGGTGAAAGTAAGGGTGTTCAAATGGAACTCGATATATCGCCCGGTAAGCAATGTGGCCAGCTCCGATGAGAGCATCCTTGAGTTGGAACCTGTTATGTAAATATCGGCAACGCTATCGTTGAAAAAAGAGGTGATTGCCTTTTCCCAACTTTCAATTTCCTGGACCTCATCAACAATGATGTATTTTTTACCTCTGATTTTACTTACTTTTTTTGTAACGTATTGGTATAAATCTTTATAGTTAGCTATAAAGTCATATTCGAGAGAATCTTTATTGATATAAACAATGTTCTTTGGCGATATCTTTTTCGATTGTAATTCCTGTATAAGCAATTTTGCAAATGTGCTTTTACCACACCTTCTGAGGCCTGTAATTACCTTTATAACAGGCTTATCAATAAAGGGGGTAATCTTTTCAAGGTATTTGTCTCTTCTTATCATGTACGATTATATTCTTCTTATTGCAAAAATACACAAATAAATAGAATATAGTCTAATTAATAAAGAAATATTTAAATAATACGACTATGACCGAATTTATTTTGCGTCAATGTTTTCCTCCATCTACGGCAACCAGGCTTTCGCGGAATTGCACGTTACCGGGTATTCAGATATCTTTTATTCTTTCTCTGACTTTTTCGTGATCGGGGAGAACAATACCTGCTTCTTCCAGTTCTGTCATCTTGTTCATTATATAGTCTTTGAAGCTCATATTATGAACTTCAGCATCCAGGTATTCTGCCACCACCCCGATGGCTTCATCAATCCTGTTGTTGTAAAGCAAGGCGAGGGCCAACTTCGTAAAAATTATATCTTCTTCCTTCAGTGCAAGTCCCTTTTCGGCCATGTCAAGGGCTTCTTCAAATCTACTTTCAAAAAGCAGGTCAAGAGAGATGTTGTTAAAGGCAGTGGATGCATCGTCTGTTACATCTGTTTCCGGGAACCTGGTAAGGATTTCCTCATACAATAGTATGCATTGTGAATAATATTTAATACTTGTTTCCCGGTCTGTGTAATTTCGTGCCCGGGTAAAAAAGAAAACGGCACCTTTCTGCAGTTCTTCAGGGTCGTTTATTGAAAGCAGTCTGCCAAAAAGTTTTTCGCTTTCTTTCCTGTTCTTGTCTGAAGGAGCAATCTCATCAAGGGTTTTGTATATTCCTATCATGCCCGTTATGTAATCTGCCTTGTTGTGCAGCCTGTTCAGTTTGCCGAACAGAACAAGCGCGTAATTTAAATTATCATCTCTCTGCTCAATGCTGCCCAGTCCGGCGGCATTTTTATAATACCCTGCCGCCCGAAAGATATCTTCTTCATCCGTTAGTTTCTGCACATCCATGAATTTCAGAATCCCGTATTCAATTTTTTGCCCGATTGAGAGCTGTTCATAAGCATTCCGTTTATTAAATAACTCATACAGCTCTCTTACCTGCCACAAACGGGCTGTCTGATCCTCGGACCCTGTCAATATATAGATGCCGTCGGGTGAAAAGGCTGCAGACAAAACAGTATTGTTATGCCCGGTGAATATCTGAAGGGTATTCCCTTGCAGATCCCAGATACGGGCTGTTCTGTCACCTGAGCCTGTTAATATGTTATTCCCGTCGGGTGAAAAATTTGCTGAATAGACTGGCGCCTGATGTCCGCTGAAAACCTGCAGTAGATTACCTTGCAGGTCCCATATTCTGGCTGTCTCATCGCCCAGAGCTGCAAGAACATATTTCCCGCACGGCGAGAAGACTGCTGAAAAGACCACTGCGTTGCAAGGGTATGTGCGAAGAGGATTTCCATTGATGTCCCATAGCCGGGCTGTCCAATCCCAGGAACCTGAAATGATGTATTTGCCATCCGGTGAAAATGCCGCACTGGTAACAAAATCGTTATGTCCTTTAAATTCCTTTAAGACATTTCCCTTCAGGTCCCACAGCCGGATATCATATGAACTGGTAAGAATCTGTTTACAATCGGGCGAGAAGGCCGCTGAATTAACATAACTCTGGTGCCCGGTGAAAATATTCAGCAGGTTACCCTGCAAATCCCACATCTGTAAGGTGTTATCCATTGACCCGGTAAGGATCTGATTGCCGTCGGGAGAAAAAATTACCGGATAATTATTGCTCAACCAGCGGATGGATTCTTCATGTTCAGCCCCTTTAAACACTTGCAGCAGGTTTCCCTGCAGGTCCCACAGCCGGGCAGTATTGTCCCATGAACCGGTAAGAATCTTTTTGCCATCGGGGGAAAAAGAGACTGAAGCAACGGAAAGGCCAATGTCACCTGATAAACTTCGCATGGCGATGAATTTTCCTTCAAATCCTGAATCATCAGCATATTCATTTATTCTGAACTCCCTGGGAACATCTGCTGGAATTTCCCACTGGCGCAGAGTTTGATCATATGATACAGTATAGATAGATTTTCCATCAGGAGAAAAAACAACTGACTTCAGCCATTTGTCATGCCCCGGGAAAACATGCACCAGGTTCCCCTCCATATCCCAGATCTTTGCCATTTTATCCCGGGAACCGGTCAATACAAGGTTACCGACGGGTGAAAAGGAGACTGACTCAACAAAGTCTCCATGCCCGCTGTACACTAGTAGCACATTTCCGTCAAGATCCCACAACCTTGCGGTACGATCCCATGACCCTGTCAGAATATGTTTTCCGTCGGGGGAGAATTTTGCTGCACTTATTGGGCCTTCATGTCCGGTAAGCACCTTTAACAGATTGCCATTCAGGTCCCATAGACGGGCTGTATTGTCAGTTGAACCGGTAAGAATATAATTGCCGTCAGGAGAAAAGAGTGCTGCATTTACAGGATGTTGATGTCCGGTTAACGCCTGCAATAGATTTCCCCCTAAATTCCATAGCCTTGCTGTATTGTCATCAGAAGCGGTTATTACATGGGTACCATCGGGCGAGAAAGCTGCCGAGATGACATAATCGTCGTGGCCGGCGAGTATCTGTAAAAGATTTCCCTCTGAATCAAATATGCGGGCGGTGTTGTCATCTGAACCTGTAATTATAAGGCCCCCGTCATACGAGAATCCGACAGAGTTGACAAACTTTTCATGCGCCCTTACCGTCAGGATGATATTTCCCTGTATATCCCTTATTTTAAATCTCCCGTCAGGGTGACCGGTAAGTATCCTTTCCCCATCGGGTGAAACAGCCATTGAACTGATGTCATCCCTGAAGATTATCCTGTAGAAATTATTGTCGTAATATATCCTGTTGAGGTTTTGGTAGATATCTCTGCTCCCGGGATCGAGACTGTGAGCGTATTCTGCAAGGCGAAGCGCAGCGGTCGGGTCAGTTTCTGCCACTTTCTGTGACAGGAACAGGAAATTATTGACCCTTGCTTTGATAAAGTTTTCAGTTGCAACTTTTCTTTCAACCATTGCCCACCAGGTAAAACCAGCGAATACAATAAGCAGCGCCGCCATTGCAGCGAAGGCAATAACCCTATTTCTGCGCTTTGCCCTTGCCAGGGATCTTTTGCTTTTCTCCAACAGCTCATCAAGCTCCCTGGAAAGGTAAAGGCGGCTTTCATAAGGGGCTATGTAATCGAGGTCATCGGCAGAGAGCAATACACCGCGTTTTTCCCAGCTGTTGTATGCATTTTCGATAAGGTGGCGTATCTCCAGCAGCTCCTTTTCCACCAGGGTGATCTTTTCAAAGATCTTTGTGGCAAGTGCATCGTGGCGCAGCTCGTAGCGGTCGTTCTGGTCTTTGTCCCTCAGTATTCGCAGTTGAATAAGGGTCTGTATCAGCTCCTGCAGCGCACTCTCGTCGATTGGCCTGCCCAGGGTTTGAGCGTAATCACTGATCTCACCGGGGGTCATCTGCCTTTTAGTGCCCTTTACCGAGACGAAGGATTTGAGCACAGCCAAGGCCGTTTCAGGATCAGACAGCAAGTCGATCTGCTCATCAAGGAAACTGCCCAGCAGGTCAGACACGTTGCCTGCCTTTTCCAGCAATCCGCTGTGGAACCGGGGTGAATTGCCGCCGGCCTCTTCCCCGGCAAGGCGGTAGAGCCTGTCAAGAAACACCTGCAGGTATGTAAGCTCGACCTCTGCACTGCCGGGGCTGAGCTTCTCGAGCATCTTGCCGGCAAACCCATCTTCAACGTCAATGCCAGCGACCCTGCATGGCCCTTCTATGGCCTGCCTGGCATTTGCGATTGTCATTCTCTCGACATTTACCCTATTATCCATGAATGAGGGGATTACCTTTTCAAACCCGGATACATCGGCAAGATATTCTTTCCTCATCACAAAAATAAAGCGGCATTGCAGGTCGCTTTCGGCAAGGGTTTTAATCACTGCTGCAAACTCCTTCTTCTCAGAGGGATTCCCGAAGATAAACAGCTCTTCGAACTGGTCGAAAATAAAGAAGATGGGTTTGTAGTGGTCAAGGTAGAGGGAGCGGACCGCCTTTCTGAACCGGGCGGGGGTTTCGATAGTGCCACTGAGGGGCGTCAGTGCTTTCTGCCTGATGGCAGAGGCCATGCTCTGCACTATATCGCCGGCACGCCGGACATTAACCGGCAGCCAGTCGGCGCTGTTGAACTTGTTTGCCAGTCCGCATTGCACCAGCGACGACTTGCCCGTGCCGGAAACGCCGTATACCAGCAGTATTTTGCTTTCAAAGACGCGGTGATAGAGCTCTTCAGTTTCGCGTTCCCGCCCGAAAAATATATCCCCGTCTTCTTTGGTATAGCTGTCGAGGAATTTGAAGGGAGAGGACATCTCATTTATTAAAAAAAGAATCAGTTACAATTATCTAAACAATATTAAAAGAGAGAATGCAAGAAGTAAAATTAGGACTATGGCTTCATTAAAAAAATTGAGTTTTTTAACTGGCTCAGTTTCTTTGGAAGCCTTAATAAAACTGACTGGGATTAAGGCAAATAAAGCAATGATACTGATGTAGATTAATACTCCTGCACCCGGCCAATGCTGCATTTTATATATAAAGCCTGCAGAGATCAGCAGCATTGCAATTAGCACAAAAACATTGGAAACCTTATGCAAAGAGGTTGTGGCAAACTCCTGCTTATCTCTATAAAGTAGCAGGGCATAGGCCAATAATTTGTACTAAATATGTTCTGGCAAAAAGTTAAACTTCAATCCCTGAAATGGTTGTCATCATATCCCTGAACTGCGCCAGCAGGTGATCATAGTTGCTGAGGCTCCTGAGATCGCACTTTTCGGTAACCTCGGTGCCGATGTACATCAGATGGTCGCCCCGCAGTTTGGTGTAGAGGAACACATCCTTCTTGATGTCAAACTTCTCCTTGTTGTCAATTATCTCTGAGTAGGTGTCAATGACGAGAGGGGAGAGGTTCAGGTACTCCTCGATGGTTTTGATCGACTTCATAAGCAGGATGCTGTTGCTCTCGGTGTAGACCTGCTCAAGAATGTCCTGTGCCTTGAAATCTGAGTCAGAGCTGTTCAGAAGGTTGATCTGGTGGTTGAACCGGGCGGGGGTGTTTTTGGGATGTATCACCTTTATCTCCCTTACCGACACCAGCTTGTACTTAGAGAAGAATGCTATCTTCTGCAGTATCAGACTTAGCTTCTCCTCGTACTCAACGCAACGTTTTTCGATCTCCTCCTGGGTGAGGTTGATCTGGTAGTGGCCTATCTC
>SLOE01000029.1 GCA_007132715.1 Bacteroidales bacterium
ATCCCTGCATAATAGTTGGCCAGGTTAGCCGTTTTTGTCGGCGAATATTCATCAATAATATCGAGGAAGCCCAGGAAATTGCCGTCTCCGTATAGTGCCAGATAGAATGAATCCCGCTCGAAATACCTTTCGGCCATGAATGTCTGTGACCGCGCCTCCTCTTCCATCGGGGCTATATAGAGGTTTCTGTATCCAAGGTAGCCGAGTACGACTACAACGATGGCAACAACGATAATTGTCAGGCTTTTCTGGTTCTCTTCAATATATCTTTCGGTCCTGGTCAGAAGGTTTTCAACTCCTTCGACAGGTTCTACCGTACCCTGTTTTTTCTTTTTTGACATTTTGAGCTATAATAATTGTTATATGTTGATTTACGGCACGCAAATGTAATTGTTTTGGCCCTTATTTTAAAATTTTTGTTGTCAAAAAGATCATTCTTGTTACACTTTGGGTTTATGGCAGCAGGATACAGATCAATTTTAACCAACTTATTACCGATTATCGATCTCATTTTCTAACTTTACATTCTAAATTACCCATGCAATAATATGTATCTCAAATTCTTATCCCTCCTCAATTTCAAGAACTTCAGCCAGGCTGAATACGATTTCAGCAGCCGGATAAACTGCTTTGCAGGTAACAATGGTGTCGGAAAGACCAACCTGCTTGATTCAATACATTACCTGTCTCTCTGCAAAAGTTTCTTCAATCCCGTCGATTCCCAGAACATCAGGCACGGTGAGGATATGTTTGTGATACAGGGCAGGTACTTAAGAGACGGGGAGGAGGAAGCCATTTATTGCGGGGTTAAACGGAATGCAAAAAAGCAGTTCAGGAGGAACCGCAAGGACTACCAGAAGCTGAGCGATCACATCGGGCTGATACCCCTGGTGATGATCTCGCCCGGTGACAGTGTGCTTATAACCGGCGGCAGCGATGAGAGGCGGAAGTTCATGAATGGCGTCATATCCCAGTATGACAGGCAGTACCTGGAAGATGTAATAAATTTTAATCATGCACTCACACAGCGCAACGTCCTTTTGAAGGATTTTGCCAGGAAGAGATATTTTGACAGGGATTCTCTTGATATATGGACTGACCAGATGACAGGCCCGGGAAAACGAATTCATGAGAGCCGCAGGTCATTCATTGAAAAGATGATACCCGTTTTCAGACATTTTTATGAGCATGTATCACTGGGACTGGAGGAAGTGAGTCTCAGATATGATTCCCAGTTGCACGATGCCGGTCTTGAAGATCTTATGGAGGCTGCTATTGAGAAGGACAGGATACTTCAGTACACCACCTGTGGAATTCACAAGGATGACCTTGATCTTGCCCTGGGAGAGCATTCAATTAAAAAGAACGGCTCACAGGGTCAGCAGAAGACCTATCTCATTGCCCTCAAACTTGCGCAGTTTGCATTTATCAGGGATCTGAGCAGTTTTCACCCCATCCTGCTCCTTGACGATATATTCGATAAGCTCGACAAGAGCCGGGTGGAACAGATCATCAGCCTGGTTTCGGAAAACAATTTCGGTCAGATCTTTATAACCGATACCAGCAGCGAAAGGCTGAACACTATCCTGAAGGATACAGGAAGGGAGTTTAAACTATTTCACCTCTGAGCTATGAGAAAAAGCAATACCCAGAAAATATCCGAGGTAATATCAGAATTCATCAGCGAGCTTAAGATCAGCCGTAAGCTGGGAGAAGCCAGGATCATAAACTCCTGGCCCCTGGTTGTGGGTCCGGCCATAGCAAAGCAGACTGAAAAGGTCTATATCAGGAATGGCGTTTTTTATGTACATCTCAGGTCTCCCGTGCTCAAAACCGAGCTTTCCTACATGAAGACCCGTATCATGGAGGTGCTCAATGAGCAGGCCGGCGAAAAGATAATCAGCAAGGTGGTGTTGCGATAATAGCTGTTATTTTTCATCTGGTTCAAATGTATTTTGCATATCCGGTATCCAACCTGTACGCCGGTATGGAAAAAAAAGAGGTATATGTCGAAACATCTGAAGACGATATCACTTTTTGGCCGTACCCCGAAAGCTATGATGGAGATGATATTCTCAGCCTGCCTGCCAGACTGGCTGATTTTGACACTGCTTTCATATTGCAGGCTGAGGAAGGTTTTCAGGACGGTTTGTGCGGCTTTCAAACCTGGTGCCTCCCGGAGGCATTTCCAGGGTAGGCGCTGCAGAAATAGAGATTATGGCTGCAGTTGGTCCTGATTGATTACAGATTTGACCCGTTCATAGGCACCTATATCCGGGCCATTGCCCTGTGGCCATGGAATTATACGGGAAATAATTTCGTATGCAGGGTATGATATTTGCAATCAAAAGGCCGGAAAACAGCCTAAAATTTGTATTATTGCGGTCAGAGTTAAATAACTGCAAAGCAGTTAACCAACTAAAATCACGCAAATGATGAGAAATTTTCTTTTTGCCTTACTGTTGTTTATTATTTTAACCTTGCCCGCCTTCTCCGGTGGATCCGGGACAGCTTTCGAGATGAACGAAAGGCTTGGCAGGGGAATCAATATAGGGAATACGTTTGAAGCTCCGTCGGAGACGGCATGGAGCAACCCCTGGAACCATGATTATGCCCGCATTATAAGTGAGCTTGGCTTCAGTCATATCCGCGTTCCTGTCAGATGGGAGCCAAGGAGTATGGAGGAAACACCATATACCATTGATCATGAGTTTTTTGAAAGGCTGAAGTCGGTTATTGATACAGCTCTGCATCATAACCTGCATGTTATAATCAATATGCATCATCATGAGGCTCTGCTTAATGATCCGGATGGTCAGAAGGAGAGGTTTTTATCCCAATGGGAGCAGATCGCGGAGTATTTCAAAGACTACCCGGACAGCCTCCTGTTTGAGATATTCAATGAACCTCACGGCGATTTCACCCCTGAGAAGTGGAATGAGTTTTTCCCTGAAGCTCTTTCCAGGATCCGGCTTACCAATCCTGACAGGATGGTTTTGATCGGGACGGCGGAATGGGGAGGACTGGGCGGACTTGGTCACCTGGTGATGCCTGATGATCCCAACCTGATACTTACGGTCCATTACTACAGCCCCTTCCAGTTTACACACCAGGGAGCATCCTGGGTCGGAGGAGATGCTGATGCGTGGCTGGGTACGCGTTGGAATGATACTGAAGCTGAAAGGGAGGCTATTGAGAGTGACTTCCGGGCCGCCGTTCAGTTCAGTGAAGAGCATAATATTCCCGTACATGTTGGTGAGTTCGGGGCTTACAGCAGGGCGGACATGGAATCCCGGGTCAGGTGGACAACATTTAATGCAAGATACTTTGAGCAACTGGGTTTCAGCTGGGCTTACTGGGAGTTCAGTGCAGGATTTGGGATTTACGACCGAAATAGTGGCGAACTGAGGCAGGGGCTGGTTGATGCGCTGTTGCACAACAGCATTGGAGAGCCGACGGCAACTCTGAGAGACACAATATATGCCAGTGATTTTACCACAAATAATGACGGTTGGTCCCTGAATACAAGCGGTGGTGCATCTGCAACCATGGTAAACGAAACAGGTGAGCTTGATATCAGTATTTCAAACACCGGCAGTGATGCATGGAACGTTCAGCTTGTCAAGTCAATCATTCTGCTTGAAAAGGGGAGGAACTACAGGGTTGCATTTAAAGCTTCGGCCGAAGAGAACAAGAGTATTTCTACATATGCAGGCAGGGCCTCCAGTCCGTGGGATGCCTACAGCGGATATCACGGCAAGACTGTCGGGCCGGATATTCAGGAGCATTCGTATACCTTCCAGATGAGTAATAATACAGACCCTAATACGCGCCTGGTTTTTGACCTGGGTGGAAACACCACAGGTTTTACACTTTATGACTACGTCCTGGAACGATTAACGATTGTAATACCCTACGATGTGACCATAACGGCTGATAATGGCAGTGTAGTTATTGATCCGGAAACTGATGTATTTATGGGAGGTGAAACCTATACCCTTACGGCGGTCCCCGATGAGGGATATCTGTTTACTGGCTGGAGCGGTGATGCCGATGGTGACGATAACCCCCTGGTTATAACCATGGATTCCAATAAGGATATAATTGCAGTTTTTTCTGAGATACCTGAAACCTTTAGCCTGACATTAACAGCTGAAAACGGTACTGTTACCATTGAACCGGAACAGGAGGAATACCACGAAGGCGATACGGTCATGCTTACAGCTGTTCCTGATGATGGATTCATATTTGCAGGTTGGGGCGGTGATGCCGGCGGCGACGAAAATCCGCTTGAAGTGGTTATGGATGGAGACAAGAATATCACAGCCAGCTTCGATGTTGATACCCGTGCTGATGAGGTAACTGCAACAGGCAGTGAGTCGCTGTTCTTTCCCAACCCGCTGACTGACGGCAGCTTGCTCATTCGCACAACCGAAGTTTCTGATGTTGCCATATACAATGTAACAGGAAGCCTGCAAATGAGATATAACCGTGTAACAGACATGGAGATTGACAGGTCGGAGTTTGGTAGCGGAATCTACATAATCAGGATATCAAATGACAGCAAGACCACGTCAGGAATCCTGATCGTAAGGTAAGACGGTCAGGAATGCTAATGTTAAACATAGCCAGAATGGATAATAAAAACAAATTGATAACCGGGTGGAAGATTGCCATTTTTTCGATTGTTATCATTCTGCTGACCGGTTACTCTGTCACAAATAACAGAGATGCTGAATATCACGGCTTCAAGGACACTTTTAACAGTGGCGAGCCTGAGTATTTCAGGTACGGATCAGGAGGGAACCGGGCTGAATTTACTCATAGTTCAGGGGTAAGGTCTTCTGTTGAGCCTGATACCCGGGTACTTCTGCTCAAAATGGATCCCGAAGACAGCGCGACACCCTGGCAGGGGCCAAATATGTCCTCCCATCAGGTATGTCATTTTGGAACATATGCCGGCCGCTTGAGGATTCCTGAGGTGAGCCGCCAGCCCAATGTTGGCGGGGTTGTAGGGTTCTTCACCTACTTCAATGACCCCAATATCAACGGGCACAGCGAAATTGACATTGAATGGCTGATTGCCGACCCCGAAATTATTTACCTCAACGCATGGCTTGACACTGATGCTCCCCCCGAAATTACAAGAAGAAGGGTGGGAAGGATCATTAACCTGGCAGAAGGAGTGGTTTACAGCACAACCTATACTGAGAATGTAGGTGACAGGCCGGTAAGGACTCCGCTTACCGGCAATGAGAACTTCCCTGAAACAGTCCCTGCCATTGAGAATTTCAATGCAGCAGAACGTTTTCACACCTATGGATTTGACTGGGAGCCGGACCGGATCCGGTGGTGGATCATCCACCCTGAAATAAATGATACCGTTGTGCTCTGGGATTACCGGGGACCGAGGGAGAGAATAACGCAGACACCGGCAAGTTTTATGATTAATATCTGGCATACGGATAACTGGCCGGTACACACAAACCCCGAATCGGTTGAAAGACCCGAATACCCCTTCGGAGTTGAATTTGACTGGGTATCATATGCCCCACTGGATATAAGATAAAACATCTGGCAGGGAGGTTTTATGCAGCAATAATCCCTGCCTGTAATTTGTTTTTAAAGCAATTAATGACCTAAAACTACCTGACCATGACAAAGCGAATCTCATTATTCATGTTAATTACTGTCCTTGTAATGGCGGTGTTTTCCTGTGATCAACCTGAAGAGGGCAGGCTGGTAGGAGCTATAAGGATTTATGATGAAAATCCTTTTTACTGGGAGTACAAAGGGCAGCCCGTTCTGCTCATAGGAGGATCAAAAGAGGATAATCTTTTCAACCATCCCGAAGAGCTTGCAGAGCACCTTGATTTTTTAAGGGCCTGCGGAGGAAATTATGTCAGGAATACCATGAGCAGCCGGAATCCGGGTAATCCATGGGCTTTTAAAATGCTCGAAAACGGGCTTTATGACCTTGACAGGTGGAATGATGAATACTGGCAACGGTTTGAAAACCTCGTTTCCATGTGTGCCGAACGGGATATAGTAATTCAGGTTGAGATATGGGACCCGTGGGACTACTACAGGTCCGAGGCCGCACTTGGGCATGGATCGGGTAATGTAGGCTGGGAAAGCAATCCGTTTAATCCGGCTCTGAATGTGAATTACACACCCGAAGAGACAGGCCTTGCCACTGAGATTGAGACCTGGCCCGCGGGAAGCCCTTCCGAACACCTGTTCTTTCATACTCCTCCCACTCTTTCAGATATTCCCGTTGTAAGAAAGTACCAGGAAAATTTTGTTGATAAGATACTTTCAATAACCCTTCAATATCCAAATGTACTCTACTGCATGAACAACGAAACCGGCGAACACCCTGAATGGGGAGTTTACTGGGCTAACTTCATCAGGCAGCGGGCTGTTGACCGTGGCCGCGAGGTCTTCCTGGCAGATATGAGGTACAGCACCAATCTTCAGACAGAAGATCACAGAAGGCTGCTTCATGACAGGGAAAACTTTGATTTTTTTGAGGTATCACAGAACAACAACAATGTAGACGACCAGTTGCACTATGACCGGCTGCTGGAGATTCGCAAAGAGATACTGAACTGTCCGAAGCCCCTGAACAATATCAAGATCTACGGAGGGGAGCCTGCGTGGACCACCAGTGCAGAGGAGGGGACCAGGAGGTTCTGGCGCAATGTGTTTGCAGGATCGGCCAGCGTCAGGTTCCATCGTGAGGGACCGTCAAGGCATTATTTCGGGATAGGGCTAAGTGAGCTTGCACAGGTCCATATCAGAAGCATGAGGATGTTTGCAGATGAGTTTTTTGTCTTTGATTCCTATCCCTCAAACCACCTGCTGGGTAATCGTGAACCGAACGAAGCATACTGCCTGGCACGGCCCGGGAACCAGTATGCTGTATATTTTCCCGATGGGGGACAGGTAAGTGTTGATTTGACAGGCCATGACGGTCAGTTTACCTTAAAGTGGCTTAATGTTATGGCAAATGAGTGGGTGGAAGGCACATTTGAGGAGGGCGGTAATAACTTAAACCTGCAGGTGCCCGGAAGGGGACAGTGGGCTGCAGTCTTAAATGCGGAGGAATAATCCTTAAATTCTTAATTAATCCTGCAGGTGCTGCTTCAGATAAGGTAATTTCATGTTCAGCTTAATCAGGTCATAGCATTTTACAGGTTCCTGTCTTTAAAAAACTTTCCGGCATTCCGGTAGTATATCTTATCAATAACCGCAGCTGGTAATTGAAGCCCTGCAACTTCCTGTCCATCGAGATCACTTACTGAGATGGCTGAGTCGGTGGCCAGGTAGATCCAGTCATCCAGCCACCGCCGGTGAAGGCTTTCGGTAGTCTGGCGATAATTGGTGCTCCGGTCGCTGACTGACATGTCGGAACCGTACATTATCCTGTCCTGGTATTTAATCAGGAAATCCCTTACTTTCTGATGGTCGGAAAGGGACTGGTGCTGCAGGTGTCCTATTCTGGCAGAAAGATCAACACTGAGATTCGGATACCTGTCCATGCGCTTTGTCAGCTCATCGACACTCCATTCAAGACTGGCCAGATGTGCCCCTGAAAATGGCAGTCGGGGATATTTTGCAAGCACCCTGTCGCGTGCATTGATCTGATCCTCATAAGATGGCGCATCGGGATGAAGGAACATATGATATTGCGGATTGTTTTCAAAGTACCTGCGGTCATTGCCCAGGGTCATCTCCTCCAAAGGCAGCCAGCAGTTCAATGGTTCCCCAAGGTGGCCCAGTACCGGGATGCTGTTTTCCTGCATGTATTCAAAAACAGGATGAAAGGCAGGGTGGTCTATCATTACATAATTACCATACTGGTCTTTCAGTTCCATCCCTATATTTTTCCAAAGTTTGATGCCTGAGGCTCCTGATTTCACAGCTATCTCAATCCGCTCAATTGTTTCATCAGCAAAACCCGGCTCGCCGAATTTATCAACAGGGAACGTGCCAAGGTAGAAAAACCTGTCCCCGAACTCTTCTTTAATCATGCTTGCTATATTGAACTGCTCGTCTATTGACCTGCCTGCATCGACGTTTGGCGAAACAAACCACATGTTCAGTGAATCTGCAAACTCAAGGTATCTTGTATCAGTGGAATTGTAGTGGAAGTGGGCGTCAATTTTTGGCACCTGCTCAAAATCTTCCAAGGAATAATAGTCGGTTTCCTCACGGCAGCCTGAGCTAAAAATGATCATGACAATAGCTGCAATGCTGTACAGGATCTCTATAAGTTTCATGATTTTATATATTTTTTTATGCACTTTGGATGCATTAATTGCCCATTATTCCCCCCCCGAAGCTGATGAGGGTTGATTACCACCAGGGTGACATGGCTGAAAATGTTCTTATTGCTGCTCCATCTTACCTGCTGGTAAATGAACCGTCCCCTCCGGCAGCCCAGTTCAGCAGCACGGCGCGCACCTTTGCAAGTTGGATTGCAGTTCTTGCAAGCTCAAATCTGGCTGTATGATGCTCAACACTGTAATAGCCGGGATAACCGGCATCACGCAGGTATGTCAGCTTTTCCACCAGCGGGCCTTCGGTAATGTTCCATGCGATATGCGTATGGACAGTATAGGGAGCAGACTCCCTGTCGCCCCTGTCTTTTTCCTCATCAGTGCCGTGCCATCCGCCTATATGGTTGCATATGCCGAAACCGGGATGGTCTACAGCCTGGACAAGCTTTTTCATGCTGGGCCAGTAGCGTGACGGGCCCATATGGTTCTCGGCCCCGGCTTTAAACCCGTTGTCATATGCAAATTGTGCATATTCACGGTACCGGTTCACCATAAAATCAAATTCCTCATCGGTCCATTCAAGCTGTTCCCTGATTGGGGGACCGGAATCGATACGTACAAAACCAACTTTTCCCAGTTTTCTGGCAGCTTCAAGGTACCTCCAGGCAAGTTTATAATTGCTTTCAGTCTCTTCAGCTGTCCTCCCCAGAACATGCGGCCCGTCACACGCAATATTCGGAATGAAAAGCTCCCGCTCATCAAGTGCCTCCTTCACTTTCATGATGTATTCATCATCAAGGCTGTCCAGGTGTCCGCTCCACAGATCGGCGGTATTGAGCTGATAACGGTACTTGCAGGTCTCCATAAAATGAAAGATATCCATCATGCCCCTCCGTCTCAGTCCGTGAAACGAATAGGATAAAACCGACAGCATTAGCTGTCCGCTTCGTTCATCCATAATTGGTGCTTCAGGTGCAGCGCCTGAGGCATGAAGATGCGGAGCAATGATCGCCCCTGCAGCAGCTGCAAGAGATTTTTTCAGGAAATTTCGGCGTTTGGTCATGGCAGGTCTGGTATTATTTGGTTAGTATTGATAACAGTTATTCAACGGCTCTCTATCGCCTGGTATATAGCATCAAGAAGTCCGCCCCTCTCCTTGTCACCGGTCAGTTGCCAGAACATTATGCCGCCCAGGCCTTCATCCATGGCATAATTTGTCTTGAGAGTAACAGACCGCTGATTGTCATACGTTACGAAAAGCCCACCCTCCGGTGAGCAGGCATAAGGTGCTGATGCAGTTTCATCCCAGTATTCATAAAGGTTATTCTCTTCTATCCACCGGGTCAGTTCCCCGATATCATATTCATCAATTGCAGTTTCGTTACCTGCATAGTAGGCCATAACTAAAAAATCATCAGGGTTTTCGGTTTCAATTTTGCTTTCACAGGAAAATATGAAAGCAATACAAACAAGTATTAAACCCCGGGTGAAAAACGACAAATTCTTCATTGATAAGAGGTTATCTGATACTTCTGCGGTGTTTTATGACATAATCTTCGCAATTATAGAATCCTTCAATAGTAATATTCAGATCATCATCAACTTCAACAACAGCATAGCTGTTATTATCGGGGAGGTCTTCCCTCATCTTTGAAATCGCCCATCTCTATTAGAAAGGCAAGTTGAAAAAAAATTATTGAAAATCCTCATTATTCAAATGCAAACCAAAAGAAAAAACATTGCATAATAATTCTGTGGGTTGAGATCTTGTATTTATAAATATTTTTAACTATTACCACCTGAAGAGAGCAGTTCCTGATATTTTTTATATTTTTATTGCAATTAAGCGTATTCTCAGTATAAAAAGAGTTCGGGAAAGCCTTCTTTCCTCTACTTTGAAGTTATTATATTCAGTTTATACGATCCGTCTTATTATCACCAAAACCAACTAATATGACGAAAGGATTAATTGTTATACTTTCTGTTTTTATTTTATCGGGTTTGAACCTGGCGGCTCAGAATAGTGTGCTTGTTGAGGCGGAAAATTTTACAAACAAAGGTGGCTGGGCAGTGGACCAGCAGTTTATGGACCTGATGGGCTCTCCCTACCTGATGGCTCACGGAATGGGTGTACCTGTGGAAGATGCTTCAACTGTAGTTTCTTTTCCTGCTCCCGGTGCATACAGCGTTTACGTACGCACATATAACTGGACTTCACCATGGCATCCGGGAGAGGGTCCGGGGAAGTTTCACCTCGCAGTTAATGGTAAACCGGTTGGTGTCGTTCTGGGCACTGAAGGCGCAAGATGGCAGTGGCAGGCGGCCGGCACTGTTGTTATCACAGAAAAATCGGCTGTAGTCTCGCTGAAGGACCTTACCGGTTTCAATGGCCGTTGTGACGCCATATTTTTTACCATGGACAATGTTTCTCCTCCTGATGATCCTGAATCACTCGAAACTTTCAGGAGAACCTATGGCACACTTCCGGAGGAACCTGCTGAAGCAGGAGAGTTTGATTTTGTAGTTGTGGGCGGAGGCATTGCCGGAACCAGTGCCGCTATTTCTGCTGCCCGTTTGGGATTAACGGTTGCTCTAATCCAGGACAGGCCGGTCCTTGGAGGCAACAACAGCTCTGAAGTGAGGGTGCATCTTGGTGGTCGGATCAATGTTGACCCTTTTCCCGCGCTGGGCAATGTTGTACGTGAAATAGGGCCATCTATGGGTGGAAATGCCCAGCCTGCGGGTCATTATGAAGATCACAAGATCCTTGGGGTAGTTCGTGCTGAGGAAAACATTTCTCTTTTTCTTAATTATCGTGTCTTTGATGTTGAGATGGAAGGCTCAATGATTTCGAGGGTAATTGCCCGTCACATTGAATCGGGAAAAGAGCTTGCTTTTTCTTCTCCGGTATTTGCTGACTGCACCGGCGATGGCACGGTTGGCTACCTGGCCGGAGCCGATTTAGCAATGGGGCGTGAGGGAAAGGATGAGTTTGGAGAAGAGACCGCCCCGGAAACCGGAGATAAGATGACCATGGGATCTTCAGTGCAGTGGTATTCGGTCATTGATACTATTGGGGATACTGCCTTTCCTTATTTCAGCTATGGAATGGATTTCAATGAAGTCAACGCAGAGAAGGTTACAATGGGGGAGTGGACATGGGAAACAGGCATGAATTATGACCAGATATACGATTTTGAAAGGATCAGGGACTATGGTTTGCTTGTTGTATATTCCAACTGGTCATTCCTTAAGAATCGCAGTACAATGAAGAACGAATACATTAACCGGCGTCTTGAGTGGGTTGCATATATTGCAGGGAAAAGAGAATCCAGGAGGCTCCTCGGCGACCATATCCTGACCGAGAACGATATCAGGGATTATGTGATCTACCCCGATGCCACTGCAACAACAACCTGGAGCATTGATCTTCATTATCCTGATCCTGAAAACACAAAGCACTTTCCCGGACAGGAATTCAAGTCAATTGCCGTGTTCATTCCTGTACACCCGTATCCGATACCCTACCGATGCTTTTACTCCCGCAATATAGATAACCTTTTTATGGCGGGCAGAAACATCAGTGTTACGCATGTAGCTCTTGGCACTGTGCGTGTTATGCGCACCACCGGCATGATGGGAGAGGTGGTAGGTATGGCGGCCTCTCTGTGTAATGCCAATCACACAACGCCCAGGGGGGTATACCAGGATCATCTCGACGAGTTGATATCGCTGATGAAGGAAGGAGTTGGACGCTATGATATTGAAGATCAGCAGAACTACAACCTGGGAGGTACGCTTGGGCCAAAAGTTGAATAATTGCCTGAGATTATCACACGATCATAAATACACTGGTAAAATGAAGCGAAGAAACTTTATTAAAACAACTGCGATCGGTGCTGCAGGCCTTAGCATGTACCACCTGTATGCTTTGGATCCGCGGACAGACAGATTTGTAAACAACCGGTATTGTAAACAGCCCGGGGCGGAAATTCCGGTTATCGCTGAGGTTGATATCCTGGTTGCCGGTGCAACGCTGGGAGGTGTGGCAGCTGCTTCTGCTGCGGCAGAAGCTGGAAGCGAGGTTTTCCTGGTGGGGTATTTGCCATACCTGGGAGAGGATATATGCGGCACATACAGGTACCTGTTTGATAAGCAGAATGTTGTTGACAGTTATGCTTTCGCGGAACAAACAGGCGGGGGCGGGGATTATCCTGGAAAGCTTGCAGCCAGACTGTTTCCGGGAAGAGATAATATCTCTCCCATGCATATTAAAACTGTCCTTGAAAAGGAGCTGATTGATCGTAATGTTAATTTCCTGTACAGCAGTTACGTTGTGGATATTGTTTTTGGAGATGATGATAAGCCTGCCGGTGTCATAATAAATAACCGCACAGGCCGCCAGGCTGTCTTGTGCAGGAGTATCATAGACTGTACCCAGGGAGCTTATGCCGCCAGGCTTGCAGGGGCTTCATTCATCAAACCGGATGATGCGGCCGGAATACCCTGTAAATTCATTACCATTGGGAACAGTGCTGAAACAATGGAAAGAAATGGTTCTGAGGAGCTGACACTGCCCGCAAGTGTGAATGATAAAAGCTACAGGGTGATTGAACATTCAGGTTCTGTTCCCCGAAAGGGGTTCTCTTTTATATCTCTTGCAAATGCTGAACAGGATATAAGGGACAGGACATGGGATGCCGATCAGGTTGATTCGGCCGACAATATGTTCTGGACAGCTCCATACATATTGAAGAGCAAGGGTTCCACTGCCGGGCTGCCTGCCGGTCTAAGGGATATCCCTCTGCAGGCCTTTATGCCGGAGGGTATGGACAATGTTTTTGTGCTTGGCAGTTGCGCCGGTGTAGATGAGCAAACGGCCCTGGAGTTGACACTGCCGCATCATCAGCTTTATCTTGGCCATAAAGTTGGCCTTGGGGCATCCGGGGCCGCTCGGTCACAAAGCAAACCCCTCACTTATGCTACCAGGGCTCTGAATGGGACGGAATATCTGCAGGGTGAGACCGGTGAGATATCGGAAACTCTCCGCCCGAATCTGGGTAATAAAAAGGTTTGGGCCGACGAGACCGCTTTGCCGGTTCTTGGTGAATATGATGTTGTAATTGCGGGAGGAGGGACAGCCGGTGCCCCTGCAGCGATAAGTGCAGCGCGGAACGGGGTTAAGACCCTTGTGATGGAATACCTGCACGGACTGGGTGGAACGGGGACTCTGGGACTTATAGGGCGCTACTGGTACGGCCACCGGGACGGTTTTACCAGTGAGATAGACCGTGGTGTTCGCGGAATGGCTGACCCTTCGCATCCGAGGCAGAAGTCCGGCGACCATGAATGGGTGGTGGACTGGAAAATGGAGTGGTACAGGAGAGAGATACGCAAGGCCGGCGGGGAGATATGGTTTGGTGTAATTGCTGCCGGCGCCTTTGTTGAGAACGGTAAAGTCAAGGGAGTACTTATTGCCACCCCTGAAGGCAGGGGAGTGGTCCTTGCCGGGCAGGTAATAGATTCGACAGGTAGTGCCGATATTGCGATCGCTGCCGGGGCGGAGTACGAATATGTCGGCAAAAGCACTGTTGCCGTGCAGGGTTCGGGTCTGCCGAAGGTTGATCCGGGAGATCATTATAATAATACCGACTGGACATTTGTTGATGATTCCGATGTTTTTGACGTAACGCGGGTGTTCATCTCGGGGAAGAAAAAATTCCCCGGTGCATGGGATCTCGGAAAGCTTCCCCAGACCCGCGAAAGAAGGCGTGTATTGGCCGAATTCATGGTTTCGCCCATCGATATGCTCAACGGCAGGCGTTATCCTGATACTATCTCCTATCACGTGAGCAATTTTGATACACACGGGTACACTGTTCATCCCTATTTTATTATCAGGCAGCCTGACGGCGGACATGTTACCTACGATGTGGACCTGCCCCTGCGCAGCCTGCTTCCCAGGGGGCTGGACGGCATTATTGTTACCGGGCTTGGTGCCGGAGCTCACCGTGACGCCATGCCGGTTATACGCATGCAGCCCTGCCTGCAGAACCAGGGATATGCTGTCGGACTGCTTGCTGCCAGGATAATTCGTGAAAATGTCACAGCCAGGAGTATTGATTTGCGTGATATCCAGAGGCACCTGGCAGAGATCGGCAACCTCCCCGGAAGGGTCGTTACTGACGATGACAATATGCCGCTGCCTGATGAAGCCTTTACCGGGGCCATAGCAAAAATCGGGAATGATTTTGAAATGCTGGAGGTGCTGTTTACTGATCTGGACAGGGGTGTTGAGCTTCTTAAAGAAGCCGTGATCAATTCGGATGATCATAATATAAGACTCAATTGTGCGATAGCGCTTGGAGTGCTGGGCACAGACACAGGCTGGCGTCTTCTGACTGAAGCACTGGCTGCTGAAGAGGAGTGGGATGAGGGCTGGAACTTCACGGGAATGCACCAGTTCGGTCATTCACTCAGCAGGCTTGACATTATCACTATCGCCCTGGGCCGGTGCCGGAGAGATGAGACCATGCCTTCCATAATGAGGATGGCAGGAATGCTGAAGCCTTCACACTACTTTTCACATTTCCGTGCAGTGTCTGTCGCCTTTGAAACCCTTGGCAACAGCAAGGCTGCCCCCCTGCTTTTTGATCTGCTCGGGATGGAGGGGATGACGGGTCATCATGTTGTAACAAGGACCGATGCTGTAAGGGCTACCGTACCTTCAACAGAGGATGTTACATTGAGGAATAATGTGCTGAAGGAGCTGCACCTGGCAAGGGCGCTCTACCGGTGCGGCGATCATTACGGACTGGGCAGGCAGATACTGGAGAACTATTCAAACGACCTTCACGGCCATTATTTCAGGCATGCGGCCGGGATACTGGGACTGGCACCCGGTTTTGAATGATCAGCAAGGTGATATGAAAATTATCCGGATCCTGCCGGTAGTGACGGTACATAGGGTCAAAGGAAGTCCAAAAACCCTGAAACCCGGAAATTCTGACCCGGCCGGAGGTACCGGAACCCGGAAACCCGGAAACCCGAAAATTCTGGCCCGGCCGGAGGTACCGGAACCCGGAAACCCCGGGAAGCCTTGAGAAGCTTTGAGAAGCCTTGAAAAGCCTTGAAATAAAGGGGGTAAAAATGAAGCACCCTGCCTGGCGAAGGTTTGGTAGTTCCTCCGGTCAGACAGGGGCTTCTTTATAAGATCAAATATATAAATCTTATTTCATAAATTTTTATGCTTTTTGTCATATTTTTTCTACTTTGAACCCTTGTCAGGACAATCAAACCTTAAAAAGCTCAGGTTATGAATAAACTCAGCTCAGGTGCAATAGCAATGACGGGATTAATTTCTTTAGGCGTCGTTAACCAGGCATGTACTCCTGCAAAAGAGGATACTCAATCTTCTCCCCCCAATTTTGTTATCATTTTTGCCGATGATATGGGATATGGGGATATAGGTGTCTTTGGCCATCCCACAATTAGAACTCCTAATCTTGACAGGATGGCGGCAGAGGGCCAGAAATGGACCCAGTTCTATGTTGCTGCTTCGGTGAGCACCCCATCACGGGCCGGATTGCTGACGGGCAGGTTACCGGTACGGTCAGGAATGGCAAGCAGCAGAAGGCGCGTCCTTTTCCCCGATTCAAACGGGGGGCTGCCCCCGGAGGAGATCTCCCTGGCAAGAATTCTCGGAGATAACGGTTATCGCACAGCAATGTCCGGAAAATGGCATCTGGGGCATAAATCACCTTTCCTGCCAACAGACCATGGATTCGAAACCTATTTCGGCATTCCGTATTCCAATGATATGGACAGGGTTGAAGAAACCAGGGGTATAAGCCAGATCACCCTGGCTGAGGAAGAAAATTTCGACGCTTATAATGTCCCTCTTATGAGGGATAATGAAATTGTTGAGAGACCTGCTGACCAGCGTACCATTACAAAGCGTTACACAGAGGAAGCTGTGGACAGGATAAGGGAATTTAAAGATGAGCCTTTCTTTATTTACCTGGCCCATTCACTACCCCATATACCTCTTTTCAGGTCCGAAGAGTTTAAGGATCAATCACTGGCAGGATTTTACGGTGATGTTATTGAGGAGATTGACTGGTCTGTGGGGCGTATACTGGAGACACTCGAAGAGGAGGGAATATCCGAAAACACGCTGGTAATTTTCACCTCCGATAACGGGCACTGGCACATATTTGATACTCACGGCGGACTTGGAGGCGTGTTAAGAGGCGCAAAAGGTGGTACCTTTGAGGGAGGTATGCGTGTACCAACTTTAATAAGGTGGCCCGGCCAGATCGAACCGGGTGTTATTATGGAACTGGGAACAACATTGGACCTGATGCCGACCTTCTGTAAACTTGCTGATGTTGAACTGCCTGACGACAGGATATATGATGGTTATGATCTGTCTCCGCTCTTGTTTGGATCGGGGAATAGTGTGCGGGATATTGTATGGTATTATTGGGGAACAGAAGTTTATGCGGTCCGGAAAGGAGAATATAAGGCCCACTTCATTACCCAGCTTGAATACGGTACCAAAACAGCACATTTTGTAACCAAACCCGAATCTGATGTTGAGATTGGCAGGACTGTTCACGATACACCGCTGCTCTTTAACCTGAACATCGATCCGTCAGAGAGACATAATATTGCAGGAAATCATCCGGAGGTCATAGAAGAGATAAGGCGCCTGAAGAAAGAGCATCTTGCTTCTGTTGAGCCTGTTGAAAATCAACTGGAAAAGTGATCTGCTAATTATACCTTATATGTTATGCATAAATTAAAACTCGAAGGTGGGTTAGTGCAATGATGGAAAACAACAATCCCAAAAACTCATGTCCGAAGGACCTGTACTGCTTTTAATCCTGCTTTTGAGCGTGGTCTTTATCGTTCTGATGACCTCCCGGTTCAGGGTGCATCCCTTCCTCGTTTTGCTGCTTGCGGCTATTGGTGTGGGCATCTCCACCAGACTACCGATGCCGGAGATAATAGCCGCCTTGAAAAGCGGTTTTGGAAACACCCTTGGAGGGATCGGAATAGTTATTATAGCAGGCACTATCATAGGGGTTATCCTTGAAAAGACCGGCGCTTCGCTCAGCATGGCAAACATGATACTGCGCCTGGTGGGCAGGGAGAGAAGTCCCCTTGCTATATCCATTGCCGGTTATATCGTCGGTATCCCTATATTCTGCGATTCGGGTTTTGTAGTGCTCAGTCCCCTGAACAACGCGCTTGCGCGGGTGTCAAAAATATCGATGACGGTCATGGCATTTGCCCTTGCCGGTCCACTCTACGTTATACACTGCCTCATACCCCCGCATCCGGGGCCAACCGCTGCGGCAGGTGTCCTTGACGGGGATCTCGGACTGATAATTTTCTGGGGCATTATTGCCGGTATCCCTGCAGTTTTCCTGGGACTTCTATGGGCACTCAAATTTGCATCCCGCTATTACGCAGAACCGCCGGCCGGAGAAAGCTTTGAGGAGATAGCATCAAAATTCAGGACACTGCCTTCACCGGTACTGTCATTTGCCCCGATAGCGATACCGATAATACTGATCGGACTCGGCTCTTTTGCGGGACTTGATACCAGGCCCTTTGGCACCGGCCGGACGCAGGAGGTGCTAGCTTTTCTTGGTGACCCCGGTATTGCGTTGCTGGCAGGGGTTTTTATCTCACTTGTGCTGGTCAGGAAATGGAACCCCGATGTGCTTGGTGAATGGACCGGTCAGGCGATCAAATCGGCAGGGCCGATCATTGCTATAACCGGCGCCGGGGGAGCGTTCGGCTTCATGCTTCGTGTAACCCCCATCGGCGATTATCTCGGCAATACGCTCCTTGGCCTGGAAGCCGGGCTGCTGCTGCCGTTTATCCTTGCCGCCGCCCTGAAGACCGCACAGGGCTCATCGACGGTCTCTGTCATCACAACATCCTCCCTCATGGTGCCGATACTGCCGCAACTGGGACTTGACAGCGCCATAGGGGTGGTTTTTGTCGTGCTGGCCATGGGTGCCGGCTCGATGGTTGTGTCCCATGCCAACGACAGCTATTTCTGGGTGGTTTCGAAGTTTTCAAATCTCGATGTGGGCACGGCTTACCGTACCTACTCAACGGGCACCATCATTCTTGGCGTCTCTACAATGATTGTAATTTATTTACTGTCGCTGGTTGCGGGCGTCTGAAATGTGCACCAAAAAAACTGTACAATGGCTACAACAACAGAAAATATCCTTATCGCTCCCGACTCTTTCAAGGACTGCCTTTCGGCGGAAGAGGTTGCCCGGTACCTTGGTGATGGTATCAGCGAAAAGCACCCGGCTGCCGGTATAACGCTGTTCCCTGTTGCCGACGGCGGCGAAGGGACAGCAGCCTGCATATCTTTTCACCGCGGGGGCAGATGGAAGAAGCTGACAGTAAGCGATCCCCTTCACCGGCCCGTAACTTCAGGATACCTGGTGCTGGAGGATGAGCAGACAGCAGTAATTGAGCTGGCTGCAGCCTCAGGGCTTGAGCTGCTGACCCCGGAAGAACGCAATCCGCTCAGAACCTCAACACTCGGTACGGGCGAGTTGATAAAGGACGCACTGGACAGTGGCGTGGAGAAGATAATACTTACCGTTGGAGGCAGTGCGACGGTCGATGGCGGCACCGGTATTGCTTCAGCCCTGGGTTTCCGTTTTACCGGAGAAGAAGGTGAGGAGATTGCCCCCTGCGGTGAAGCTGCCGGCAAGATAAGGGAAATAGATCCGGCCGGCGTACATCCCCGCCTGAAGGATACACCGGTGATCATTGCCACCGACGTTCAGAACGTGCTTAACGGCAGCGAGGGTGCCGCCCGTGTTTACGGGCCACAGAAAGGGGCTGACGAAGAAGCTGTCGGCATACTCGAAAAAGGATTGCGCAACATATCAGGGCTGATACTTGATGCAACAGGGTTTGAGGCTGACGTGCATCCGGGAACCGGTGCAGCAGGTGGTGCAGCACTTTTCCTTATGTCATACGGCAAGGGTACACTTGAAAGGGGGTTTGACATAGTTGCCGGGCTAACAGGCTTTGACGCGGCCATCCGCGAAAGCGATATGGTCATTACAGGTGAAGGCAGGATAGATACACAGACCGCATATGGCAAGGTGGTGGCTTCGGTGGCTGGGATGGCCTCGGGTGCGGGGAAGACCATGGTCATTGTGGCCGGAATGGCAGAAGGAGACAGGCAGGAGCTCCGGTTGCAGTACGGGGCTGCGGGGGTCTATTCCCTGACTGATATAGCTGAAGGCCGGGAGGACTCGATAGCCAATGCTGCAGAATACCTCAAGGCTACGGGACGAATGATAGCCGACGAACTTATACATCCTGCAGATCACCTTTAGGCCCTAAACAGCGATCCTGCAAACAAATCCTTTTATCTAAGGTATAAAAACACAGAAATTTTAGATAAAATCTCAAATCTTGTATAAATTTGTCAACTGTCAGGTTTATTGAAAAATATGGACCTTAATTAAAATATCTGCAGAACTTAATCAAAACTAAAACTATAAACTATGGGAAAAAATGTTTTCAAAATTATGACAAAAATTTTTGCTTTCAGCGTGGTGCTGGGTATGACAGGTTGCGAAGCACCGGTTATCGGGCACAATGCGCTTACAGCAGAGGAAGAAGCCGAAGGCTGGATACTTATGTTTGACGGAGAGACCAGTGAAGGCTGGAGGGGCTACAACCGGCCGGATTTTCCTGATGGCTGGGTCGTTGAAGAGGGCACCATCCACTGCACAGGCAGTGGCGGAGATATCATTTATGATCAGAAATTCCTTGATTTTCATTTGAAGATTGACTGGAAGATCTCTGAAGGAGGCAACAGCGGTATATTTATCCTTGCCCAGGAAATGGAAGGAAGGCCTATATGGCATACTGCACCAGAAATCCAGATACTGGACAATGAAGCACATCCGAATGTGAATCCCGACCAGTTCGCTCCTGCTCTGTATGATCTTATTGCTCCGTCAGTGCAAAACACCAGTCCTGCGGGAGAATGGAACACAGTAGAGGTAATTCTTAATAATGGCCACCTTACAATACGCCAGAACGATGAAGACGTGGTTCACACGGAAATTGGCACTCCTGAATGGGATGAGATGGTTGATGAAAGTAAATTCCCGTTAGAGATATTCGGAATTCTTGAACCGGGATACATCGGTGTTCAGGATCATGGCGACGAAGTATGGTTCAGGAATATCAAGATCAGGGAGCTATAAATTTGTAAATGCTTTCCGGTAAGTATAAGCAGCTAAACGACATATTGGTCCCCAGGATTGATAAGCGCAGGATATTTCATGACCCGCTTTATACCCTGGCTTACGGTAATGATGCAAGTTTTTACAGGCTGATCCCCAAAATGGTCATAAAGGCAGCAGATGAAAACGAGGTGTCGCTTATAATGAGGGAAGCCTCGGCCCTTTCATTGCCTGTAACCTTCAGGGCTGCCGGTACTAGCCTTTCGGGACAGGCAATTACCGGCTCGGTGCTGGTTATAGCAGGTGATCACTGGAAA
>SLOE01000165.1 GCA_007132715.1 Bacteroidales bacterium
AACATGTTTCTGAGGTGGATGGTCAGAAGAGACAGTAACGGGGTAGACTTCGGGATATGGAAAGATATAGACCAGAAGGCCCTGCAGATACCACTTGATGTACACACAGGTAACGTATCCAGGAAACTATCGCTGCTGAAAAGAAAGCAGAATGACTGGAAGGCTGTTGAGGAGCTTACAGGCGTGCTTAGGAGTTTTGACCATGCCGACCCGGTAAAATATGATTTCGCGTTATTCGGACTTGGTGTTTTTGAAAAATTCTGACTGTCATGGAGCAAGGTAGTTTCCGGTTTAAAAAATTCAGCATCAGCCATGACAAGTGCGCAATGAAGGTAGGAACCGACGGTGTTCTCCTCGGTGCATGGTGCACGGCTGAAGGTGCGGGAAGAGTGCTGGATATAGGAACAGGAAGCGGACTGATCGCGATAATGCTGGCACAGAGAAATCCCGGGTGCCTCATTGAGGGAGTCGAAATTGACGGGTCCTCATTCAGCCAGGCAACTGAAAATGCAGCATACTGTCCGTGGACCGACAGAATAAAAATACACAATGCATGTTTCAATGATTTTCATAAAAACTGCACACATGTTTATGACCTGATAGTGTCAAACCCCCCATTCTTTCTGAAATCTTTGAGCAGCCCCCTACCCTCGAGGACAACCGCCAGGCATGCCCTGTCCCTCTCGCCGGCAAACCTTATAAACGGTGTAACCAGACTCCTGTCGCCCGAAGGCATATTCAGTGTAATACTTCCGGTTGCCGAAGCAGAGTTTTTTACGGGTGAGGCTGTGAAAAGAAACCTTTACACGAAAAGGATCACAGAGGTTCTCCCCAATCCCGGCAAACCGCCAAAGAGGCTGTTGCTGGAGTTTACCCGGCAAGAGGGAGCTGTTCAGAAGTCGGTGTTGACAGTTGAGATGGACAGAAGGCATCAATACTCTGATGAATTTAAAAGACTTACAGAGGAATTCTACCTTTACTTCCTGATGTAACAGCGGCATTGACGACAATATAATACATTCCTTCAGTAAAGTTGATGTTAATAAACATACCTTTTTACGGACCGCATATGACACTAATCATGAAAGCAATAACCAATTCACGCTATATTGGATTTTTTATAACAGCCGGGCTTGAACTACCCGGAAAAAATATTCGATCATGGAGAAGGTTCTGATACTGGGAGCAGGGATGGTGGTAAAGCCGATAGTAAAATACCTGCTTGACAAAAATTATAAAGTCAGCGTGGCAACACGCACAAAATCAAAGGCCGAAGCAATGATCGGCAGTCACCCCGGCGGATCGGCAATCGGCTGGACTGTAGATGATGAAGCCGGCCTTGACAGGATGATCAGTGACCATGATATTACGGTAAGCCTGCTGCCCTGGGCCTGGCATCCGCTGGTTGCGCGCTATTGTATTAAGCACGGCAAACATCTGGTCACCACCTCATATGTCAAACCGGAAATGCAGACACTTGACAAAGAGGCAAGGAACTCCGGAATTATCATACTGAATGAGCTGGGACTTGATCCGGGTATAGACCATATGTCGGCCATGCGGATTATAGATAAAGTACATGACAACGGAGGCAGGATAGAGGGTTTTTACTCCATTTGCGGAGCGCTCCCTGCTCCTGAGGCAGCAGACAATCCTTTCATGTATAAATTTTCCTGGAGTCCTAAGGGGGTTGTGATGGCCGGAAACAACGACGGATGCTTCCTCAGGAACGGTACTGTTGTGAATGTGCCAACCGAAGAGCTTTTCAGGAACCCGCTGAAAATTGATTTTCCGGGTGTCGGGCAACTTGAGGTTTATCCTAACCGGGATTCGCTGCCATATATTGACCTATACCGAATACCGGAAACAAAAACGATGTTCCGGGGAACATTCCGCCACCCGGGATGGTGCGAGATCATGGATGCCATGAAGCAACTAGGTTTACTGTCAGTTGAAAAACAGGACTTTTCGGGCATGACATACGGTCGGTTCCCGGCAATTACGGCGGGTGTGGAACCGGAAGGCACCATCAGGGAAGCGATTGCCGGTTACCTGAAAACAGGTGCAGGATGCCTGTCCGTGACTGCATTGGAATGGCTTGGATTGTTTGATGACAAGCCAATGGAAAGAGGTGTTGACTCACCATTTGAGATCGTTTCCGACATGATGATCGAGAGAATGATGCTTGGCGGGAATGAAAGGGATATGGTTGCCATGCAGCACATTTTCCTTGCATCATATAACGGAGGAAAAAAGGAAGTTATAAAATCGACAATGCTTGATTACGGCTCCCCTGCAACCGACACCTCGGTCGCACGCACTGTGGCACTGCCCGCAGCAATAGGCGTTGAAATGATACTTGAAGGCTCAATAAATGCGAGGGGGGTTCAAATTCCTGTAATTCCGGAAATATATGACCCTATACTGGACCGCCTGGAGGATATGGGAATAAGCCTGTTAGAGGAATACGGTTTGCCTGAAAGTGAATTTATAAGTGATTGACAACATTGCTTCTCAGGGAAAACCACCGTTTGCCCGGAAGCAACCTATCTCTTAACCACCCTCTCAACAAACACATCTTCCCCGGCCACTAACCTGATCATATATAAGCCGGAAGGCCATTCGCTTCCCATTGTGAAAATGAGTTCGCCTTCCTCCTTGCTTATCCCGTAGTTAGCAGTAATCCTGCCGGTCAGATCAATTACCTCCACCATAATCTCACCTGTATAGTGACTTTTGAACTGAACAGTGAGATAGTCACTTACCGGATTTGGATAGATAACAAGCTGCTCTTCACCGGGAAGGATCTCCTCAACTTTGACCACAAGCGTTTCCGAGAACCTGTTGCATTTGTCGTCAGTAAGCAGCACCCTGATCTCACCGGTATATTCGGCCATATCAAGTGACCTCCTGGTTGCACCCGGGATAGGTAGGTCGTCATTATACCACTGGTAATGGGGTGCGGTTTCACTGGAAAGGAACCTCTTCATCTGATTGTCAATCACTATTTCATTTTTGGGCAGGGTATTCTCGATTATGGTTATTTCCCGTTCAGTTGTTGTCACATCACCATTGCCGGAAATGGTCATGGTTACCCCGTAAGTTCCGGGTGACCCGTAGGTATAAACCGGGTTAATGAAGATAGAGGTGTCATCAGAAGCTGCTTCATCGCCGAAGTGCCAGAACCAGCCCCTCGGATTTCCGTCGCTTCTGTCTGCAAAACGTGTTTGCGCATGTACACAGGGGAATTCCACATCAAACCGCGCAAAAAGAATATCCTCACAGGGTCCCGGGATCCAGCCTGAGGTTTCACCCGAAAGGGAGCTATTTATCCCCGACCCGAATACGGCCAGACCGCCTGCGGTTACATTGCTTATATCAAGGTGATCAAAACAAAACTTGACATATTCATCATAAATAATACCTGCCGGTTCCTCAGAGAGGGAGTGGATCAGAACCGGCTCTTCGGGTGTTGAGATAACCTCAAATCCGTCAAGCACCTGGGAGCTGCCGCCGCCCAGATAGGTGGCAGAACCCGGGTAAATGACCATGTCAGCTACAGAGTTGCTCCCCGTTAACCTTGTCTCTGCACGGTTAACAAGCCGGCCGGTCTGGTTATCTCCTTCAACTGTCAGAATCCCTTTTAGGACCTCAATGTTGTCCAGCACCACTCCAGGGACAGATACGCGAACCTGGCTGTCATCCTGCTCCAGGTTGATAATTATGCTTATATCCTCAGGATAAATCTCGAAAATACCTCCTTCAACGACAAAGCTTTCAGTCAAATACAATCGGCTACCCGAAATATCCATCGTCCCCGGAAGCTCGCCGGCTGCTGACAGATTTGCCACGTATATCTCTCTGAACGAGAAATCCAGGTTGCCTGACTTTAGCAACAGGCTTTCTGCACGCAGATCACTGAGCAGCTTCCAGTTTCCGGCAGGATTGTCAAAAACCATCCGCAAAGGCTGGCCGATGTTTCTGCCGGTATTGATAACGCCGGAATCTCCCCTGAAAATAAAATCACCGCCGTTACCGGCCAGTCCCAGATTCCCCGATATCAGAAGATCCCCGTTTATTTCAACGTCATGCCCGGACATGTCGATCCTGTACCCTCCCCTTGTCAGCCAGTAGAATGACCTGCATGCCACATCAGATTCCAGCCTGATAACATGATCTGTGCTTTTAAAGGAATTTTCATCAAATACGACATTGATCGTATCGTTGGGAACAAGACCTGCTGGCTCTCCGCCGGAAAGAAGTGACCAGTTTTCCGGATCATCCCAATTACCGTCACCTCCTGTCCAATACAGGTTGGTCTGGTCAACAGGCTGACCCAGGGAAGCAGAGAATATGAGTGAAAAGTTCTGCCTGCCTCCCCTAAGCTCCCCTTTGTGGGATACTGTTACCGTATATCTTCTTGGTTCAGGATCCCCGATCAGCAATTTTTCTACATTGTCCCTGTAATTGTCACCTCTTTCAGCAGGTTTTTCCGGATCGGCGGGATCAAGAACCCACGGCTTGTAAACATTTCCTGTTTCATCGGTTATCCTTATATCCAGGTCATGTACAAGCATGATATCGGGGGGATTGATCTTATCTGTAAACGGAGGAGCTCCCGGCAGATCGGTCCATGAGATTGTTGCAACTATATCCGCTTCACCATCTGAATGGAAGTCAAATTTGTACACATCACCATCATTGAGGGTAAGTTCACGGATAAATGTAGAAACACCGTCCTCTTTGGCAACTAGGTCTGCTGCAGCCTGAGTGTTGAGCATGCCCCACCCGAAACTGTAATCAGGTCCCCTGTTTTTGCCGGTTTCATATGCTGTATGTATGACCAGTCCCTTTAATGTGGCCGCCTTCATATGACGGCCGTTCATCCGGTGATACAGCTGCTGAAGGAGGAGAAGAGATCCCGAAACAACAGGGGCCGACATCGATGTCCCGCTTGAAAAACCATACCTGTCTTCCGGCAGTGTTGAATATAGTGCCTGTCCGGGTGCCACAATATCGGGTTTGACCCGTCCGTCGTCAGATGGTCCCCAGCTGCTGAAGGAGGTCATCCTGACATCCGTTGGTTTCGCGTATCCGCCGGGAATCTTGTCTACTGCACCTACTGCAAGCACATTTTTCGAAATTGCCTCGGGACCAATGCAGTCAAACGGCCCGTTAGGCTCTCTTGTTCCATCGCCTGTACCGCCCCTGGAATTTCCGGCCGACCATACCATCAGAAGCCCTGGCGCCTTGTAAGCCAGCTCATCGAGAGCACGGCTCTGGGACCTGGTATAGAACCCGAACCTGTAATCTTCATCTGCATCAGGAGGACCGTTCCATACCCATTCACTATCCTCCCTGGTCCAGCCAAGCTTTATCCCGTATGAATGGTTTGACACAAGGAGTCCTTCTGAAGCGGCGCGTGTAAGCTCAGTAAGCTGGTTATTCCAGTCATAGCTCCATATCTCCGCCTCCCATGCCATTCCCCTGACACCGGTATTAAGTCCCGCGGCAGCAATTGTCCCCGTCACATGGGTGGCATGGTGGTCAGGATCGGTAAAACTGTCCCTGGGAATGATCCTGCCCGGGAACTCCCTGTGGGAGGTATCGGCTATCCCCGCATCCCATACCCCGGCAAAGTATCCCTGCCCCGTCACATCCAGTCCCCGTCCCGCCTCCGGATACAGGAGGTCTGTACCAATGGAAACTGCAGAAACTGCATTGAAAGTGGTGTGATAAACAGGCAGTCCGTTTTTATCAATATACTGCAGCTCAACCACCTTCCCGTCATCAAGCAGTCTTCGGACCGGCACCTCATTGGCAGCAGCCCATTCGAGTGCCCCGGCCCTTCGCTCCATGTATTCGGCGTTGTGCCTGACCGATAACTGTTCCAGTGTTTGCGGGGCAGAAGGTTGTAAGATATCCATACCCTGTGCCGCTGAATGCACGGGTAAATATAACAGTATCAGAACGGTTATGACTATATACATTGTTCTTGTTTTGCCGGAACCCGGTCCGGCAATCCCGCGGGACCTTATCGTTCAGGTCTCATAAACAGTTATCCCCGCTAAAATGTTCAAACGGATAAAGTGCTTGTTTTAGTTTCAATAATAAAAAAAATCCGGGACAATGCCCGGATTTTTTTCAGAACATAGCATCCTGTTAAGGATTCTGATCAGTCTCAGAGATCATTTCATTATTATCAATCTCTGCCTGCGGTAATTGGTAGATAAACAGGGGATGATT
>SLOE01000068.1 GCA_007132715.1 Bacteroidales bacterium
CACTTGTCACCGGCAACATCATGTCAACAAAGATGGCATGCATTGATACACAGGAGATCGAAAACCGCTTCCTCAAAACGATCTCGTCGCAAACACTCGAATTCGGGATAGATGAAACCGGACTGACAATGACAGACGGCGAAACCGAACTCTTTTTCAGCAGGGCCGAATAAACCGCACAGCTCCCCATCACGAACATGGTACCCTGGCATTTGCCGGTATGCCTGCAAGGGCTGTGTTAGTGGGATCAAGCCCCGGCAGGTTGACCGGCCAGGTGTCCCGGAGTGCCCTAATTAACCCCCCTGACGTTCATTTTCAGTCCGAAAACCGCATCCATCGCGGTAATGAACAGCATGTCCCTGTCAGGGCCGGCAAAGCATATGTTGGCAGTCCACCCCTTGTCGATGGGGATATGAGCAATCCTTTCACCGTTTTTGTCGAATACTGTAACACCGCGGCCGGTAAGGTAAACATTACCCCTGTCATCCATGGTCATGCCATCGGAGCCCAGCTCACAGAACAACCTGCGGTTGGAAAGCGTGCCATCGTCATTGATATCGTAGGCATAGGTTTTGTTGTCGCCTATGTCGGCCACGTACAACGTCTTGCCGTCGGGTGTGCCGATTATGCCATTGGGCTTGACGAGGTCTTCGTCAACCCTGAAATAACTGTTGCCGTCGGCGCTCAGAAAATATACATGCTCGCCGTCCTGCTGCATCTCAGGATCGCGTTCCCAGTAGCCTCTTTTGTAAAGCGGATCGGTAAAATACATTCCCCCGTCAGGTCGTACCCACACGTCATTCGGACCGTTAAGCAGTTTGCCGCTCCAGTTGTCAACCAGGACGGTAACATCTCCCGTGTTCATGTCGATCGACCACAGCTCATTGTCCATGTCGGCACAGGTTATCAGGTTCCCGCTTTTGTCAAAGTACATGCCGTTGGAGCGGCCTGCATCTTCCATGAACACCGATAATTCACCGGAGGCATGGTCCCACTTGACTATAGTATTGTTGGGCTGGTCGGTAAAGTAAACATTACCTGCGGCATCGGGAGCAGGCCCCTCGGTGAAGGAGAACCCGTCACCCAGCAGTTCAAGAGTTGCACCTTCGGCAATAATATTGGTTTTATCCATTATCTGGGCGTTTAGTGATGTTAAAGGCAGCAAAAGCAACATGATTAGTTTGAGTGCAATAAGGCACTTAAGGATCTCCGCCCCACCTGTGAAGGCAATTTTCAGAGATAAAAAGGATCTGATTTTCATAAGTGTTTATTTTAATCTGTTATTGATGAAATATCACAGCCGGAAACACTATTCTTATAGCTTTGCATCCGGGCTAGTTATAATTTTCAAAAAAATCCAGCATCAGTCCCGACATCTTCCGGTATACCCGCCTGTAACGCAGCTTATCTGCAACGTTTACCGTTTCAAGGGGATCCCGCCGGTAATCATAAAGCTCTTTTGCAACAACCAGATCATCGTCAAAAGGCATCGTGGTCCTGAAACCCTCTCCTATCCAGTATGTAAGCCTGTACCTGGTTGTCCGTATGCTGTATCCCATTATGTTACCTCCCCTTGGGAACTGGCTCACAGCGAACTCCCTGACCTCATTACCCGGATCCTTCATCAGGGGGACAAGGCTGACCCCGTCAAGGTCATCGGGAATTGTGATGCCGGCCAATTCACACAAGGTCGGGAAGATGTCAATAAATTCAGTCACACCTTCAGTCACACCGGGCTGCATCCATGGAGCAGAGATAATCAGAGGCGACCTGGTGGACTGTTAAAAATTGGTATGCTTGCACCACAGGTCATGATCACCAAGATGCCAGCCGTGATCGCCCCATAATACAATCACAGTGTTATCAATAAGTCCTGATTCCTCGAGGTAATCAAGAAGTTTGCCAACCTGCGCATCCATGTATGAGGTGGCAGCATAATACCCGTGAATCAGCTCTTTCTGCTTATATTCAGGCAGCCCTATTCCATAAGGCTGGTCAGAGAAACTTGCCAGCGGGGGAATATCTGTGTAGGAACGCAATTCGCCGGAATTGTGGTAGGCAATGTCGGGACTGTTCTTTGCCGGTTCCTGGAACGGAGCCAGCGGCATCTCCTCCCTGTCATAAAGATCCCAGTACTTTTGGGGAGCAACAAACGGCAGGTGGGGAAGATGATAGCCAACTGCAAAAAAGAAGGGCTGGTCATCCCGGGCCAGTTCAGCAAGGGTCTCAAGCGCGAGCAGGGTCATGGCTCCGTCATGATATGCATTATCTGGCACATCGGCAGATTCGACCGATGGCTTGAAATACCGGTGGGCATACCTTATTGCCTCATTGCCGGTCAACCCCTCATCGGCTGCCTTTTCAAGGTATTTCTCAGCAATTGCCCGGTTTTCCGGGTTCTGGTACCAGTAAAGCAGGGGCCTTCGCCGATCATGGAAATACTGGTCGGTTACCCTCAGGTAGGGATCGCTCCATGATACTTCATCCTGCTGCCAGTCGACTGAACGGAAATCAAAAATTTTTCCTGTACCGAGGGTCCTGTAGCCATTTTCCCTGAAATGCCGGGGCAGGGTAAGTATATCCGGCCGCCGGTCCCTCATCAGGGTGTTAAGATCCCATACTTCGGTATAATCAGGCCGTTTGCCGGTGAGGAGGCTGACCCGTGAGGGCGCCGAAACCGCCTGCTGGCAATGATTCTCCAGGAAGAGGGTCCCCATTCCCGCGAGCCGGTCCATATTGGGAGTCCTGATAAGGTCATTCCCGTATGCACCCATTTCAGGTTTCAGGTCATCGACGGCAATGAACAATACGTTTGGCCTGCCAGAAGGAGCAGATTGCGCAACAATGTGCACAGGCATTGTCATTACCAGAATTTTTCCAAATATGCCCGAAACTGCATTCAATCTCATACCGGGAATAGATGTGTTATCCTGTTTAGGGGTTAAACCCGGAACAGCAGTTACATGGAGTCACCACTCAGCGTGGACTCCGATGCAATATGGAAAAATTTCACCAGAAAGCAAAACAATGGAGCTTTCCGGGCGGTAATTCAGCAGCCCCGTCAGCGCGCCAGCATGTTGTCGGCCGAGTATTTTCCTGCCCCGCTGAACAGAAGCCCTGCAAATACAACAAGACCTTTTACAGGGTGAAGCACCGAATTTATCGGGTCACCTGCACCTAAATGCATTAAGGTTGCGATCAGCATTGTGAACAGCATCATCGCTGCGACCGGCCTGGTAAGCACCCCGAGAACCAGCAGAAGGCCTCCGCCGAATTCAGCAACCGCGGCCATGAAGCCCCAGAAAGCTGGTGCAAAGCTAAGCCCTAAAACACTCATATTCCCGCCAAGCCACGTCCACGTATCGACACCTCCTGCAATCTTCGGCCATCCGTGGATCATGTACATCACCCCAAAGCCAACGCGAATGAGCAACAATGCAAAATGCATTGACCCTGTTGATGTTTTAAAAATTTTGCTTCCCATAACAGATAATTTTAATTTCTCTAATTGACTAATGGCCATTTCAGGCCATATAATATACAAAAACAATCCAACCCGGCAAAAGTTCAGTGAACCCCGGTGCAAACAATCTCAGGAGAACCGGGAATTCAATCAGTTCAACCCGGTTCTGAAAAATGGTTCATCTTCCGGGGTAACCCCGACTTTATAAAAAATAATAATAAGCATGCGCCTTCGATCATTTCAATTTCTTATATTTGAGCAACTAATTAACTTTTTCAACCTTTTGAATTTTAAATAATGAAATCAAACCTGGTATTTTTAGCAGCAGTGCTTTGCTGTGGAGCGCTGCTCCACTCCTGCAAACCAGCTGCTGAAGAAATGGAACACAAAGTATATTTTGCAAAAGGCTGGCAGATGTTCTCGTCCGAATCTGTAGATGCAACCTCTGAAGAGATCGCCTCAGCCACGTTTGACAGAAATTTCGGATATCCCGTTGAGGTGCCCGCAACCGTGATGCACGGACTCAGGCAGAACGGTTATTTCCCTGACCTGTTCGAACCGCATGTTCTCGAAGATATGGACAGGGCCCCCTACGAGGTGCCCTGGTGGTACCGCAAGGTGTTCAAAATTGAAAACACGGCTGAACGGGATCATTACCAGCTCACCTTCGACGGTATCAATTTCAGGGCCAACATATGGGTTAACGGAACACAGATCGCCCGGTCTGACTCGGTACAGGGTTCATACGGGGTCTGGAACTTCGATATAAGCGACGTGATCAGGCCCGGTGAAAACATACTTGCAGTTGAAATCATACCCCCGGTTTTCGGGAAGGATATCCACAAGGGTTTTGTCGACTGGAACCCCACCCCGGCAGACCGTCTTATGGGCATATGGAGGGAGGTATACCTCAGCCATACGGGGCCTGTTTCCATGCGCCACTCCAACGTGGTGTCAGAGGTGAACAAAAAAACTCTTGATTATGCCGAACTGACCGTTGCAACCGTCCTCACCAATCATACCGGCATTGAACAGTCCGCTACCGTAAATGCAAAGTTCAACAATGTGAATATCAGCCAGGAGGTCGTGCTTGGGCCTAATGAAAAGAGAGAGGTCTTTTTCAGGCCAGGGAGCTACAGCGAGCTGAAAATAAACAACCCTGAACTCTGGTGGCCTAACAACATGGGTGATCAGCCGCTGCATGACATCAGGCTGGATGTTATTGTTGACAATGCCCGGAGCGACCATGACAGCTTCCGTTTTGGCATCAGGGAGATTGAGGATTTCTGGAATGAATCGGGGTTCAGGGGTTTCAAGGTGAACGGCCGGAAGGTATTGATCAAAAGTGGCGGATGGGTGGATGACATCCTGCTTGGCGATCCCGATGAAAGGGTAGAGGCCCAGATGAGATATGCAAAGCATATGAACCTCAACTCGATCAGGCTGGAAAGCTTCTGGGGAAGGAACCGGACCCTGATGAACAAGGCAGATGAATACGGACTGCTCCTGATGCTTGGCTGGTCGGCTCACTGGGAGTGGGACAGCTATATTGGCATACCGCATGATGAGTATGTTACCATACGCGGTGAGGAAGAAAAAAGGCTCCACGCGGCCAACTACCGCGACCAGGTACTCTGGCACAGGCACCACCCGAGTGTAGCAATATGGACGTATGGCAGTGATAAGCTGCCCAGGCCAAGCCTTGAGATCATGCTTAACGAGATCATGGCATGGGCAGACACCACCCGGCCCATCCTGAGCTATTGCGGCGGAGCCATGCTGATGGGCGACAGCGATCCGCGTGCCAGCACGATCAGCGGCCCCACCGGGGTCAAGATGGAAGGGCCGTACGATTGGGTGCCTCCCATATACTGGTATATTGACGAGCGCTATGGCGGGGCATTCGGGTTCAATACCGAAGTGGGGCCGGGTCCCCAGATACCGCCGCTTCCAAGCCTGAAAAAAATGCTTCCTGAAGATAAGCTCTGGCCCATCAATGACACCTGGCTCTATTACAGCGGCAGGAACAATTTTGAGAACCTTGACCGCTTCCTGGGAGCCTTCCATGCAAGATATGGCGAATCAGACAACCTTGAGGATTTCCTGCTTAAAAACCAGGTAAGCAGCTACGAGGCTATCAGGCCTATGTTTGAGGCCTTCGCCGTAAACAAGTTTCACAGCACCGGGGTTGTTCAGTGGATGTACAATTCTGCCTGGCCGACCTTCTACTGGCAGCTTTTCGACTATTTCCTGATGCCGAACGGCGCCTTTTACGGTACACTAAAGGCTGCAGCGCCCCTGCTGCCCATTTATAATTATGGCGATGGCAACATATACGTCAACAACGACTATCTGACTCCCGGGAATGATCTTACCCTGGAGGTAAAAGTCTTCGATATCTATTCAAATCTGTTGTTCAGCGAAGAACGGTCATTCAGCATCCCCGCCAACAATGCTGACATGATATTTGAAATGCCGGCGATAGATGGCCTTACCACAACATATTTCCTGGATCTCAGGTTAAAGGACAGCGATGGTGAGGAGATAATTGAGAATTTCTACTGGCTGTCGAAGAAGGCTGATGTTCCCGATTTTGAAAGGACCACCTGGTACTGGACTCCAAACAGGGAACATGCCGACCTGACAGCGCTGAACAGCATGCCGCAGACCGGCATCGATTATTCATACACGATAACTGAGAATGATGGCCGTATCCGTTTCAGCATTGATTATAACAA
>SLOE01000004.1 GCA_007132715.1 Bacteroidales bacterium
ATCAGAGGGTTTGCTTTGTAGTTGGCGGTCCGGACGAGACTCGAACTCGCGACCCCATGCGTGACAGGCATGTATTCTAACCAACTGAACTACCGGACCAGAATTTTTCAGAACTTTTGGCCCGTTCAAGACGGACCGTTTTTGGTGATGCAAAAATACAAGATATTTTTATTCCTGCAAATATTTGAATGCTGTTTTTTAAAAATAACGTACGGAACAGGGTCCAGCTGCTATTTATTTTCAAAAACCGAAAAGTGAACGCTGCCATATTTCCTGAGCTCCCTGAACTGGGGAAGAGGGGAGAAATCGTGGTCCTTACCGTGCTCGAGAATAAACCAGCCACCGGGTTTAAGCAGGTTCCGGCTGAAGACAAGATGGGGTATCTGATCAATTTCTTTCATGTCGAAAGGCGGATCGGCAAAGATGATGTCATATTCGCGGGCAGTGTGTTTTAAAAAACGGAAGGCATCGGCACGTATGGCAGCCACCTGGTCAAACAGCAACTCCTTTGATGTTTTCTGTATAAAGGCGTGGCACCTTGTGTTTATTTCGACCGAGTCGACTGACAATGAGCCGCGTGATGCAAACTCATACGCAATGCTTCCCGTACCGCTGAAAAGGTCCAGGACATGAAGCTCGCCGAAATCAAAATAGTTGGCAATCACATTGAACAGGTTCTCTTTGGCGAAATCTGTGGTTGGTCTTGCCCTGAAATTCTTTCCCGGATAGAGCCGCTTTCCCTTGTATAATCCGCTTATTATACGCACAACCTCAGGTTGAACAGGTTTACAAACCAATGTGCTTCAACATCATTGAATGTATAGCTGTATATGAAATGATCATTGCGTTTTTCAAACACCGTGTTCCTTATATAGGACCGGAGCATGCCGTAAACATCTGAATCTTTCTTTATCTCTCCGGAAATAACGAGGGGGGTCTCCTCTCCGCTTAGTTTGAGCTGGTCATAAACATAAAGGATAAAATAGACCAGATCGGCATCATCTTTCCACGGGAAGGTATTGCACAGAAGCAGCTTTTCTCCTTCTGCTACAGCTACATCAACATATTTGCCATAAATGCCTGCCATTACAGTTTTCCGGGTTCCCTTGCCCCCGTGTGCCACCAGACCGTTTTCAATAAAGGGTGTAACCTGGTTAAAGTATTTCACATTTCCGTATGACCTGTGTACAATACCGGCTATTTCGGAGGGAATCACAAAAACATTGCAGGCATCGGCCCCTCTTAACTTATTGTAATGTATCTCATCCAACTCCTCCAGGTGATGGTTGAACTCAAAATATGCACGAAGTCTATCCTTTTGGAACAGGGGCCCGGGAATAATTGTGTATCTCGGACACTGCCACGAGAACAGGACCGATTTATAATCACGTGCAAGAAACTCATCGTTACCGTGAATACCTGCAATTCTTTCCTCAAGTTGGTCGGCACTCATCTCACCCTCAAAAGGAATATGCTTAAGCAGAATGTACTTATTCCTTAATGGGTCCAGTACAGAAAAAGCATATCCATCCGGACCTGCCTGGATGGATATGCTGTAATTACCTGTCTGATTTATATCAAATGTTTCGTCTATCAAAACCATTTCCATACCGGAAGGGATTATTATTCCCAGTTACCAGCATTGTTGGTGGTCTGCGTAAGTGATCCCACGCGAAGACCCGGGAACTGATCCCTCCTTATGCGCTCATCATTCATGTTTATAACAAGCTGCCTGTCAAGGCCCGTAAGCAACACGTCATTGTGCACGTGCGCTTCAAAAACCTTCACCGGGAGTCCACTGCCGGTCATTACCTCACCTGCGCCAAGGAAGAATTGCTCACGTCCTCCCGTATAAGGCACAAAACGGAGGGAATCTAACGGGTAGCCACGGGCGAAAAGGGAATCCCTGACACTTACCCTTATGGTATCACGGATTATCTCGTCCGAGGCAACACCTTCTTCTTCATCTTCAAAACCAATTGCCCTGACAACCCGGAAAGAGTCAAACTTGACAAAATTTATCAGGGTATCGAAGCTTCCTGTAAACTCTCCATGAACAGAACGGTATGCAAGCTGGGCAGTGCGGATATCCTTCAGCCTCTCAATTGTCCGGTTGTATCTTGCCCTTCGCTCCTGCTGAAACCTGATGGGCTGGTGAATGCTGTCCACCAGCAGGTATCCCAGAAGGAGTATTGCAACTGTAAGGAGAATTTGAATTACTGTCTTCATCTGTTTGTATTTTGATTTGATATAATAACGAGCGAGGTGCTCTTTTCTGATATTTTCGCTTTAAGTTTGAGGGCAAATTTATAAAAAAAATGGATTTATACCTAAAATTAGGTATAATTGATAAAAATGTTGAAAAACCATATTATCAATATATTAACTGAACAGCTTGGGCACCGTCCGACTGAGAGCCAGCAAAAGATGATTGATCTGCTGCCCGGCTTTCTTAGCGGCACCAACAGTAAAGAAATTTTCCTGGTCAAGGGTTTTGCAGGGACCGGCAAAACGTCAATTCTCGGCGCACTGGTACGCACCATGCACATATTTAAAAATAACGTGGTCCTTCTCGCCCCTACCGGCAGGGCAGCCAAGGTACTGGCCTCCTACTGCGGATATCCTGCCAGCACAATCCACAAAAAGATATACCGGCAGAGATCATCTGCCGACGGCACGGGCAGCTTTGTGATGGACCGGAACATGCACAAGGATACGCTGTTCATCGTAGACGAGGCATCTATGATCTCAAACCAACCGTCTGAATCGGACATATTCGGAAGCGGCAGGCTTCTTGATGACTTAATTGGTTATATTGATAACGGTAAGAATTGCAGGCTGGTGCTTGTGGGAGACACAGCACAGCTACCCCCGGTAGGGATAGATATCAGCCCTGCCCTTGAGGCCGGTTATCTCAGGGGATTCGGCTATGCGGTTACCGAAGTGTTCCTGTCCGAGATACTGAGACAGGCAGAGGACTCGGGCATCCTTTTCAATGCGACCGGCATCAGGCATGAGATAGAATCCGGGGGAAACAGCATCCCCCGCATTGTAACCGGAGGTTTTAACGACATCGAACGGATAAGCGGATCTGACCTCATCGAAAAGATAACCGATTCGTACGGCAATCGCGGGATTGAGGAGACTATTGTGGTAACCCGCTCCAACAAAAGGGCAAACCAGTTCAACAAGGGTATAAGAGACAGCATACTGTTCAGGGATGAGGAGCTGGCTGCCGGCGACCTCCTGATGGTGGTCAGGAACAACTATTTCTGGATGCCGGAGAACGAAATAACTGATTTTATAGCCAACGGCGATATTATCGAAGTTATCAGGGTCAGGCGGTACGAAGAGATGTACGGCTTCAGGTTTGCCGATGCCCTTGTCAGGTTCGTCGATTATAAAGATACCGAGATAGAGGTCAAGCTGATGCTCGACACGATAACCTCTGAAACTGCCGCCCTAACCCAGGAACAGGGAAGGAAGCTTTTCCAGTCCGTTGCCGGTGACTACTCCGCCGTGACCAACAAGCGGAAGCGGTTCGAGCAGATGCGTGAAAACCGCTGGTTCAATGCCCTCCAGGTAAAATTTGCCTATTCGGTGACATGTCACAAGGCGCAGGGCGGCCAGTGGAAGAATGTATTTGTTGACCAGGGCTACATTACCGATGAGATGATAAACACCGAGTACCTGAGGTGGCTCTACACCGCTTTTACCAGACCGACAACCAGGCTGTTCCTGGTTAATTTCAGCGACCGGTTTTTTGATTAAAGCATTATTGCCCGCTACTCACCTATAATTTTGACCAGAAGCCTTTTGCGGCGCTTTCCGTCGAACTCGCCATAGAAGATCTGTTCCCACGGCCCAAAATCGAGCTTTCCCCCGGTGATGGCCACCACCACCTCACGGCCCATTATCGTGCGCTTGAGATGTGCGTCGGCATTATCTTCATAACCGTTATGTCTGTATTGGGAATGCGGGTGCTCGGGCGCCAGCTTTTCGAGCCAAACCTCAAAATCGTGATGCAAACCCGACTCGTCGTCATTGATAAATACGCTGCTGGTGATGTGCATAGCGTTGCATAACAGCAATCCCTCCTTTACCCCGCTCTCGGCAAGACACTGTTCAACCGCGGGGGTTATGTTGATTAGCTCCCTGCGGCTTCTGGTTTCAAACCACATCTCTTTCCTGTAACTCTTCATAATGAATTATATTTACCGGTTAACATCATTTTCTCAGGAAACGCCCAGGGCACTGAGGATATTTTTCGCCCTTTCATCAAGCTGCCGGCAGGCCTCAGGGTAATCCTCCCTGCGTTCCAGATTTCCCCTCACACTAATGTAAAACTTGATCTTTGGCTCGGTGCCGGATGGCCTTACAGAAATAAGTGATCCGTCCTTAAGCAGGAACTGCAGCACATTGGATTTGGGCAGCTTTATCTCACGCCTGAGGTGGCTTATCGAGTCGAACGATTTCTGCTTCAGGTAGTCGTGTATGGTCATTACCTGGGAGCCGGCAATAGTCTCAGGAGGCGAGTTGCGGAAGCGGTCCATCATGGCCGCTATCTCTTCTGCACCGCTTTTGCCCTTACGAACCACTGAAACAAGAGTTTCACGGTAAAGCCCGAATTCCAGGTAAAGGTCGATCAGCAGATCATAAAGGGACCTGCCCATCTCCTTTGCCCAGACTGTTGCTTCGGCTATGAGCGCGCAAGAGATCACCGCGTCCTTGTCCCTTACAAGATCTCCCGCCAGGTAGCCATAACTCTCCTCGAACCCGGCGATAAAGGTCTTCTCCCCTTCATATTCTCTGATAAGTCCGGCAATAAATTTGAACCCGGTAAGCACGTCGTGACACTCGACCCCGAACCTCGCGGCTATATCACTCAGCAGACCGCTGGTCACAATTGTTTTGGCAATGAATTCATTGCCGCGGAACCTGTCCAGCTCCTCCCACCGTTTCAGTATGTAATACAACATCAGTGATGCCGTCTGGTTGCCATTCAGCAAAACCAGTTCGCCCCTGTTGTCTTTTACTGCAATACCGACACGGTCACCATCAGGGTCTGTTCCCATTACCAGTTCAGCCCCGGTTTCGCGGGCCTTGTCCAGCGCCATCTCAAGAGCGGCGGCCTCTTCTGGGTTCGGTGAGATCACCGTGGGAAAATTGCCATCGGTCACATCCTGTTCCGGCACCGGTATTACACCGGTAAATCCGAAACTGCGCAATCCCATCGGCACTAGCTTCACAGAGGCACCGTGTATCGGGGTGAACACGATCTTCAGGTCGCTGTGCTTTGCAACTACAGAGGGCGACAGCGACATCTCCCTGATCTTCCCGATATATATCTCATCTGTCTCCTCCCCTATGATCTTTATCTTTTCGGGCCTTGCATCCCTGTTGACCTGGCTGATGCTCTTAATCTTACGCACCTCTGCGATTATGCCGGCATCGTGGGGTGCAATGATCTGTGCCCCATCGTCCCAGTATACCTTGTAGCCGTTGTATTCCTTAGGGTTATGGCTTGCAGTTATCACAATGCCTGTCTGGCAGCCGTAATGCCTGATGGCAAAGGAGAGCTCGGGCGTTGGCCGGAGATCTTCGAACAACCATACATCTATTCCGTTGGCAGTAAGTATTCCGGCAGCCGTCTCGGCAAAAAGCCTGCTGTTGTTCCGGTTGTCATATGCTATGGCGGCAGAGGGTGCATCCAGATTAGGGAATTGTTTGTGCAGGTAGTTGGAAAGTCCCTGTGTGGCCATTCCTATGGTATAGATATTCACCCGGTTGGTCCCGGCTCCCATTACACCCCTCAGTCCGCCGGTACCGAACTCCAGGTCGCGGTAAAAAGCATCTATCAGCTCATTTTCAGGCCCCTCAAGTAACGCCTTTACCTGTAAAACGGTTTCAGGGTCGTACTCTTCACTCATCCATGCTTTGCCACGCTCACGTACCATCTTAAGCAGTTCATCTTTTTCCATCGCTCAGTTATTTTATTTATTATTATTATTTTCTGCCGGTAACCGGCGTATAGTCATTTAGTTATGTTTTGCAAAGCCCGTTGGAGCAACTCATTTCCATGGGTATTCAGTAATTGGTCAGTCAAGCTGTGAGATGCAGTTGCGGAGGCTCTCTTTCCAGTGAGGGATGTCGATTTCCAGCCGCGACCTTATCCTGGCCTTGCTCATGACGCTGTAACGGGGCCTTCGCGCCGGCAGGGGGTACTGGTCGGTCTCCACCGGCCTTACATGGCAATGCATACCGGTAAGGGTGACTATCTCAAGTGCGAAGTCATACCATGAACAGACGCCTTCGTTGCTGTAGTGGAACAGCTCCTGGCCGTAACTACCCTTCCCCGAAAGGGAATTAACGGCAAGCAAAAGCAGCACCCTGGCGAGATCCCGGGCATAGGTGGGGGTGCCCACCTGGTCATACACCACGTTGAGTTCATCCTTCTCTACGGCAAGGCGGTGTATGGTCCTGAAAAAATTATGACCGTACGAGGAATAAAGCCATGATGTGCGCACCACAGTACCCCGTTCATAGCCGAGCACCGCCCTGTCACCCTCAAGCTTTGACCGGCCATAGGAAGAAAGTGGGGTAGCCGTGTCTTCTTCACGGTAAGGAACTGGCCTTTCGCCGTCAAAAACAAAATCGGTGCCAACATGAATAAGAAAAGCGCCCTTTTCGGCGCATGCGCCGGCAAGCATCCCGGGTGCCGTGCCATTGACCAGCATAGCGGCATCCTGCTCGGCTTCAGCCTTATCTACATTTGTATACGAGGCGCAGTTTATGATACAGTCGATACCGTTCCCGGCGATATACTCCTCCACCTTGCCGGCATCGGTTATGTCAAGTGTATCGACATCGGTGAACAGGAACCGGTAGTTTCTGAACAAATGGGTATAGGAGAGCCCCTGCAGCTCCTGCCCAAGTTGTCCCCGAGCCCCCGTTACCAGCAACGTCTTCATATATTACCAAATATAAAATTATTATCGGCACCGGCAAAGGATGGTGCATTCAAATCTTTTTCCGATACCACTGCTGCGGCCGGGTCAATGCCCCAGTCTATTGCGATATGACTATCGGAGAAGAGGATGCTCCTCTCCGCCCGTGGGTTATAGAAGTCATCACATTTATACAGGACCGTGGCACTTTTTGTCAGCACCCTGAAACCATGGGCACAGCCTTTGGGCACCAGCAGCTGCAACCTGTTGTCTGACGATATCCCGATCCCGCTCCATCTGCCATAGGTTGGGGAACCCTTTCGCAGGTCGACAGCCACATCAAGGATGGCGCCTTCGAGTACCCTGATAAGCTTTGCCTGGGCATAGGGTGCAAGCTGATAATGAAGTCCCCTGATCACGTTCATGGCGGACCGTGACTCGTTGTCCTGCACCCATCCGGCGGGCAGTCCGTGCTCACTGAAAAGCCTTTCATTATAGCATTCGTAAAAATACCCCCTGGCATCCTCAAAAACCTTAGGTTCTAAAACAAGCAAGCCCTGTATTTCCGTTTCTCGTATCTTCATCTCATTACTACTTTCCTGCAGTTTCGCCGGCCACCTGCAAAAGGTAGTCGCCGTACCTGTTGTTCTTTAACATTTTCGCACTTTGCAGGAGCATATCCCTGTCTATGAAACCTTTCTTGTAGGCGATCTCCTCCAGGCAGGCGATCTTCAACCCCTGCCTCTCCTCTATGGTATGGATGAAATTGGAGGCCTGGAGCAGGCTTTCGTGGGTGCCGGTATCGAGCCAGGCCATACCGCGTCCGAGCAGATTCACGCTTAGGCGTCCCTCATCAAGGTACAGGCGGTTAAGATCGGTGATCTCAAGCTCTCCCCTGGCAGAGGGTTTAAGGGATTTTGCCTTTTCAACCACATCATTTCCGTAAAAGTAGAGACCGGTAACCGCGTAGTTGGATTTAGGTTCGGCGGGCTTCTCCTCAAGGCTCAATACGTCGCCCCTATCGTTAAACTCAACAACCCCGTACCTTTTCGGGTTGTTCACAAAGTAACCGAACACGAGTCCCCCGTCAGTAATCTTCGACGCCTCTGTAAGCATGCCGCTAAGTCCGTATCCGTAAAAAATATTGTCGCCAAGAATAAGGCATGCAGGTTCATCTTCAAGGAATTCTTCGCCTATCAGAAAGGCCTGTGAAAGTCCCCCCGGCTCGGGTTGCTCCTTGTAGGAAAACCTGACCCCGAACCGGTCGCCTTCGCCGAGCAGGTGCCTGAAAACCGGAAGATCACGCGGTGTGGAAATAATGAGTATTTCCCGTATCCCAGCCAGCAGCAGGACCGATAAAGGGTAATATATCATAGGTTTGTCATACACCGGCAATATCTGCTTGGATATGCTGTGGGTTACCGGGTGCAGCCTTGTGCCGGCACCGCCGGCCAGTACAATTCCTCTCATACCGGAAAAATTTTATATGCTCAATTCATTTCTGAAATAACTTATGGTTTTTTCAAGTCCCCCCTCCATTTCAACCGAGGGCTTCCAGCCGCCCAGTTCGCTTGAGGCAAGGGATATGTCGGGGTCCCTTCTTACCGGGTCATCACTCCTGGGTGGAACAAAAACCACATTTGAACCCGACCCTGTCATTGCGGCTATCATTCTGGCAAGGTCAAGGATTGATATCTCCCCCGGGTTCCCAATATTGACCGGACCGGTAAAATGGTCGGGTGTGTTCATTAATCTGACCAGCGCCTCGACCAGATCGGTTACATACTGGAACCCTCGCGTCTGCGAACCATCACCATATATCACGATATCCTCGCCCTTTAACGCCCGGACGATGAAGTTTGAAACAACCCTGCCATCGTTAAGTTGCATGCGGGGACCGTATGTATTGAATATCCGCGCGATCTTGATCCTGACACCGTTCTGTTTATGGTAGTCCATAAAAAGTGTCTCGGCGCACCTTTTACCCTCATCATAGCAGGACCGCTCGCCGATCGGATTCACGTAACCCCAGTAGTCCTCCTTCTGCGGGTGGATCTGCGGATCGCCGTAAACCTCACTTGTTGAAGCCTGCAATATTCTGGCCTTCTTTCTTTTGGCAAGCCCCAGCATATTGATGGCACCCATCACATTTGTCTTGACCGTCTTGATCGGGTTATGGCTGTAATGAACCGGAGAGGCCGGGCATGCCAGGTTATATATCTGGTCTATCTCGCTGTAATACGGCATGGTCACGTCATGACGCACCAGCTCAAACCAGGGGTTATCAAGCAGGTGTATGATATTCTTTCTGGAACCGGTGAAAAAATTGTCCAGGCACAAAACCTCATTACCCTCCTCAAGGAGCCTTTCGCAAAGGTGTGAGCCGATAAATCCCGCGCCGCCTGTAACCAGTATGCGTCTCATGTTTTCGGATTTTGCACCCTGTCCTGTTCCCCGGACAGCCGGCGCCCGATCCCGTAATAGGTGAAGCCGAACTCCTTCATTTCAGAAGGCTCATACAGGTTGCGGCCGTCGAATACAAGTTTGTTCTTCATCAGTTTGGAAAGCACTTTGAAATTAAGGGTCCTGAAGTCGTTCCATTCGGTGATAAGCAGCAGGGCCTCGGCATCGACAAGCGCCTCGTACTGGTCACTTGCATATTCAATGGAATCGCCGAGTTTACGGCGTGCCTCATCCATGGCAACAGGGTCATAGGCGATCACGCTGGCGCCCGCCTCAAGCAGCTTGTTTATAATTACCAGCACCGGGGCCTCCCTCATATCGTCTGTACGGGGCTTGAATGACAATCCCCATATGGCAATACGCATACCGGCGATATTACCGCCAAAATGATCCATCACCTTGTTGAAGAGAACCTCTTTCTGCCTTTGGTTAACATTTTCAACAGCTTTAAGTATTTCAAGCGAATAGTTGTTTTTATCAGCAGTCTTTATGAGGGCCTTGACATCCTTGGGAAAACATGACCCCCCATAGCCAACTCCGGCATAAATGAACTTGCTCCCAATACGGCTGTCGCTTCCTATACCGCGGCGGACGGAGTTTATGTCGGCGCCGACAAGCTCGCACAGGTTTGCGATATCATTCATGAAGCTTATGCGGGTTGCAAGCATCGAATTGGCAGCATATTTTGTAAGCTCAGCCGACGGTATGTCCATGAAGATTATGGGATGGTTATTCAGTACAAAAGGCTTGTAAAGCCTGCGCATTATCTTTTCTGCATCTTCAGAATCGGTTCCAACGATTATCCTCTCCGGCTTGAGAAAGTCACCTATGGCACTGCCCTCTTTAAGGAACTCAGGGTTTGAGGCCACATCGAACGGAATTTCAACCCCCCGTTCATGCTGTTCTTCAATAATAGCATTCCTTACTTTGGCGGATGTCCCTATTGGCACTGTGCTCTTGGTCACCACAACCAAATAATGGTTCATATTCCTGCCTATCTCCCTTGCAACTTCAAGCACATACCGTAAGTCGGCGCTGCCGTCCTCATCAGGAGGTGTGCCAACTGCAATAAATACGGCATCTGACTCTTCAAGGTTATCTTTCAGGCTGGTAGAAAACTTCAGGCGTCCCTTTTCGAAATTACTTGCCACCATCTCATCAAGGCCGGGCTCATATATGGTCATAACCCCCTCCTTCAGCTTATCTATTTTCTGTTTATCAACATCAATACATACAACATCCACGCCGGTCTCGGCAAAACAGGTCCCGGATACCAAACCAACATACCCGGTACCAACTATGATTATCTTCATAAGTTCTTATTTATTTTTTATACCTATCACTATGGTCAAGGATCTCGATCTTCCTGAACTGGGTAGAATGGCTCTCGGCCTGCAGGGCAATATATCCGCTGGTTAAAGGTTCACCCGTATCCGAAAGTTGAGGGTTATGATATGTAAAAACCGTATCCTGCTCAACCAAATGGTGTATTAATGAATCTCCATAAACGTGGAGCTCAACCGTTACCCAACGGTCACCATGATAAGTGTCGGATGTTGAATTGATGCAATGCTCCGTTCGCAGCTGGCCGTCGATCATGATCTGGGTTCCCGGAGTGCAAACATTCATGTTGGGCCTTTCACTCTCACCGTCGCCGCCAAGCAGTTGTGCTTCGATCGATGTCGGGAAATCCTGGTTAAGCTCCATGCTTTCTGCACTCTGGGAGTGAAACATAATACCATTGTTCCTGTAGGCCCAGCCAGGCCCGCCTTCAACCTGCTCGCCCACAAAACGGTATTCCACCCTCAGTTTGTAATGGGAGAAGGGCTCATTAAAGAAAATATGACCGAACTCACCGTTGAAATGATCCCACTCATCATAAGAGGCTACAAGCAGCCCGTCTTCAACCCTGAAAGTGTTCCTGAAGTTTTCATTCAGCTCATATCCGGAAAATTTTATGTCCCAGCCATCCAGAGTTTGTCCGTCGAAAAGCGGTGTCCATTCCGGTTCCTGTTCCACCGCGCAGGAGAATAACAATATCGATGCTGCAAGTAATGCCGGTAAAAGATTGATCCTGGCTATCTTCATGATGTTTTTTTTAAGTTAATACCCTTTTCTGAAACAACTATTTATTGTTCAGATGGCTAAATTAGCAATTTTGGCAAGCAAACAGAAAAATTCCCCGCTAAATTATTTTTCTGTTATGTTGGTAATTTTCAACAATTTTTGATTACTTTTGCATCTCTTGTATTTATCCACAAATAATGTCTAACTTATTAATTATTAAATTTTTGCTTTAAAATTATGACAGAAAAAGAAAAAGAGAATTTTCCCGGAGATGAGTTGAAAAACACTGATGAAAACACCGGAAATTCCCCCGAAAAAGAAGCTTCACAAGAAGAAGCACCAGCTGAAAAGGAAGAAACAGCAAAACCTGAAGAGCCTGTAGCAGAAACTGAACAAGAAACCACCGGCACGGATGATAAACCAGCCGGCGAAGAAACTGAACACGAAATCACCGGCTCCGGCCCAGAACCAGCCGGCGAAGAAACTGAAACTGCGGCAGCGGAAGACCAGACCGGCCTGACCGAAACAGGCGGGACCACACCTGAAACTGAAAAATCCGAACCTCCTGCAGCCGGAATCATCGAAGAGCCAGAGGAAGGCACAATAGAAACAAAACCGGGCGAAGTGGTTACCATGGTCGACACCATGGCTGAAGAACCTGCAGAAGAGGATGAAACCAAAGCCGCTGATGAAGAATTTGACTGGGACAGCTTCGAGGAGGAGACCGACCGCTACTCGAAAGAGGACAGGACGAAGTTTGAGGAGATGTACGACAAGACCCTGTCCACCATTAATGTTAACGAGGTGGTTGACGGGACCGTGATCTCAATGAACAAACGCGAAGTCGTTATTAATATCGGATACAAGTCAGAAGCCGTTATCAGTCTCAGTGAATTCCGCTATAATCCTGAACTTAAACCCGGAGATACCGTAGAGGTTTACGTTGAGAGCCAGGAGGACAAGAAAGGTCAGCTTGTGCTGTCACACAAAAAAGCCCGTGCACTGAGGTCATGGGACAGGGTCAATGCAGCCCTTGACAATGATGAGATAATCAAAGGGTATATCAAGTGCCGCACAAAAGGCGGTATGATAGTTGACGTTTTCGGTATCGAGGCATTCCTGCCGGGGTCACAGATTGATGTCAAGCCCATCAGGGATTATGATGCATACGTTGGAAAGACCATGGAGTTCAAGGTTGTTAAGATCAACCATGAGTTCAAAAACGTCGTAGTTTCGCATAAGGCACTTATTGAAGAAGAGCTGGAACAGCAGAAGAAAGAGATCATCGCCAAGCTGGAAAAAGGACAGGTACTTGAAGGAACCGTCAAGAATATAACATCCTATGGCGTATTTATAGACCTTGGAGGAGTGGACGGACTGATCCATATAACCGACCTCTCATGGGGCAGGGTTAACCATCCTGAAGAAATCGTTGACCTTGACCAGAAACTCAATGTGGTTATACTTGATTTCGATGATGCCAAGAAAAGAATAGCTCTCGGAATGAAGCAGCTTACCCCGCATCCCTGGAATTCGCTCGATCCCGACCTGAAGGTTGGCGACAAGGTTAAGGGCAAAGTGGTAGTCATGGCCGACTACGGGGCATTCGTTGAGATCGCCCCGGGCGTAGAGGGCCTGATACACGTTTCTGAAATGTCCTGGTCACAGCATCTGCGCAGCGCGCAGGAGTTCCTTAAGGTGGGTGACCTGGTCGAGGCCTATATCCTCACCCTTGACCGTGAAGAGAGAAAGATGTCACTCGGCATCAAGCAGCTCAAGCCTGATCCGTGGGAAGATGTTGAAAAGAAATACCCCGTTGGTTCCAAAAACAAGGCAAAAGTGAGGAACTTCACGAACTTTGGTGTATTTGTCGAGATTGAAGAGGGTGTTGACGGGTTAATACACATTTCCGACCTGTCATGGACCAAGAAGGTTAAGCATCCTGCTGAATTCACAACCATTGGGGAAGAGATCGAGATCGTTGTTCTGGAGATTGACAAAGATAACCGCCGCCTGAGCCTGGGCCACAAACAGCTTGAGGAAAATCCGTGGGATGTATTTGAAACGGTTTTCAGTGTCGACTCCGTTCATGAAGGCACTATAACAGATGTCTTTGACAAAGGCGCCCTCGTTTCGCTGCAGTACGGTGTTGAAGGCTTCGTGTCAACCAAGCACCTTGTCAAGGAAGATGGCACTGCTGCAAAAATGGATGAAAAGCTCCCCTTCAAGGTTATTGAGTTCTCAAAGGCAGCAAAACGCATTATTCTGTCGCATACAAGAGTAAACGAAGAGGATGCCGGCCAGAAGGGAAAGGACCCCAAAAAAGCGAGGCAGGCACCGCCGAGCGCACAGAAGACAATGCGCAAGATCAAGACCAATCTTGAAAGAACAACCCTTGGTGATATTTCTGAACTTGCATCTCTGAAAGAGGAGATGGAGGAAGGTTCAAAAGCTGCGGACAGGAAACAGAAGGCTGCAGCAGACGCTGAAGAAGGTAAAGAAGCAAAAGAGGTGAAAAAAGCCGGTGAAAAGGCTGAAGAAAAGCCTGAGGCTAAGGAAAAGCCTGCAGCGAAGGAGAAGCCCGAAGCAGCTGAAAAAACTGAGGTGGTGAAGGAGAAGCCCGAAGCAGCTGAAAAAACTGAGGTGGTGAAGGAGAAGCCCGAAGCAGCGAAAAAAACTGAGGTAGTGAAGGATAAAGCTGATGATAAAGGTGATGCCGGAACTGAAAAGAAAGATGAGGTAGAGAAGAAGCCGGAAGCAAAGGCAAAAACGGAGGCCAAAGGAAAGACTGAGGCGGAAAAGAAGGATGATGCCGGGGAGAAAGATGAGGCAGATGAGAAACCCAAATCAGTGAAGAAATCCGCTGCCGCCAAAAAACCGGCTGCCAGGAAGGATAAGGGAGAAGAGAAGGCCGAAAGCGAGGAAAAATAACCTGGTGAGGCTGAATAACCAGTTAATCTTTGTTTACAATTTGTGGGCTGGTTTATTGCCATACATGGAAATAATTGATTATTTTAGCCAAAAGAATAGGTTTTTGTTAAATTTATTGTGAATGAAACACTCACAACTGAATTATAATTATTATTTTAGCTGATGAGTGTTTCATGATTTCTTTCACTAAAACCTTTGAGGATGGAATTCAATATTGAAAAGCTTGAAAATTACACAAAGATACAGGTGCTTGAAGAAAAGCTGGATACGCACATTGCACCTGCTCTCAAGTCAGAGCTCGTCCTGATTTCCGGAAAAGGCGAAAAAAATGTCGTTATGGACCTGGGTAATTGCAAATACTGCGACTCATCAGGTTTGAGCGCCATACTTGTTGCCAACCGGCTTTGCAAGAATGCCGGCGGCATCTTCGTACTTACAGGACTGAATGATGCTGTTGAAAGGCTTATAACGATATCGCAGCTTGATACGGTGCTTAACATCACCCCGTCGGTTGAAGATGCAGCGAAATTCATTGAGACCGAAAAGGCCGGCAATTAAAACCTTTTACAGGGTATTATAGTGTCATTTTCATTCACAATACTGGGAAGCAGTTCGGCTGTGCCCACATCAGAAAGATTTCCGTCCGCTCATGTTGTAAATATACATGAGCGGTTTTTCTTGCTGGACTGTGGTGAAGGAACCCAGATACAGCTCAGGAAAAACAGGATCGGTTTTGGAAGGATAAACCATATTCTCATATCTCATGTTCACGGAGACCATACCTTCGGACTGTTCGGACTCATAAGTACACTGAGTCTCCTCGGAAGAAATACCGACCTCCATATTTATGCCCATCCAATGCTGGAACAGGTTCTGAATGACCACAGGAAACACTACTATGAACACCCGTTGTCTTTCAATCTGGTTTTTCACCCCATCGGCTCATCCAGAAGCAGACTGATCTTTGAAGACGACAAGCTTGAGATCCATACTATTCCCATGAAACACAGGGTGCCCACATGCGGGTTCCTCTTAAGGGAAAAGGCCCCGCTGCTGAACATCAGGAAAGAGATGGTTAAATTCCATGACATCCCCGTAAGGGAGATCATGAATATAAAACAGGGAGAGGACTTTGTTACTGCTGAAGGAGACGTAATTCCCAACCGGGTCCTGACCCTGCCCCCTGTAAAACCAAGGTCACTGGCCTATTGCACCGATACGAAATACACAGAATCGATACTGCCTCACATAAGCGGAGTTGACATCCTCTACCATGAAGCCACCTACCTCCACAATATGCTTGAACGTGCCAGGGAGACCGGTCATTCTACTGCAAGGCAGGCCGGCACTATTGCTGCAAAAGCCGGAGCCGGCAAGCTCATAATAGGACACTTTTCAGCCAGGTATAAAACCGTTGATGCACTGGTAGAAGAGGCGAGTGAGGAGTTTCCCGGGACCCTCCCGGCAAATGAGGGTGACTGCCACATAGTCGAACAGGTCAGAATTGCCCGGCAGGGATAACCGGGATATGGCGGTTTTCACCGGCACTTTAGCCTTCAGTATATCATCTCATCCAACACCTTCCAGCTTATATCTCCATCATCATCAATATCATACCTCAAAAGCATGGCTCCGGCCAGGTGCCCGTCCTCAAAATAGGCAAAAACCCATTTTTTGTTGAGTATATGTATGCCGTCCATGAAATAGAACCCCATGGTGCCGCCAAGCACTGAAGCTGAGCCGATAATTCCCTGACCGGCAGCAAGGTCTTCCCTGATCTCGCGGAGCGGATCTGAAAGCCCTTTCTTTTGCAGATCCTCAATCTGCCTGCTGTCCAGAAATGGAGGCGTGGCACCTGTTACCCTGCATTCCTGTAAAAGCAAAGAAATGCTGTCATTACGGATTATACATTCTTCAACCAGCAGGCGCGAGGCGTCAAGCTGTTCTTCCAGTCCGCTAACACGCCAGGCTTTAGCTTGTGAGAATACCAGCAAAACCAGGAGTATCCCGATAACTGCAGATTGTATGATTATTATATATGCTTTCTTTTCCTTCATTACATAGTGTGTTAATTAATACAAACAAAAATAGGAACTTAATCATTAATAATAATGGCACCCTGGGCTAAGTATCCGTTTTTCCGGTGTAACTCTACCGTACACTGCATGTCCGTTTTCGAACACAATCAGCAAGCCTGACTCGTCAGCAATAACAATTACTTTCTGAATACAGGCTTATTACACATAATGGCAAGCTTCTTGCATTTATCTATAACTCAGACTGGAGACGCTGATATCCCAAAAGCCCTGAAATTTTTTAATCAAAAATCAATTTTAAAATGCGACATTTAGCTTTTCTGAAAAGGGCCTTATGGCCAGTTTTGTTTTTTTTGTTGATAACCGGTTGTGACGACAGTGAACCGGCTCTCCCTCCACCTTCGGCTGAATTTGATGTCTCTGAAAGAGATATCCGTATATGGGATGTGGTACAGTTCAGGGTAGCATCGGAAAATGGTGAAGTTGATACTGAATGGCACTTTGAAGGAGGATCCCCCGAACATTCTGATGATACTGAGCCCGAAGTACTCTATAAAACTCCCGGCGAATACGGTGTCACACTCACAGTAAGGAATGAAGCCGGGGAAACCACAATTGAACAGCAAAGATATATTGTGGTCAGTGAATACGAAAACCAATTCGGTTCAATGACCGACTCCAGGGATGACCAGACATACAAGGTGACGATTATCGCCGGACAATCGATAATGGCGCAGAACCTGAATTATGATGACGGGAAAGCCGTTCACTATGATAATGACCCTGAACACGGTGATGTTTACGGACGGTTTTATACATGGGAAATGGCCATGGATGCCTGTCCCCCGGACTGGAGGCTGCCTACCAGGAGTGAATATACCATGATAAGGGAATACCTTGGCGGAGAATATGCTGCAGGGGGCAAGATGAAACTCCCGGGTACGGATCACTGGGAAGAGCCAAATGAATGGGCCACCAACAGTACCGGGTTCTCTGCACCGGGATCGGGCATGTATATGCCCGGGCACCTGGAATTTACGAGTCTCGGAAAAAGCGCGACTTACTGGACCATGACTGAAACAGAATACGACAATGCATGGACGATGGTTCTGATGAGCCGGAACGGACGAATGGCAATCCAGAACACATCCGACAAAAATCTGTGGTTTTCAGTACGATGCGTTAAAGATTGAAATACCTGATATCCTGTTTCCAGTCAGATATATTTAAATCTTATTTTAGTAAGTTTACAGCCCGGCACTGATGTTCCGGGCTGTAAACCATTTATAGTGGCAAAGTTTATTAACACTCTAATTATTTTGGTCATAATGACCTTTCTGCAAGGACCGCAAGAGGCATATGCGGGAAACAATGCAAAAAGGCATATTGGTTTTGGAGGCGGATGGGAAGTTGGGGGACTGAGGGACCGGGGCATCTCCCCTCTTTACTACAGCGGTCATCATGCACTGGCCCGGGCAGGGTATTATTATATCAGCGACAGCACCCTGGCAGGCATAAGCACAAATTTTTCCTGGGGGAGGATCATACCCGCGATATATCCAGGTCCTGATGGCTCAGAGATGAAAAGTATCAGGGGCAGTCTCGATTTTCGGCTTCTAAGATATGCAGGGAACCTTTTCGGGGAAAAGATAAGGCTGCATGCAGGCGGTACAATGGCCTCAAGTTTTGGCTTCTATGAGCACAACAACCTGATGAACAGTGCAAGGAAAAGTTACAGCTTCAGTACTATTAACGTTACCGGATCATTATCAGGTGATATAAATATAACCGGAAGGGATTTCAGGGTCTCATTCACCGCCGGCATACCGGTATTATCTTTCATTGTAAGACCCGCCCACTCCTATATCAAGCCTGATGGATTCCTGGATCATAATACAGGAAAGTTAAGAAGCTTATTCAGCAGTATCGAAACAGCTTCCATGAAAAGCTATACAGGTGCAGGGACAGAAATATCAGTCGAGCATACACTGGACAGCGGCAATAAAGTCCGTCTGGCCTACAGGTGGCAATATTCCGACCACAGGAGTGTAAACCGCCTTGAAACCGGCATGCATGGAATATCAGTCAAAACTCTTTTCAGCTTATAGGGTAGAATGCGCATATTATACTTCATAATAATCTTATTTGCAACGGCATCATTATCGTGCGAGAAACTTTTACTGGAAAGTGATGGAGAAAACACACCGGTTAACAACTTTGAGCTTATGTGGGAAATAATAGACCGGAATTACTCCTTCTTTGAATACAAAAATATAGACTGGGATTCCATCTACTTCAGTTACCGCCCGCGCATCAACAATGAACTTACAGATAATGAGCTTTTTCAAATTTTATCTGATATGCTCTATGAACTGCGGGACGGACACGTAAATCTCTATTCGGGTTTCGGTAATTCAAGGAATGTGGAATGGTATTCTTTATACTCTCCCAACTTCAACTCTGAACTTCTTGAACAGTATTACCTGGGGGAGGATTATGAAACATGGGGACCGTTCTACACCAAAATTTTTGATTCCGTTGGTTATGTCTATATAGGCTCTTTTTCAGAAAGAATAAGGGACGCCGATATCGATGCTGTTATTGAAAGGCTCTATGATACCCGGGGTATAATTTTTGATGTAAGGAACAACAGCGGTGGATTTGGCAGCAGCGGCGAAATTATAACGGGAAGGTTTACCGACAGGAGAAGGCTTGTATCCTACACGCTCTACAAATCCGGTCCGGGACATAATGACTTCACCCCGCCTCAGCCCAATTTTGTTGGCCCGCTGGGCGACAGGCAATATGCCGGAAATGTGGTTGTCCTTACAAACAGGAGGGTTTACAGCGCAACAAATGACTTCGTACTTTATATGTCATCACTCCCCCATGTCACCATAATGGGTGACACAACAGGCGGTGGCGGAGGCACACCATATGATTATGAGTTATATAACGGATGGAGGTTCAGGATCCCGAGGACTATGACACTGGCATATAATGGTTTTAATGTGGAGAACGGTATCCCGCCTGACATTACTGTCCGTCTGTCTGCAAACGATTTAAGAAACGGTATTGACACAATAATTGAGGCTGCCCTGAAACACATTTCTGAAGCCCCAACCTCAAAGAACTGACATTCTGCAGCATGCAGCGCAATATTAAGATAACTGAAGACGGCTCACCCACCTACTATGTACCCGTTTTGAATGAGCATTACCACTCATTGTATGGCGCTAGGGGTGAATCTGAACATGTATTTATTGAAAATGGGGTCAGAAAGTCGGACAAACAGGTTGTTTCAGTTTTTGAAGTTGGATTCGGTACCGGACTGAATGCCTGGCTGACATGCCTGGAGGCAGAAAAAAGCAACAGAACAGTTATTTATCACTCGGTTGAGTTGTGTCCACTTGAAAGACCGGAATGGATTGAATTTGAAAAGCACCTAAGAACAGATAAGCCTGATTCCTGTTTCAGAAAAATACATGAATGCAGGTGGGAAGAAGAAACTGCAATATCTCCGTGGTTCAGAATTAAAAAAATTGAAGGAGATCTGGCCGGTTACGATCCTGACAGGAAATATGATGTTGTCTATTTTGATGCCTTCGGCCCGGGTGTGCAACCTGAAATGTGGACAGTTGAAATCTTTAAGAAAATATCATCTATGATGAATGACGGAGGCCTGCTTTCCACATACTCCTCAAAGGGAGAAGTGAGAAGGAATATGCAGGCAGGGGGCCTCAGGGTCATACGTGTACCCGGTCCCAGGGGAAAAAGACAAATCACATTGGCTTTCAAATCTTTTCAACAACCGGACGAACCAAAATAAAGTGGGATAATTATACCTTTCTTATTTTTTTGCTTTACTTTCGTGGCTCTTAGGCATTCAATGTGATAATAACCAATAAAACCACAAACAAATGAAATTCAAAATTCTAACAACTCTGTTACTCTCACTGACAATTGTTTTTAATTCCTGCGGACAAGGCAGGACTGAAAGGTCAGATCTGAAAACAGAGGCAGACACTATCAGTTATGCAATTGGTATAACATTCGGGCACAGTCTCCAGATGAGCGGCCTGGAAGATATTAATACTGAAGCAATAGCGCTTGCCATAACAGAAATGATAAATAATGAGAGTACTATGCTTAACCCTGAGGAAGCAAATATGCTCCTTAATGAGTACTTTGCAAAGCTGCAGTTTGGCGACAACCTGGAAGAGGGAGAAAATTTCCTTGCTGAAAACATGCTGAGAGAGGGTGTAACAGCCACCGAATCGGGTATTCAGTATGAGGCTATTGAGATGGGTGACGGACCCCGTCCGTCGGCAGAAGATGAGGTGATAGTGCATTACAGGGGAACACTGATAGACGGTACCGAGTTTGACAGCTCCTACTCAAGGGATGAGCCCGCACAATTCCAGCTTAACCGTGTTATTCCAGGATGGACGGAAGCACTGCAACTGATGCCTGTCGGGTCAAGGTGGAGAATTTTCATACCCCAGGATATGGCATATGGTGCCAACCCAAGACAGGGTGGAATTATTGAACCCTACATGATGCTCATATTTGAAGTGGAACTTCTTGATATAGTCTCTGAATAAAAAATGAATGTAGTTCTTGAAGGAAAAGTTCTCCAGATTCTTCCCGCGCAAAGCGGAACAGGCAAAAACGGTCCCTGGGTAAAACAGGATTTCATAATTGAGACCCCAGGCGATTTTGCCAGGAAAATATGCGTCAGCGCATGGGGTGACAGGGCTGAAGAAGCAGGAGCACTGCAGACCGGCGATCAGGTTACTATAAATGTCAATATAGAATCCAGGGAGTTCAATGAACGGTGGTATACCGATGTAAAGGCATGGAGGATTGAAAAAGCTGCATCACCGGACACCCCCGTGCCACCACCCGGGGAGGATGTTCCCCCTCCCTCTGACGAAGATCTTTTGCCATTTTGATAACCGGGTACAAGGCAAGGACCTGATCAGGTGTTAACCGGGAAACATTCCGGCCGGAGCAGGTAAAACGTGGATGTGCTTCACGATGTATAATCAGTGGATTTGATGAATCAGAGGGGGCTGACCTGTAATGGCCAGCCCCCTCTGATTATTTGATGCTAATCACTCTTCAATGCCTGATCTGTATAGTTGAAAGCAACCTTTATGATCCCCGGAAAAACTGATTGAGTGACTTGTAATTCTGGCTGGTGAAGGTTAACACATACTCACCCTTGTTGTTGTAAACCAGGTATGTTTCCGCAGGCTGAATGCCCGGTCCCTGGTGCTCGACATGCTTGTAAACGCTCAGTCCGTTCCGGTAAGCCATCAGCTCCATGAAACTGTGGCGGCCGCTAGGCTTGTTGTTCCTTACAACAGGCATCCTGGAGTAGGTACGGCCGTCTTTCCTGAAAGAGACAATATCTGCAGCCTGGTACCTGGTCTTGATTTCTTCACCAATTCCAACAAGACTGCTTGTAATTCCGAGCCTGACCCTGTCATAATAAGTTACCTCATCGGTGGTAACTACGTAATCGGGTACTCCGGCTTTCACTGTTGATGTAACACATGCAAGTGCAATAACGATTAAAATAGTTGCTTTTTTCATTTTTTGGTTCCTCCGTATTTTTGGTTTATGATAATTTACCTCCAAGAGCAACTAAAGCCGTGCCAATCTTTACAAATGCCTGTATTTATGACTTTTATTAAAATACAGACAAAATATTCATGTTTACAAGAAGCAGAAAATTCGCTTTTTGGTGTACGAATACGTACAGTAAGCGGTCACACGCGAAGCCGGTATAAAAAAACAGCCGGTGATACCGGCTGCTTGTGAGGTTGCGACTTTATTATTCCACTTTCACCTTACCCCTGCAAGGTCAATCAGGAAGGCGTATTCCATTGCAATCTCCCGGTATCTCCTGTAGCGGCCTGCTGCGCCGCCGTGGCCGGCTTCCATATTGGTATATAACAACAGTGGGTTGTCACAGGTTTTGTATTCCCTCAACCTGGCAACCCATTTGGCAGGTTCCCAGTACTGAACCTGCGAGTCGTGAAGTCCGGTTGTAACAAGCATTGCCGGGTATTCCTGACGGGTCACCTGGTCGTACGGGGAATACGACAGCATATAGTGATAGTACTCTTCGATGTTAGGATTTCCCCATTCATCATATTCTGAAGTTGTAAGAGGTATGCTTTCATCAAGCATTGTGGTCACCACATCGACAAAAGGTACGGCAGCAATAACACCGCGGTAAAGATCAGGCCTCATATTTATTACAGCACCAATCAGTAACCCCCCGGCACTTCCTCCCTGGGCAAAGAGCATTCTCTCATTGGTATAGTTTTGGTCTATAAGATACCGGGCGCAATCGTTAAAATCGGTGAAGGTGTTTTCCTTGTTCAGCAGCTTGCCTTCCTCATACCAGTAACGGCCCATCTCCTGTCCTCCCCTGACATGTGCTATGGCATAAATAAAACCCCGGTCAAGGAGACTCAGCCTTACCGAGCTGAAACGGGGATCGGTACTCGATCCGTATGAACCGTATGCATAAAGCAACAACGGATTTGTTCCATCCCGTTCAATGCCTTTCCTGTAAACCAGCGACACCGGTATTCTGGTCCCGTCACCGGCAGTAGCGTACAATCTCCTCGCCTGGTATTTATCCTGGTCAAAATCACCAATTACTTCATCCTGCTTGAGGAGTACCCGTTCTCCGGTCTTCATGTTATATTCGAAAACCGAATTGGGAGTTGTAAGGGAGCTGTAGCTGTACCTGAGCATATCGCTGTCAAAGTCGGGATTGACTGACACGGCGGCGGTATATACCTCTTCGGGAAATTCCAGATAATGCCCTGACATATCATCCCAGTTGTATATGTATATCTGACGGAGCCCGTTCTTCCTCTCAGAAAGCACCAGGTGGTCATTGAATATCTCGATACCGCTGAGCAATACATCATCCCTGTGTCCTACCAGCTCCTTCCAGTTTTCCTTGCCGGTACGGCCCTCTGTGGTCTCCATAAGCCGGAAGTTCACAGCCTCCCAGTTTGTCACAATATAAAACCTGCCGCCATGATGATCAACACTGTAACGCATATCATCCTCACGGGGATGGAACACCCTGAAATCAGAAAATGGATCTCCGGCCCTGACATACCTGTACTCGGTAGAAAGAGTGCTTGATGACACTATCATCACATACTCTTTAGATTTTGTGGCAAATACAGCAACCCTGTAAGTCTCATCATCCTCGTGGTACACAAGCTTGCGGCTGGCCGGATCATCACCAAGAGCATGCCTGTACACATTCTCTGCGCGAAGTGTAATATTGTTCTGGGTAGTGTAGAAGAGTGTACGGCTGTCATTGCTCCAGGCAACATATCCGTTTGTTTCAGAGATCATGTCAGATAATAATTCACCTGTGCCAAGATCCTTGAATTGCAGGGCATATCTCCTCCTGCCCACGGTATCGACACCAAAGGCAAGTATCCTGTTATCGGGACTCACATTCAGGCCGGAAACCTGGAAAAAGCTGTGCCCCTCAGCCATATCATTTACATTGAGCATTATCTCCTCGGCAGCATCCATGCTTCCCTTCCGCCTGCAATATATCGGAAACTCAAACCCCTCCTCGTAACGGATATAATAGTAGTAACCGTTATCAAAATATGGGACCGATTCATCGGTCTGCTTTATCCTTCCGATTATTTCATTGTACAAATTTTCCTGCAATTCTTCGGTATGCCGAAGCATTTTCCCGGTATATTCATTTTCTGCTTCAAGGTATTCTATTACCTCAGGGTTCTCCCTTTCACGCAGCCAGTAGTAATTGTCAATGCGCGTATGCCCGTGGGTGGTTATCTCATGGGGTATCTTTTCCGCAACCGGAGGCCGTGGCGCCTGATCCCTGCAGGATCCTGAGATCATAAAAAAAATGGTTAGCATAATTAAAGCTGATAATCGTTGTGAATGAGTTTGCATCTCTGTTATATTAAATTGAATCCTGACTGATTGATATCAATCTATATGCAGTCTTTACTTTTTTTCAATTAACTTATCATAATCTTCAACATTTCCATTGTCAAGGCATGCTTCAACTATCCTGCGCCCCAGATCAGACAGTCCGGCGACAAGATACTGCGGAAGCTGCTCATGGAAAAATGCTTTAAGTATTTCCGCACCTTTGTCATAACCGTCAAAACCCACTGCCTCCTGCCTGTAAACCTTAAGAAAGCGTGATGGGATCTTTGACCCCTCTATTGTAAGGTAGTTAAGTTCATGCCCGAGCAGGGGGCATCGGGCGGACTGGTACTGCTCTGCCCTGAACTTGGCATTGCCCCTTCTTGTAAGGTACTCACGCATCAGCAGCTGCGGTTTGAACCCAACCTTCCAGACACCTATATACTGGTTGGGAGTCAAAACATACTGGGTAACGGTATTATTCACGATCTGGTCCAAAAGAAGGTTGGCATGTGTTACCTTAAGCCCTGTAGCAAAAGGCCAGTATGACCCGACACCTTCACTTCCCATCTTTTCAGAATCTACTATACTGGGGTTGGCGTGCCCCCTTGGCGAAACAAGCCTCCACAACCATGCCAGTGCGGGCGGGAGAATATGGAAGAGTCCTATGATCCCGTAACTGGGGTTCTCTGCAGAACATGGTGGCGTGCGTACCCCGAAGCTCCTGACATCAACCGACACCGGCCTGCTTACGACTCCCGGGAAGATGTGCCTGGGAACCACCACCCGTGGATTGGGACAGGGTTTGCCCGGCTCATCCTCTATATGGTTCCAAATAAGAGCCGTTCCGCCGGGATTGGTGCGGATATTCAGAAAAAGAAGCGGTTCCGTGGAGTTTATGGTAAGCTTCTCAATCTGAGGCTCGCAACCATAACCGGTAATATTGTCTGTCCTTATGAACCAGCCGTGCTCAGCATCCATAATTCGCAATCTCATTCCGCCTGTTTCGTATGAAGGATGGACTATGCCCATATCATCGCATACAGGGTTGATCTTGCATAACTGGGGTATTGCAGTTGCCCTTTTCTCGCCGGTGATAGTATTTTCACCTATCAGTACAGAGCCTTCGGGCTCACGGACAATCATCTGGAGCATTTCACTTTTTCCTCCCCCACTGGCACCCTCATGCATGAATGTTGTTATATTGTCGTAGGGACTTACACTCTGGACCGCCGAGCAGTGCGGGGCTGACCATCCCTCTAACTCTCCTATGCTGAGAAGTACGCCATAGATACCCTTTTTTGCACTCGGGCCGGGATAAAGATTGTAGGAGAATATTTCATAAACTTCGTCTGTCCGGTTGTGCACCACGACCTGTTTTCCGTCAAAATGTGTATGCCTGAAAGTGGGTGCTACATAAACCACAGATTTTATAGCTATTTCTTCTTTCAATTCAGCCGGATCAATTATTTTCTGCAGCAGAGACAGTCCCATACAGAAAAAGGCCGCATTTGCCGGTGCAATGGCTATACCGTAATAACTGAACTCGGAAGGGCCAATCTGGAATATGAAATATCCAAGTTCCTGCTCTATGAGCCAGTTAATAGTTTCCCGGCGCAGCGGACCGAATTCCCTGCCGTACCTGTCACTGAACCTCTCTTTGTCACTTGGTTTTTCATCGGCAACCACCAGGGTGTCAGGATCCCTTCTTCTCATGTAAGTCTCTGTATAGTTCACAGAGATACCGTTGGCAACCCGGTGAACCACAGCTTCCACATGCTTACCCTTTCCTTTGATCTCATAGCTGACATCAAAGCTGTTATTCTCTTTACCTCCAATCGATGCATCCGCAAGTTCAGCGGAACTTGTGAATAATTTACAATCAGGACAGCTTGAGAGAAGGTTTGAAACCTCCTCCGGTAGTGTTATGTTTTCTGGTAACATGATCAGTTAAGAGGTTAAATAATTAATTATGCAGTCGACTAATGAACCATACCCATAAACCGCAGCAAAATTATAAATATACTTATAAAAACCATATATATCAGGATAATAAAAAATTCCTGGTACTCAGCTCAGTCCCTTCATGCTCAGCTGTATTCGCCTTCTTGCAACATCTACCTCAATAACCCTGACCTTCACAGTCTGGTGAAGTTTCACCACTTCAGCGGGATTTGTTACGAACCTGTCGGCCATCTGGGAAATATGCACCAGTCCGTCCTGCTTTACTCCTATATCGACAAATGCGCCAAAATTGGTTATATTGGTAACTATACCGGGGAGTTCAATACCGGGCTTCAGATCTTCTATGGTGAATACCTCTGACGAGAACTCGAAAACCTCTATCCTGCTGCGGGGATCCCTTCCCGGCTTGGCCAGTTCGGTAATAATATCATTTAGTGTAGGAAGCCCGGTTGTTTCAGTAACGTACCTTTTCAGATCCAGTTTCTCCCTTAATTGTTCCTTTTTTATCAGATCTTCAACGGCTGCACCCATATCCCCGGCCATACGTTCGACTATATGATAGGACTCCGGATGTACAGCCGAGTTGTCAAGTGGATGATCCGCTCCGGGAATACGGAGAAAGCCGGCACACTGTTCAAATGCCTTCTCACCCAGCCTCGGCACCTTTTTCAGTTCATATCTCGATCCAAAGGGACCATTCTCCCTGCGGTATTCAACAATATTCCCGGCCAGCCGGGGACCAAGTCCGGATACATATGTAAGCAAGTGCCTGCTTGCCGTGTTGAGATTTACGCCCACCAGGTTGACACAGCTCTCCACCACCTGGTCGAGTCCGGCCTTTAGTCTTCCCTGGTCAATGTCATGCTGATACTGACCAACCCCGATGGACTTGGGATCTATCTTTACAAGTTCGGCAAGGGGGTCGGAAAGCCTGCGGCCTATTGATACCGCACCCCTTACAGTCACGTCATAGCCAGGGAACTCTTCCCTTGCAACCGGCGAGGCCGAATAGACAGATGCCCCGCTCTCATTCACCATAAACACACTTACATCCCTGTCAAATTTCACCTTCCTGATAAAATGCTCTGTCTCCCTCGATGCGGTACCGTTACCAATTGAAATTGCCCCGATCCTGTACTGGCTGACAAGCGAGGCCACCTTCTTTGCCGCCATCCTGCCCTCGTTCTGCGGGGGATGCGGGTATATGGTCTCATTGTGCAACAGGTTACCCTGCTCATCAAGACACACAACCTTGCAGCCTGTGCGGTATCCCGGATCGATGGCCAGGATACGTTTCTGCCCCAGAGGCGGGGCCAGCAGCAGCTGCCTCAGGTTTTCGGCAAAGACAGATATCGCTTCGGTATCGGCTTTCTCCTTGGAGACCGAACGGAATTCATTCTCAATTGAGGGTCCCAGCAACCTCCTGTAGCTGTCATCTACAGCCTTTTCAACCTGCCGCGAAGATTCTTTACTGCCCTTTACAAACAAACGGTGAAGAATCTCCAGTGCCTTCTCAACAGGAGGTTCAATTGATAGCTTCAGAACACCCTCCTCCTCTCCCCTTCTCATTGCAAGTATCCTGTGTGACGGGCACCGCGCAAGCCTCTCCCCGAAGCTGAAGTAATCACGGAATTTGGCGCCTTCTTCCTCCTTGTCTCTTACAGCCCTGGAGGTTATGACAGCTTCCCTTTCAAAAAGCACTCTTATCCGGTTTCGCGCATCCTGGTTTTCGCTCACCCATTCGGCAACGATATCCCTCGCCCCCTGCAACGCATCATCGACCTCAGGCACTTCACCTGACAAAAACCTTAAAGCCCTTTCAGCCAAGTCATTAAAACGTTGCTCCATCATAATCACAGCCAGAGGTTCCAGTCCCCGCTCCCTTGCAATCGAGGCCCTGGTCTTTCTCTTAGGCCTGTAGGGCAGGTAGAGGTCTTCCAGCTCAGTCATGCCCTGCGCATCGCTGATCTGCTGTTTCAGTTCAGGAGTGAGATTGCCCTGTTCCTCAAGCGATTTAAGGATCGCATCCCTACGCTTGTCAATCTCGGCAAGCTTGCCAGCCTTCTCCTTTATTTCAGCAATTTTTACCTCATCAAGGCTCCCTGTGAGTTCTTTCCTGTACCTGCTGATAAAGGGAACAGTCGAGCCCTCTGCCAGCAGCTTCATGGTGTTCTCAACCTGTGACAGGTTCAGGTTCAGTTCATTCGCTATCCTTTGTACATGTAATTTGTTCATCACACTACCGCTCCAACTTTTTTGAAAAACCCCAAAGTTAATCCTTTTTATCTGGCAATTTATAATACCTTTGTTAAGAAAACACCCTTACCCCAATGCGCACAATAACCAAATTCATACTTATTGCTCTTGCCATAATGGGCATTGCATGGCTTATACCCGGTGTAGAGGTTGTCTCATTCACCTCTGCATTATGGGTGGCGCTTCTTCTTGCAATCCTGAACCTGATAGTTAAACCAATTCTCATTGTCCTGACCATACCGGTGACCATAATCACCTTCGGGTTGTTCCTGCTGGTGATCAACGGGCTGATGATTTGGATGGCCAGAGCATGGGTGCAAGGCTTCGTTGTGGAAACTTTCTGGAAGGCAATACTGTTCAGCATTCTGTTGTCAGCTGCCACATATTTTATAGAGAGACTGCTCGGTCCTCCCCCGCCAATGAGGCGGGGAAACTACGGGGAGACCAGGAGCTACCGGTACGAGTAGCTTTACCCCGGAGGAAAATACGGTTTCCCGCTTATGCCTCGAAAGGGCGGCACGAACTATTCAGCAGGTCAGCTATTATAACCGTGACAGTAGTATCTTCTCAAGATCTCCGGTTGTAAGGGAAGCCGGATTATTTTTTATTGCGGTTTCAGCAGCAATTGAGGTTATATCCCCAGCCGTTACACCATAACAGCCCAGGCGGGGTATGTTAAGGACTTCGACCATCCGGTCAAGCTCATCTGCGAGACGGGCAAGGTAGTGATCTCTGTCCCTGCCTTTTTCGCTACATACTATCATTCCGGCTGCGGCGTACTTATCAAGATATGCAGTGTCCTCTTCCGATGCGGCAAGTTTCCCTATATTGACCCTGGTTACCGCGCCCAGCAGTGTCCCGCAAACGACTCCGTGAGGTATATCATAATATCCCCCGAGAACGGATGCAAACCCGTGCACCGCACCCAGTCCCGCATTGGACAAAACTATACCGGAGAGGAATGCTGCATAAGCCATTCCTGTGCGGGCATTGATATCGTTGCCTTCAGACACGGCCCGTTCAAGGTTTTCAATTCCGCACTGCAATCCGCTTTTAGCCAGTGCATCGGTCACAGGTGAAGCTCCGGTCGAGACTAACGCCTCAAGAAGCTGCGTTATGGCATCCAGTCCGCTGGCAGCAGTCACATGAGGCGGACATCCGGTTGTGAGTAAAGGGTCAACAATGGCCAGGTCGGGCACAAAATTATCGTGACGCAAGGACCTTTTTAACCGGGGCTCGCCGGGAGTGGTAAGCACGGCGTTCCTGGTTGCCTCGCTTCCTGTTCCTGCGGTGGTGGGCACAGCAATAAGCGGAAGCCTGGTACCCGGATGGGCTTTCATCTCAGGGTTGCCCTCCAGATAATCCCATGTCCTTCCCTCAACCGTAAGCATCGCGGCAAGCGCCTTGCCCGCATCCAGCACACTTCCTCCCCCCACGGCAAGCACCATGCCGGGCGGAGATACCCTGAGCTCTGATATGACTCCGTCAATGAACCCGGCATGGGGTTCCCCCTCAACATTAACAATGTCTATCTTAAGCCCCTTCTCCTTCAGCTCTTTTACAAACCCGCGGCCCCTGCCGCTGCCCGTGAAAGAGCTGCTGCCGGCAACCAGGAGCAGTGACCGCCCGTACTTCATTACCACGCTAACCGCGTTTTTAAAAACACCGGGGCCGAAATGAAGAGCCGGCACACCTGAGAACCTGAACTCATCTACCATTGCTCCGGATCTTCCTGTTTCAGTATATTAAAAAAGACGCTCATTTCAAACATATCACTGGCTGCCGATAAGCAGATGCTCCTTCTCCTGTGCGGCAAGCACGGTAAGATGTGATATCCAGTATGCAAGGGTGCTCTCAGCCCCCTGGTTCCTGTTCACACCCTGTCTTTCAAGTCCGTCGCATCCACCACAAGTCTCATGATCATACAAGGGAAGCCGGAGTGAGTTTTCTCCCAGGAACCAAAGGTATGAAGCAAACATCTTCTCTATATAGGTGCGGTCCATCGTCACCTGGAAAGCCCGGTAGTACATCAGCACCATTGCCATCACGTCAATGGATTGCTGGTCGAATTCCGGGACACTGCCCCCCCTCTCATACCACCCCTGGTTGCCGACGGGTACCAAACATCCGTTCCTGAAAGTAACCGATTCCAGGAAAGAAGTTGACTCCCTGGCAATAGCAAGCATTTCATCCTCACCGGTTATCTCATATGCTGAAAAGAGTGCCAGGGGAAGTATGGCATTATCATATGTCATTATATTTTCAAACCATTGCCAGTCCCCGTCCCGGTTGCCTTTATATTCCTCAATGATAACCGATACCAGGTTTTTCATCTTCTTTACCATCGCCTCATCATCAGGGGTCTCCTTCAGGTAATAGCATATCCCTATCACAGTGTTCGCTATGCCTCTTAACGATTGCAGGTTATCGGAGTGCGGCACCGACCTGAAAAAAATTTCCCGGCCTATCTGCTTGAATGCATCATTTGGGGCGAACCTGATAAGATAGCCAAGTGCCCATACTGAGCGGCCGAAAGAATCTTCCGAACCATGCTCATCCAGGAACTGCCTGCTGAAACTGAAAAAATTCCTGAAATTACCGTCCTCTCTCTGCATATAGTGGAGAAAACTGAGATAAACAGGCACCAGCTCGAGGGAATCCTTATCCCTGTTCTGCCTCCAGGCAAGAATGGACATCAGAAGTGCCCGGGAATTGTCATCTACACAATATCCCTCCTTGAGGTTGGGGATGCCGTATTTGGCATGCTGCACTATACCGGTGTCGTCGGTGAGCCTTTTGACATGTGAAAGATCATAGGTGGGCATAAGCGACAGGTCAATGGCCTGTTTTTCGGGTTTTGGCTCTTTTTCCCAGTTATCGCAAACAAACTCGGCCAGAAAGAGGTACTGCTTGCCGATCTTCGGCCACCTGAGCTTTTTCCCGTATTCTCTTGATTTTTCCCTTAGCGCAGATAGTTTTTCGGGATCCGACAACAGCTCATCAACTATCGAGGCAAGCTGGGAGGCATCCCTGAAATCGAACAGCCGCCCCCTTCCGTTCCCAAGAAGCTCCTGGGCATGCCAGTATGGCGTGGAAACAACAGCACAACCGGAGCCGACAGCATAGGACAGAGTACCGCTGGTAATCTGTGCCTCGTTGGGATAGGGCGTTACATATACGTCTGTCGCACTAAGGTATTCAAATAACCTGTCCTCGGCAACAAATTCATTGTTGAAATAGACATGCTTTTCAAGTCCTTTGGTTTTGACAATACGCCTCAGAAAATTACGGTACTCCTCGCCGGTATGCCGCAGCACCGATGGATGGGTTGCCCCCAGTACAATATACAGTACGTCTGGATGCTTTTCAACAATTGCAGGCAGTGCGTTTATAACAGTCTCCACCCCCTTGCTCCTGCCAAGGAGGCCGAATGTAAGAAGCACTTTCCTCGCCTCGAGCCCGAACCTCTCTTTCGCCTTTTTCCGCGAAAGCTTTTCAAATTCAGGAACACCATGTTCAATTACCTCTATCTTTTCGGCAGGTATGTGATATATCTCCCTGAGAAAGGTAAATGCACGCCGGCTCATAACCACTATGCGGGCTGACTTTTTCCCGATCTCCTCAACGATGGACCGCTGAGTATATGAAGGATTCTTAAGCACGGTGTGGAAGGTCACGATCAGCGGGACCTCCAGCCTGTGCAGCAGCGGCAGGATGTAGACCCCGTCGTCGCCGCCGAAGATACCGAACTCGTGCTCGAGAATACAGATATCCGTTTCGCTGAAGTTGATATATCTTGCAGCATCGGCATAATCCCGCTGCCGGTTCTGCCGTATGGTAAACTTGACCTCGGGCGGGTAATCAAATTCCTGGTTATCTTCGTTCAATGCCACGATCATCATGCTTTCGTGCGGATTCTTATGTCCGGTGTTCGCCAGTATAGCCTTTACCATATTTTTTGTAAAAGTGCCAATTCCGCACTTTCTTGGCGGATAGGTACCTATAAATGCTATGTTCATAACAGTGATTTTATTTGAAAGACAATTTGACCTGTGGCCTGCACCGTTGCTGTTACCTGTGCAGGACAATACCACTACTGGATCTCAAACTCCGAAACAAGAAGGTCGTCCGGTGAAGAAGAAGCCCCGGCATAAACCTCGTAGGTCATCCTCTCGATCACCCACTCTCTCTTATCGGGGTCGTACATGGCAAGTTCAGGCACCGGCAGCTCAAATTCTACCCTGCGGGTCTCTCCCGGCAACAGCTCCACCCTTGTGAATCCCCTAAGCAGCTTCACCGGCCGGTCGGCCGCCGAATTGCCAAACCCGATATACAATTGCACAACTTCATCGCCGGTCCTTATCCCGGTATTGGTAACCTCCACTCTTACCCTGAGGCGTCCCGCACCCGAAATGGCCGGCGTCAGAACCTCAAGGTTTTCATACCTGAATTCGGTATAGCTCAGCCCGTGACCAAAAGGATATGCCGCTGTGTATCCTTTCCTGTCAAACAAGGTGTATCCATGATAATAGCCGTAAGTGATGGTGTCGGTCCACGGATCAAACCAGGGAAGGTCATTCTCATCTTCAGGGATTGTAAAAGGCAGCCTGCCACCCGGGTTCATATCGCCAAAAAGCACTTCTGCCAGGGCATTGCCTCCCTCCATACCGGCATACCAGGCAAACAGGATAGCCGGAATATCATGCCTCCACTCCTCCATCATGATGGCGCTGCCCCCGACATATGTCACAACCGTTGCCGGATTGACCCCTGCAAGGGCGGCTATAAGAGCCCGGTCCTCCTCCTTCAGGCGGATATCGGGCCTGTCGCCCCCTGAACTGCCCTCTATATACTCACCCTCATCCTCGTGAGTATAACCCGCAACGATGATCACTGCGTCAGCGTCAAAGGCCAGCCGTGCGGCCTCAGCAACATCATCGCCGTCATAAAGGATCGCTCTTCCGCCAGCTGATTCAACGTAAGAACTGATACCCTGCCACGGGGTAACTATATAGGGGGCCCTTACATGGCTGCTGCCCCTGTCGCCGGTATTCTCCACATCGGCAAGTCTCCCGATAACCGCAACCGTACCCGTATGCCTTATGTCGAAAGGCAGCACATCATCGTTTTTGACAAGTACCATGCTCTTCCCGGCAACCTCGCGGGCAAGGTCAGTGTTGCGCCGGCTTGCCCTGACACTTTCGTCATATACCATTACATCCTCCCTGAACGCGAACCTAAGCTTTGTGCGGAGCACCCTGAGCACCATGGCATCAATCTGTTCAATTGTCACCTCGCCCCTCTCAATGGCAGGTTCAATTCGCCTCCGGGAGTAATAGGTCCTTGCAGGCATTTCAACGTCCATCCCCGCATTGATCCCTTTTACACCGTCACGCAGCCCGAACACCCAGTCGGATGATACAAACCCTTCGAAGCCCCACTCATCGCGCAGTATTTCCGTGAGCAGGTAATGGCTGTGCCCGCAGTATTCCCCCCTGAAGCGGTTGTATGCGCTCATGAGTGATGCGATGTTACCCTCCTGTACAACCTTTTTGAAATGGGGAAGGTAGACCTCCCTCAGTGTGCGTTCATCCATGTTCACGTCAACATAGAACCTGGAGTTTTCAATGCTGTTTACAGCAAAATGCTTTGCACAGGCCATGACGTTATGCCGCTGCGCCCCCTGCACGAGTGCAACCCCCATCTCGCCAAGCAGCCAGGGATCCTCACCATAGGTCTCCTGTGCCCTGCCCCATGCAGGATGCCGCAGCAGGTTTATGCAGGGTGCAGCCAGGTAATTTGTATTATTGGCTCTCAGCTCCATACCCATAACATCACCAACCCTTCTCTCCAGGTCAGGGTCGAATGTGGCGCCCCTGGCCATGGCGACGGGGAAGCTGGTGTTGCCTTTGCCTACCACAGCGCCGCGGGGCCCGTCGGAGAGAACGAACGGTGGAATATTCAAGCGCCGGTTCCGGCCACTGAAGATATGCGCGAACTGGTCCCTCAGCACCCAGGTTCCCAAAAACCTCCTGTAGGTAATGAAGGGGCTTTCGCCGGAAAGCTGCCACAGCTTTTCATCAAGAGACATCTGTTCCAGCAGCTCAGCGGCAAGAATGTCTATATCAGCTTCACTCTGCACCTGGGGAAAAGCCTGCCTCTCAAGCCGGAGATCGTGCTTACGGTACCAGAGTCCGGTAACTACAATTCCGGCAATCAGAATTACCAGTCCAAGAACACCAAGGCCAAATATTTTCAGGATTTTAAAAAACAGTTTCATGATCAACGACAGTTTCGATTTCAGAGATAATATTATCCCTTCTGCAATTTATGAAAAATTTACCGTCAATTCCAATTTTTTGTTATATAATTGTATGATACACACTTATTAATACCTGACGCTATGACTTCCTCGTTCATCAAAAGGTGCTGCACACATAAAACACTGGCACTATGTCTTTTTGCAGTTTCTGCAGTCACGGGATGGCCACAGGCTCCCGTCTACAATGACCTTGCAGGTTTCATTATGAACCCCACCTTTGTCGGCGAGATGCAGGAACCGGCGCATGTTCCAATGGTAATCTTTGACAATGATAAAGATGCCCTGAGCGGAGAATGGACCATGTCGCCCTACTACCGGTCACTCGACGGCAGATGGAAATTCAGGTGGGACAGAAGTCCCTTCGATGCTCCGAACGACTTTTACAGTCCCGGTTCTGACAACAGCGGATGGGACGAGATCACCGTACCAGGCACATGGCAGATGCAGGGCTATGGTTACAGCCTCTACAGGAACGTCCCTTTAGAATTCACTCCCTATGATCCGCCTAACGTTCCCATGGAGTTCAATCCCACCGGTTCCTACTTCCGGACTTTCGGGATACCTGACCACTGGGACGGCCGCAGGGTCCTTATCCATTTTGAAGGGGTAAAAACATTTTTCCAGCTTTGGATAAACGGAGAGTATGCCGGATCAAACAAGGGAGCAATGACCTCGGCCGAATTTGACATTACAGGTTTCCTGCAGCCCGGAACCAATACCGTTGCGGTACGCGTGCTCCGCTGGGCCGACGCAACGTACCTGGAAAACCAGGATATGTGGAAGTTCCACGGTATATACCGGAGCGTCTACCTGTGGTCGGTCCCCAGGGTTCATCTGCGCGACTTCTTCATAACAACGGCTTTTGACGGGAATTTCAGGAACGCTGACCTCAATGTGGAAGCTGAACTGGTAAACCACGGCGATGAGAGGGTGCGCAACCTCACCCTGAGGGCAGAGCTTTACGATGATGCAGGGCAGGTGGTGACAAGGTTCTCGGGGCGACTGAATTCGATTGATCCCGAAGGGAGTGCCGGACTGGTCCTTTCGCAGAAGATCACCGCACCCCGCCGGTGGTCGGCCGAAAAGCCAAACCTCTACACGCTGCTCCTGAAGCTTGAGGATGCAAGCGGCAACAGCCTCGGAACAGTTCAGCACAAAGTGGGCTTCCGGCAGATCGATATCATTGGCGGTGTGCTTCACGTCAACGGCGTGCCGGTAAAGCTGAAAGGCGTCAACAGACACGAGCACAGCCCCTATAAGGGGCGGACAATGGACATGAAGGTTGTAGAGCAGGAGCTTAAGCTGATGAAAAAACTGAACATCAATGCTATACGGACAGCCCATTATCCCAATACACCGGCTTTTTACAGGCTGACCGACAAATACGGGTTTTATGTGTGCGACGAGGTTAACGTAGAGTGCCACCAGGGCGAAAACTGGCTGCCCAACGTTCCAGGCTGGGGAAAGGCAATGGTTGACCGCATGGATAAGTTCGTGGTAAGGGACAGGAATCATCCCAGCATAATAATATGGAGCACCGGGAATGAATGCGGACTGGCACCGGCGCACTGGGAGATGGCCGCCAGGGCACGAGAGCTGGATCCCACCAGGTTCATCATGCACCAGTCAAACCATCCCAACGGCGACGCACCGTTTGCAGACATACTCGGCACAAGGTATCCCCATCCTGCCGAGCTGGCGGCTGTGGGTGACACCACCACCCGGCCGGTCATAATGGGCGAATACTCCCATGCAATGGGCAACGCCCTGGGCCATTTTGACGAGTACTGGGAAGTGATATACAGTAATCCGCGCCTGCAGGGAGGGTTTATATGGGACTGGATGGATCAGGGTGTGCTTTTTGACCTTGTTACCGTACCCGACAGGTCTCAATACGGTCACCAGGCAGTGCTGATGGGAAGACCGGAGCTGGTTGCCGGCCGCAGGGGCGGCAACAGCCAGGCTGTGGGGTTAAGCGGCCTGGATGACTTTGTTGAGCTGACACCAGCGCCGGCACAGGACCTGAGGACACAGGTGACCATGGAGGCATGGATATACCCGCGCGGGTTCGTCAATCATAACAACCTCATCGGGAAGGGTTATGCTCTCGACCTCGCACAGATATCCCCCTCAAGGGTCGGGTTCACAATGCGTACACACCGCAGGTATTCGCTGCAGGCAGAGTTGCCTGCCAACTGGAACCACAACTGGCACCACCTGGCTGCAACCTATGACGGCAGTGAGATGAGAATTTACATAAATGGCCGGCTTGAAGCTTCCATGCCGGCAACGGGACGCATCATGAGGGTAAGGAACCCTTTTACCGTGGGAAAGAACCATATGATCAACAACGAGGCCTGGGCGGGATATATATCCAACTCGGTATTTGACGACGTGAGGATACACAGTGTTGCAAGGCCCCCCGGCATGCTTGGCTGGCACCGCGATGCAGCACCCGCGGATGACCATCTTGTAGTATGGCTCGATTTTGCTGAAACCGACACTACTGGCACCTTCTATTCATACGGCTCAACCCCTATGAGCGGTTCAGGATCTATGAACGGCATCATAGCCTATAACCGGGTGCCCGAACCTGAGGCGTGGCAGGCAAAACGAAGCCACCAGCCGGTATGGTTCGAAGCAGTACACCTGCCCTCCAAAAGAATAAGGGTACACAACAGGCACCATTTCACCGGGCTGGATGAGCTTGAAACAACATGGATGGTAAAACGCGACGGAGTCATTATTGAAAAGGGCAGTCTCGGCCTTGATACCCCTCCCCTTGGACAGGAAGATATCGTTATCCCTTTCAGACTGCCGGCCGATCAAGACATGCATTATTACGACCTTTTCATTTCGGCAAGGCTGAGAGAAGACGCACCATGGGCACAGGCCGGCCATGAGGTTGCCTTCGGCGAGTTCCAGATGAACCGCACACAGGTGGTTGATCCGCTCCTGATCCCCTCGGCAAGGCAGTGGGAAGGAAGCAGGGCGGTCCCGCTCAGGTTAAAGGCCTACGGTGATCTGCTGATCGTGGCCGGTGATGAATTTGAATATACCTTCTGCAACAGTGAGGGGAAGATGAAATCACTCAAATTCATGGGTGAACAGCTCATTGAAAGCGGTCCCCGGCTTAACGTATCCCGCACCCCCATAATGAATGAGGTTTCAACATGGGGAATTGCAGAGTTCGATTCAATATACAGATGGGGCCTCGATTCGCTTGTACACGAACTGAAATACTCAGAGATCATTGAAGAATCGGCCGAAAGGGTGGTCATACGGTATGACGTTACCTCCTATTCAATGGTGAGAAGGGATATGAAGTTTGACAACCGCTTTCTCTATACGGTCAGCAGCAACGGGATGATACAGCTTGACCACACGGTCAATCCAAGCATCCAGATACCGGGCTGGCCCCACAGACATATAGAATGGCTGCAGAAGACGGGGCTCTCCTTCCGTCTCTCTCCTGCCGTGAAGAGTCTGGAGTGGTTCGGCAAGGGACCCTTCGAAACCTACCCTGACCGGCATACAGGTGCAAAGACCGGTATCTACAGTGTCGACATAGCCGATATTGAGATACCCTACATCATACCGCAGGATTTTGATAACCGGACCGGGGTAAGATGGGGTAAGACCCTTGACGGGGAAGGGAGGGGCCTCGCCTTCTGGGGTGATGAAACAATTAATGTGGCCATTAACCCTTATACAAACCTGGAAACGGCATGGTACCCTTACCAGCTTGAGCGAAGCTCCGGCCCGCTGCTAAGCATAGACCACCGGGTTACCGGTGTGGGATGCACCCCGGTAACCGCCAGGGAAAGATACAGGGTATACCCGTCAGAATACAGCTATTCCCTCTTCTTCCTGCCGCTGACTGAGAGGTATTGAACTGACTGCCCGATCAGGGTGTCCCGGGTTAATAGACCTTCAGTACAAGACCCTTGAGGTATTCACCCTCGGGATGATAAATGCTGACAGGATGGTCAGCCGGCTGTGAAAGCTGATGGAGAATTACTATCTCCCGGCCCGATAACGCGGCAGATGAAAAGACCGCCTGCCTGAACTGCTCCCTCGAAATCACCTGTGTGCATGAGAAGGTGAACAGCATACCCCCGGGGGCCACCCTTTCAATGGCTTTTGAATTGACCCGGCGATAAGCCTGAAGAGCATTGCCGGCCGCCCGCAAACCCTTGGCAAATGCAGGCGGATCGAGCACTACAAGGTCATATTTCCCGTTACCGTTCCTGAAAAAATCAAACACATCGGCGCAAACTGCACTGTGCCGTCGGTCATTTTCAAAGTTCAGGAGGACATTCTGTTCAGCCATCCTCACAGCTGCTGCAGAGCTGTCAACCGTTACCGCCTCACTGGCACCTCCGCGCAATGCATATACCGAGAAACCTCCTGTATACCCGAACAGGTTAAGCACCCTTTGTCCCCCGGAGTAATTTTCGAGTAACCGCCTGTTCTCGCGCTGGTCAAGGAAGAATCCTGTCTTCTGACCCCCTTCCCAGTCGACGGTGAATTGATTTCCGTGTTCAATGATAACATTATCTGACCTGCTGCCGTGGAGATAACCTGCCTGATCCTCCCTATGTGCAGGGTTTACGGCTCTGACATTTCCGCCGGGCTCGCCGCCTGTATTGGCAGCCGCCCCTGCCCGCACCTTTACTCCCCTGTAATAGACAGCTTTCAGTTCATCTCCCATCATCGAAACCAGGGCGCCGGCAAGCTGCTCCCTTACCCGGTGCATTCCGGCTGTATGGGCCTGCAACACAGCTGTGCCATTGTAGTAATCAACTATGAGGCCCGGCATACCGTCACCTTCGGCATTGACAAGCCTGTAGGCATTGGTGTGGACGCTACCTGCCAGTCCCACATCTTTACGGAGTTTAAGTGCTGCTTCAAACTTGCGTGTCCAGAGGTCGGGCCCCGGCTCCTCAAGTCCCCATGAAAACAACCGTACCGAGATGGACCCACTCTGATAATGGCCCGTACCAAGCAGCTCGCCGGAAGATGAGTAAACCACAACCGGATCGCCATCCGGGATATTTTTTTCATTATTTTGTACAGCACCTGAAAATATCCATGGATGAAATCTCTTTGCTGAAGCTTCCCTTCCCGGTTTGAGTATTATCTTTTTCATCGTTTAAGTTATGATCTGATAAATGAAGCACCGCCGGCGGGATTGACTGCTGACGGTCTGCAGGCCTGATCACTGTTACTGTCAGTGTCAGTTGCCGGTAAGCTTCCTGTATATTTCATGGCAGGCCCAGGCATCTGTGGCAGCATAGATCAGCTGGGCATCGGTAAGCCTCTCCCTTTCCCAGTTGGAGACCTGCTGCGCTTTGGATATCTGGATGCCCAGCACTATCGCTGCCATCTTTCTCAGGCCGGTGTCAGCAATATTATAATCCTTCACCATATCCTGCAGCTCGACAAATCCTGCGGGCCTGAACCGGCTTACCTTCTGAAGGGATATTAAGTCGTCACGGATGGCTGCCCCCGCCTTGACTATTTTCCTGCTTGCAAGGATTGATAGCAATGGCTCAGGAATACCGGTATTGTTTATACGGAAGATGAAAGCCCGCTCTTTCGTAGCAAGCTGCAGCAGGGCAACCCCGTTTACAACTCCCTTTTTGAATGCAGGCTTGGTCTCGGTATCAAACCCCAGCACCCCGGCTCCCCTTAGCATGTCAACCGCCCGGGGTACAACATCGGGATGGTCGACCACTATTATTTCGCCCGTGAAGCTGGTAAGCGGCAACTCCTTTATCTTTTCGTTTGTTATAGTCAGTTCAGAATTACTGGTCGTCATCCTCATTCCAGAGTTTTTGCCTTTTGGTGAATATCCAGTTATCGGTGTTCCTTTTATCATCATCCTCTTCCTTCTCATCATCTTGATCGTCCAGGTTATGGCCTCCGTGCATAAGGTGGTGAAGGGCCCGCAGCGCATTCAGCAGCTTCTGGCCCCAGCTCTGGTCGAAATGCTGCATACACTCCCACAATGCATCATTCATGAGCTCGGGGGGGGCCATGCGGTATACCATCACAAAATCCTTCAGATCCTGGTATATATCCGCCAGATTCTCGGCTATGCTGCCGCCCACCCGGTCCTCCGTATCACGCACAACGGGGTCGAAGATCTCGGGATAGTCATCATGTCTGCCCAGCCTGGACCTTATGCTGTTGTTAATGGTGTCCCACTCTTCCTCGGTAACGAAACGCTCTGTACCCTCCTCATAAAAAGGCTCAGTAGGTGGTATCAGGGTGGTCTTGTAGTAAAGGAGGGGCAGTATCTTACGGCACTTGTCGGCGAAGTCTCTCCTGGCAAACCCTTCTGCCTGCTCCATAAAGCTGCAAAACTCGCCTGCCACCGCAACAAATTCAATGACTGCCTTTGAATAGACCAGTTCTTCCCTGCTGATTTCCATAATCTGCCTATTGATCTGATAATTGGCAAAATTAGTAAAACAATTCTCAAATAAAACCCCAGGCAGAATAAGGCTGGCAGAATGACACGAATAAAAGACGGTGTAACCCTGCCGGTATCCGTTATTCTGCAGACAGGCTGTTAACCTGTCCACCTCAAAAAACCGTCATCCCCCCTGGTAAGTTTTCCGTTGTCAAGAAGCCATCTGATGACCGTAATGGTCTTATCGGGCGTAAAATCGACCATTGACGGCAGCTCATCGGGAGTTACACTGCCGTGCCTTATCACCTCCCTTATCCCTGCTGCTATCAGGTCAAACTCAACCCTCTCAATACCGGTATTGTCAGGCTCGTGGCAGATATCGCAGCTGCCGCATTTCCGGGCCCCTTTCTCACCAAAATATTCCAGCAGCATCACGCTCCGGCACTGCCCTGTGGCTGATGCGTAGGATATCACTGACCTCAGCTTTGAAAGGTAGCTCTCCTTTCTCACCCTGTAGGCCGATGCGGAAATATAGAGCGAGTTGCTGTCAAGCCTTTCAGTGTTCATGATGATAAGAGGCGACCTCCTTTGCGGTATATACTTGATGATATTCAGGTTGTTGAGCCTGACAAGATACTGGTAGACAGTATCCCTGTCCGATCTTGTTTTTTTCGCCAGGAAATCCTCATTTATCGCTGTAAAGCCTGAGAATACCCCCGAATAGGTGCGTAGCATAAGCTTGATGAAACCGTCAAATGCAGCATTTGCCACCTGGAAACGGTACAGTTCATCCCTGCTGACAGTGAAATGGATCTTCGAGGGACTGTTTATCTCATCAGTCAGTTCGATATAGCCTTCGGTCTCCAGCTCTTTCAGCGAATACCATGCAGTCATTACGTTAAGGTTATACCTTGATGCGAAATCGGATATATTGAAATCAAGAACAGCACCCTTGCCACCGCCGTAGGGGATCTGTAAGTAACTGCCGAGCGACTGGTATACCTGCCTGATGATTTCCCTTTCGGGGAATTTTAAGGCTACCCTCTTGTCAGCGTTCAGCCTGTCAGAATCATGATACATCATGATGGCAAAGGCAATTTTCCCGTCCCTGCCTGCCCTGCCGGCCTCCTGGAAGCAGGCCTCCAGTGTATCGGGAATATCAAAATGGATAACAAACCTTACATCGGCCTTGTCTATGCCCATGCCGAAAGCATTGGTGGCAACTATAACCCTTGTCCGCCCCTTCATCCAGTCATTCTGCCGGGCGGTACGAGTAGCGGTCGCCAATCCGGCATGGTAATAGTCAGCCTTCACCTTGTTGTTTGAAAGGAATCTGGCCAGTTCGGATGCTTTTCGTCTGTTCCTTGCGTAGACAATTCCGCTGCCGGGTATCCTGCTGATGAAATCAAGCAGTTTCCTGTGTTTATCTTCAGTGACTTCTACAAGATAGTGCAGGTTTTTCCTTTCGAAACTGGTCCTGATCACATTCGAAGATGAAAAGGACAGCTTTTCCTGTATATCTTCCACCACATCGGCCGTCGCAGTAGCGGTAAGGGCAAGTACCGGAACCCCGGGCAGCAGCTCCCTGAGAGCGGCGATCCGGAGGTAGGCGGGTCTGAAGTCATATCCCCATTGCGAAATACAGTGAGCCTCGTCAACTGCCAGGATATTCACCCGCATCTTTTTAACACGCTCCCTGAATATCTCAGAACCTATCCTTTCGGGTGAAACATACAGGAACTTGTAATCGCCGTATGCGCAGTTATCAAGTGCTATGTCAATCTCTGCGCGGCTCATGCCCGAATATACCGCCTGCGCCTTGATACCCCTCTTTACGAGGTTGTCAACCTGATCTCTCATAAGGGCTATCAACGGGGTAACAACTATGCATATGCCTTCAGCAGCAAGGGCAGGTACCTGGAAGGTAACAGATTTACCACCTCCGGTAGGCATGAGGGCCAGGGTGTCCCTGCCAGATGCTACAGATTCTATGATCTCCGGCTGCATCGGCTTGAAGGAACGGTACCCCCAGTAACGGTTCAGGATCTGGCTGTAAGTGTCCAATTAAAACAAATTATTTACCTGCATCTACTAATTTTTCGTAACTTAGCGCAATTTAAAAATAATCAAATTTTACCAATATGTCATTCGTTTCCGATAAGATTAAGGGCGAAGGCCTTACCTTTGACGATGTACTCCTTATTCCGGCTTATTCACAGGTGCTGCCCAAAGATGTTGATATATCTTCAGTATTCTCCAGAAATATCAGGATAAACGCCCCTGTCATATCGGCAGCCATGGATACGGTTACCGAAGCAGCCCTTGCCATAGCGATAGCACGCCAGGGAGGCATGGGTGTCATCCACAAGAACATGACCATAAAGGAGCAGGCCAGGCAAGTTAAGGTGGTAAAAAGGGCTGAAAGCGGCATGATCTATGACCCGGTGACAATTGATAAGACCAGTACGGTGGGTGATGCCATGAAACTCATGAAGGAATATAAAATTGGCGGGATACCGGTGGTAGAAAACAACGGGAAGCTGATCGGCATTGTTACGAACCGTGACCTGCGTTTTCAGGACAACATGAGCAGGCCCATAAGCGAGGTCATGACAAAGGACAGGATAATAACCACCACCCAGGCAAACCTGGAAAAAGCTACCGACCTGCTGCAGCAGTACAGGATCGAAAAGCTGCCGGTGATAGACGAAGATAACAAGCTTGTGGGTCTGCTGACTTACAAGGACATTACCAAGGTAAAGGACAATCCATGGGCCTGCAAGGATGAAAAGGGACGCCTCAGGGTCGCTGCAGCCATAGGGGTGGCAAAGGATTCAGCGAAAAGGGCCGAAGCTCTGCTTGAAATGGGAGTCGACGCCATTGTCATTGATACTGCCCATGGCCATACGGCGGGAGTTTTCGGGCTCCTGAAAGAGTTGAAGAAAATTACCGGCCAGATCGATATTGTAGTGGGCAATATTGGAACGGCCGATGCAGCAAGGGCTCTTGCCGATGCTGGTGCCGACGGGGTCAAGGTAGGCATAGGTCCCGGATCAATATGTACCACCAGGGTGATCGCCGGTGTCGGTATCCCCCAGCTTACTGCCGTCTATGAGGTCGCCGCGGCACTGAAGGGAACGGGGATACCGGTCATAGCAGACGGAGGTATAAGATACTCGGGTGACATTGTAAAGGCCATAGCTGCAGGTGCCGATTCAATCATGGCCGGGTCCCTGCTGGCAGGTGTCGAAGAATCCCCTGGTGAGACCATTATATATAACGGCCGTAAATTCAAGGCATACAGGGGAATGGGGTCCATTGAGGCCATGCAGCAGGGTTCGCGTGACCGTTATTTCCAGGATCAGGAGGGTGATCTCAGCAAGCTGGTACCTGAAGGTATCTCTGCCCGTATACCGTACAAGGGAACTTTGGCAGAGGTTGTCTACCAGCTTATCGGGGGACTGAGGGCAGGGATGGGATACTGCGGTGCGCCGGATATCAAAACACTCAAAAAGGCAATGTTTGTAAGGATAACCAACTCAGGTCTCAATGAGAGTCACCCCCACGGAGTAACCATAACCCGTGAGGCCCCTAATTACAGCCGATAATTCAGGATACCCGGTTTTATCATGGTCGGGTGTCGACAGGTGATATGTACAATAAATAATAATCATTACCTGATGGAAAATTCATCTATAATAAGCAAAAAGGAAGGAAAAAGCTTCTTCCGCACTGCTGCCGGCAGTGCAGAAACAAAAAAGTGTGCATTTATTGAATTCATTTTAATGATACTGCTCATGATCCCGGCGCCGGTACTCTCAGCCGGACACCTGCAAGCCGGACCGTTATACGGTTCGCAGCCGGAAACAACGGGCGGCCGGCAGTATAGCGTGACAGAGGAGACAGAAAGGGTCCTGATGGTCATTGACAACAGGGAGATAACCGGCACTGAGTTCATCCGGCTGTGGCAAAAAAACAACCAGCTTACTGAACCACAGTCCGCCGAAGAGTACCTGGACCTTTTCATAAACTTTCACCTTAAGGTAGCCCATGCCAGGGAGGAGGGCATACATCTTGAAGAATCCTTCAGGGAAGAGCTCCGGGGTTACAGAAAGCAGCTTGCCCGTCCCTATATGATCGATCCTGAAAAAGAAGAAGAGCTTGTGAGGGAAGCCTGGGAAAGATGGAAGTATGATGTCAACGCCAGTCATATCCTTATAAGGCTTAATCCCGGCTACAGTCCCGAAGACACCCTGATGGCATGGGAAAAGGCCATGGAGATAAGGGAACGGATAGAAGAAGGGGAAAGCTTCGAACGGGTTGCAAGGGCCACCTCCGATGACCCGTCAGCGAAGACTAACTCGGGCAACCTGGGTTACTTCACTGTATTTCAAATGGTATATCCGTTTGAAAATGCTGTTTACAATGCTGAGCCCGGTGAACTGTGTATGCCGGTACGGACACCGTTCGGTTATCACATTGTAAAGGTCAACGATATTCGTGAATCACGGGGGGAGATCCTCGTATCCCATATTATGACCGGCTTCAACCAGTACCAGGAGGATGAGGCCAGGCAGAAAATAAATGAGATATACAACCGGTTGCGCGAGGGCTACCGGTTCGGGGAGCTGGCACGGGAACACTCAAGTGATCTGAATACTGCAAGTCAGGGTGGCCGGCTGCCATGGTTCGGTGCCGGGAGACTGATCCCTGATTTTGAGGCCGCTGCCTTTGCACTCGAAACACCGGGAGAAATCAGCAAGCCGGTGCGCACACCCTACGGATGGCACATTATCAGGCTGGAGGAAAAAAGGAGTATTCCACCCCTGGAGGAAGCGCGCAATGAGCTTGTCGAAAAAGTCCGCAACTCACCTGACGCAAGGTCACGGCTGCTGAGGGAATCCCTGGTTGATAAACTGAAGGAGATATGGGACTATTCACTGAATAATGAAGCCCTTGAGGAGTTTTATCATATTGTTGACGACAGGGTGTTCGACGGTAACTGGCAGGTACCTGCATCGTATTCACTTGACCGTGTACTTTTCAGTGTAAGGGACAGGAGGGTGACCCAGCGCGAGTTCGCAGAATTTATCTCCAGGAACGCCTATAAGCGAAAGCCATGGCCGATAGATGACTATGTACTTTCTCTTTATGATGATTTTGCCGGAAGATGGCTGCTAAGCTATGAAGAGGAAAATCTCGACCAGAGGCACCCCGATTTCCGTTTCCTGATGCAGGAATATAAGGACGGAATGCTGCTGTTTGAAATAACCGACCGTGAGGTCTGGCAGAGAGCGGTGACTGACAGTGCGGGACTTGCTGCATTTCACCATGAGAACAAATTCGAATACATGTGGGACCACAGGGCTTCGGTAACCATATTCACAGCCTCCGACAGCCGGATGGCAAGGAGGGTGGCACGAAGGGCACGCCGAAGTCTTCGTTTTGACAGCAGGGATGACAGCTGGGTAGCAGACAGGCTTAACAGGGGTGAAGAAGAGCCTGTGGTAACAGCAGAAAGGGGTATATTCTCCCGGGGAGACAACGAGCTGATCGATAATGTTAACTGGGAACCGGGTGTTGTTGAAACTATTGATCAGGGCAACCTATACAAAACTGTGCTTGTGCACGAAATAATTGAACCGGAACCAAAAACGCTGGAAGAGGCCAGGGGTAGAATAACAGCAGACTTCCAGGACCACCTGGAAAGAAAATGGCTTGAAAAGCTCCGCGAAAAATACAATGTAACTGTGTACAGAGACGTTTTATCAGACATTACAGGAAGATACTGAAAAGAATCGCTGTTTCAGCGACATAATATTATAACTTACTATGCAGAAACTGTTTCTGTTCCTGCTTCTTTTTTTACCGTTGGCTGCTAAATGCGGCCGCACCGCCGGCGAAAGGGGCGAACCCGTAGCAAGGGTTTACAATAATTATCTCTACCGGCACGAACTGGCAGGTATTTTTCCCGCCAATATCAGTCCCGCCGACAGTGCAAAGCTGGCAATGAACTATATTGACAAGTGGATTCGCAACCAGCTTTTCCTGAAGCTGGCGGAGGAAAACCTTCCTCCGGCTGAAAAAAACCTCGACAAACAGATTGCCGACTACAGGGCATCCCTTATGATACATAAATACCAGCGTCACCTTATCGGCCAGAAACTGGACTCAATGATCACCCTGAGGGAGATAGAAGAGTACCATGATGCATTTGGAAGCAACTTTATTCTTGACAGGCCGGCAATCAGGGGAGTATTTATCAAAGTCTTCTCTGATGCACCGAATAAAGAGAGGATAACCGAAATGTTCGGATATGACGATGATATGGTACAGCTGGAAAGCTACGGAAACAGGTATGGCGTTACTTTTTACAATTTCAGCGACACATGGGTATATGCTGATGATATAGTGCGGGAATTTCCTCCCGGATCAGTTGCCGCAGGAAGGCTGCCGGCAAGCACGGGGTACCTGACAGCAACAGATGAAAATTTCTATTATTTTCTGGGTGTCTTTGAGTACAAACCTTCCAAAAGTGTGATGCCTCTCTCACTGGCAGCACAAAAAATAAAAAGCATCATACTAAACAGGAGAAAGATGCAGTTTTTAAATGAGCTGGAAAAAAGTGTGTTTACGGAAGGACTCAACAAAAATGCTATTCAATATTTTTAAAAAAGATGGTTATAATGAATAAAAAGATTTTGTCAATATTAACACTTGCGTCGGTTATCATGCTCAGTGCACAGCATTTTACTGCAACAGCACAGGAGAGGATAGTAGACAGGATAGTTGCCGTGGTCGGAAACAGCATCATACTGCAGTCAGATATTGAAAACGAGCTTATCCAGTTGCAGGCTCAGGGTTACAGTGTAACTGCAAATTCGCGTTGCGAGATGCTTGAAAATCACCTGGTGCAAAAACTGCTGCTAAACCAGGCGATAATAGATTCCATTGAGGTAAGCGATTCCGAGGTAGAGATGGAGCTTAACCGGAGGCTGCAGTTCTTTATACAGCAGATAGGCTCTGAGGAAGCTCTCGAGAACTACTATAACAAGAGCATACTTGAGATCAAGGAGGATTTCAGGGATATTATTCGCGACCAGCTCATAACCAGGGAGATGCAAATGGAAATCATCGGAAATGTAAGTGTGTCACCGGCCGAAGTGAGGAGGTTCTACAACAGCCTGCCCGAAGATCAGATACCGATGATACCCTCCGAGGTCCAGATCCGTCAGATAGTCAAGTACCCTGAATTCAGCGAGGCAGAGAACTTCAGAGTAAGACAGCGCCTGAATGAGATCAGGCAGCGGATAATTGACGGTGAAAGCTTTACAACAATGGCGGTTCTCTATTCACAGGACCCGGGTTCGGCAAGAAGGGGCGGCGAACTGGGTTATATGACCAGGGCACGGCTGACTCCCGAATTTGCAAATGTAGCTTTATCGCTGCGTGACAACAGGGTATCGCCTGTATTCGAGACCGAATACGGTTTTCATATTGTACAGCTTATTGACCGGAGAGGAGATGAAGTGAATGTCAGGCACATACTCATGAGACCGGAGGCTACCGACCAGGCAAGGCAACAGGCAAGGTCCTTCCTGGACAGTCTTGGCACTGTAATACGTACCGACACCATCACATTCAGGGTAGCCGCGATGATGCATACCGATGACAAAGATACGCAAATGAGCGGGGGACTGGCAATTAATGAGGAGACCGGGGGATCCAGATTCCAGCTTGACCAGCTCAACCCGGTACAGTATGATGCAATACGGGACATGAAAATAGGTGAGATTGCAGGCCCGATAGATTCGCGCGACCGGCAGGGAAGAACCTTCTACAAGCTGCTTTACCTGGAATCACAGACAGCCCCACACCAGGCAAACCTGAGGGAGGACTATGCATATATCAGAGACATGGCTGAGGACGATAAGATGAACCGGGTACTTGAAGAGTGGATAGACGAGAGGAGGGCAAAAACATACATAAGGATTGACGAGTCCTACAGAAATTGCGAATTCTCATCCCGGGACTGGGTCAGCAGATAAGCCAGACCACATGAACCGTCTCCTGCTTTTATTGATCGCCTGCCACGCACCCTTCCTGGTTGCGTTGTCTCACGAACAGGAAGACAGGAAAAAACCGGCAGAAATCAGGATCCTGAATGCTGAAAGCATGGAGGCTCCTTACCGGGGCATGGACAGCGACGGTATCCGCCTCATTGGAGAGGTGCGGTTGCTGCATGAGGAGATCCACATGAGCTGTGACAGTGCCCACCGGTATTCGGCCAGGAATATCGTGCATGCCTTCGGAAATGTACATATAAACCAGGGAGACACCCTGCACCTTTACGGCGATCAGCTTATCTATTACGGCGACCGTAGATTTACAGAAATCAGGGGCAATGTTATCCTGAAGGACCATGAGACCACACTGGAAACAGAGAGCCTCGATTTTGACCTGGAAAGGAATTTCGGGTACTACCCCGACAGGGGGGTGGTTACCAGCGGCGACAACAGGCTTGAAAGCCGTCGCGGATATTATTACGCTGATGAGAAGCTGTTCTTCTTCAGGGACGATGTAACTATTACCAATCCTGATTACATAATCAGGTCTGACACACTCAGGTACAACACAGAGACCGAAGTGGCCTATTTCGTTGGGCCGACAACCATCACAGGCGACGAAACCGATATATACTGCGAAAACGGCTGGTATAATACCATCACCGACATTTCCCAGTTCAACAGGAATGCAAGGGTAAGGAATAATAACCAGACCCTTGTGGGCGACAGCATTTTTTACGATAACGGGAGAGGTTTCGGAGAGGCTTTCATGAATGTTGAAATAACCGACACTGTCGAGAACCTGATAGTGAAGGGGCACTATGCATGGTTCAACAGGGATCCGGAAGAGATGCTGGTAACAGGCAGGGCACTTCTGATCCAGATGACAGACAACGACACTCTTTACCTGCATGCAGATACCCTTCACACCTGGCTCCAGGCTGCGGTTTCAGAATATGAGCGGGAACCGCCTGACGAACAAGTTGCCCCCGAGGAACTGGTCGCTCCTGACGAACAGATCATCCTTGAGGAGCAGCTCCCTCCTGACGAACGGATCATCCTTGAGGAGCAGCTTCCTCCTGACGAACGGAT
>SLOE01000115.1 GCA_007132715.1 Bacteroidales bacterium
AGTCCGGCGCCCAGGCTGCCGGCGGCAAATAATTTGAAGAACTTGCGACGTCCGTTGTCCATAATATTATTTTTTTGGTGACTGCATAGTCGGCTGGATATAACCGATCCCGTTGCCACACGGCAGACCTTCCCTGGCCGTGACCAATGCTGCCGGTCAGGTACCGGGATCCTGTTTATCAATCTTAAGCCTCAGCTCCCTCAACTGTTCGGCCGAAAGCGCTGAAGGCGAATCTATCATAAGGTCCCTGCCTGCATTGTTTTTAGGAAATGCGATCACATCCCTTATCGAATCCGACCCGGCAAAAACGGCCACCCACCGGTCGAAACCAAAGGCCACTCCCGCATGAGGAGGAGCACCGTAAGTAAAGGCTTCCATCAGGAATCCGAACTGCTCACCTGCCTGCTCATCAGTAAACCCGAGTGTCTCAAACATCTTCTTCTGGAGCTTGCCGTCATAAATACGTACCGATCCGCCGCCAATCTCAACCCCGTTTATCACCAGGTCATATGCATTGGCGCATACTGCCCCCGGGTCGGAATCAAGGAGGGGAATATCTTCGGGGCGCGGCGAAGTGAAGGGATGATGCTTGGCATAGAAACGTGCCGTCTCCTCATCCCATTCCAGGAGCGGGAAGTCAACCACCCATAGCGGAGCGAATTCGTCCTCCTTCACCAGCTCCAGCCTTCGTCCCATCTCAAGCCTCAGCTCCGACAGGGCCTCCTGTGTATTCACCCGGTTTCCTGCAAGTATGAGCAAAAGATCACCCTTCCGCCCCCCTGCTTTTTCGATCCATTTGCTCAGGGCCGCTTCATCATAGAACTTGTCGACCGACGACCTGATTGATCCATCCTCATTCCATTTAACCCATACCATTCCTTTGGCCCCGATCTGCGGCCTTTTCACATAATCGGTAAGGTTATCGATCTGCTTTCGTGAGAACCCGGCACAATTTTCCGCACAAATACCCCCCACATACTCCGCAGCGTCGAACACGGCAAAATTATACCCCCCGGTCAGCTCAGTCAGCTCAAACAGCTCCATCCCGAAACGGATATCGGGCTTGTCGGTCCCGTACCTGTCCAGCGCCTCATTATATGTTATCCTCGGAAAAGGCCCGTTAAAGCTTATATCCTTTATCTTATGGAAAAGATGCTTTGCCAGTCCCTCGAAAGTATTAAGCACATCCTCCTGCCCGGCAAATGACATCTCACAATCTATCTGCGTGAACTCAGGCTGCCGGTCCGCCCTCAGGTCCTCGTCCCTGAAACACTTCACTACCTGGTAATACCGGTCATACCCCGATATCATCAGCAATTGCTTGAATATCTGTGGTGACTGTGGCAAAGCGTAAAACTGGCCGGGGTTCATCCTCGAGGGAACCACAAAATCCCTGGCTCCCTCTGGGGTTGATTTTATCATTACAGGAGTCTCTATCTCAATGAATTCCTGCTGGTCAAGGTACCTGCGTATCTCCCCTGCCATGCGGTGCCGCAGCTCCAGGCTGTTCTTCATCACGTTGCGCCGAAGGTCAAGATACCTGTACTTCATTCTGAGCTCATCGCCCCCGTCAGTATCATCCTCAATGGTAAAAGGCGGCAGTTTTGACGGATTAAGTATACTGAGGGTCTTCATCTCTATTTCGATCCCGCCCGTAGGTATCTTCAGGTTTTTGTTCGACCGTTCCCGTACCACGCCTGTTGCCTGAATAACATACTCCCTTCCCAGTTTCCTGGCCTCTTTGCATAACGGAGCATCCGTCTCCATATTAAAAACAAGCTGGGTTATCCCGTAGCGGTCTCTCAGGTCGATAAAGGTCATGCCTCCAAGGTCGCGCGATCTCTGCACCCACCCGCTAAGGATTACCTCCTTGCCGGCATGCTTCAGATTAAGCTCTCCGCAGGTATGTGTCCTGTACATATAGAAATAATTGGTTAGTTTGCTAAATTAAGAATATTTTTGAACTTGCCTTTTACCAGTCAATAAAACAACCATGGACACACACGTTTTTTCAGATGCATATTTCATGAAAGAGGCTCTCAAGGAGGCCGAAAAAGCAATGGAAAGGGATGAGGTGCCCGTTGGGGCCGTTATTGTGAGCAACAACATGATAATAGCCAGAGCACACAACCTTACCGAGACCCTGAACGACACCACTGCACATGCCGAGATGCAGGCATTCACGGCTGCATCCGGGTATCTTGGAGGCAAATACCTCAACGACTGCACCCTTTACGTAACCCTTGAACCCTGCACAATGTGTGCCGGCGCGGCATACTGGACCCGCATAGGGAAAATAGTCTGGGGCGCAGATGATGAGAAGCTGGGCTTCACCCTTACCAACAAAAACATGCTCCACCCCAAAACAGAGATCATATCAGGTATAATGGAGGCCGAGTGCTCGGCCATTTTGAAAAAATTCTTTCGCAAAAAACGGAAATAGTCCGGCATTCTGCTTCTCCGGGTATACTCAGCCTTTGACCTGCAATATGAATTACCCCAAGGCAGGGCCCGAAGTATCAGATGGTATTTATTATTTCCAACCCGGAGGGCCGGGTATTAAATAATTAACATTTATTTCATCCCGGGCCGACATTTTTTATACTTTTACCTTGAATTTTGAACAGCCTGCAAGGCTTTAACACAATCCGGCAATATTATCCGGATATTATCCAAATCAAATATTATACAAATGGACCTGTTTAAACTTATTGTACGCGGGATAATCATACCCGCACTGATAATCGGCCTTTCGGGGCACAACTCCCTTCAGGCAGCTATGGCAAACGGGCCGGAAGGTTCCTTTCCCGGGCATGCCAATACCGGGGTAATTATGGCTTGCAGCCAGGATGAAGACAGCATATCATCTGAAGAACCCAGTCCTGTCAGATGGCAGGATGTAGCCTGTTGGAAATTCATTCACGGTGGCTCGGTCACCATCTCAAACGACGGCAGCTGGTTCGCATACTGGTACAGCCCTAACAAGGGCAATTCGGAAATGGTCCTGCAAAGCACGACCGGTGATATCAAAAAGACCTTCCCGATTGGCGAGACCGGGGGCGGAGCGGGAAATGCGATCGCCTTCAGCCACGACTCCAGATTTGTGGCCTTTACGGTCTATCCCACTGAGGAGGAGAAGGAGAGAGCAAACCGCGGTGATGCCCCTTCCAACAAGATGACACTGATAGACCTTCAGAATGACGAGGAGACCACCTATGAAAATGTCAGGTCATTCTCGTTTTCGGGCGAAAATCCCGGATGGATCGCGGTGCACCTGACAACGCCAAGGCCTTCACAGGACAATGATGCAGGCAGGGGGACCGACCTGCTGCTTGTTAATCCCCGAAAGGGAAATACTTTTAATTTCGGTAATGTATCTGAATTCTCTTTTGACAAGAAGGGGAACTGGCTGGCATGGCTGACTGATGCACATGGCAAGGCGGGTAACGGACTGCAGATGCGTAACATGCAGACGGGTGAGGTGTTGTCGCCCGAAAGCGGCAAGGCTGCATACAGGCACCTCAACTGGACAAAGGAGGGAGACGGACTGGCAACGCTGAAAGGTGAAGAAAGTGATGAATTCAAGGATGATGTGTACTCGGTTATCGGGTTGAGGGGCTTTAACAGGGGTGCGCCCGAGAAGGTGGTTTACAACCCGCATGAGGACCCCGGGTTTCCTGATGAAATGACCATAAGCCCCAACCGGGGCCCCTACTGGTCAGATAACCTCAACACCTTTATATTCGGCATACACCGCAATGAGCGGGAGGAAAAAAAGGAGAAGGATGACAATGGCCCGACAGCGGAAAATGACACCCTTGCCACAGCCGTAAACGACACAATCGCGGGTGGCGGAAACGGAGAAACAGCGGCTGCGGTGAAAAATACCGACGAAAAACCTGACCTGATATTGTGGCACTGGAAGGACAGCCGCCTCCAGTCGGTCCAGCGCAACAGGCGCAATGCCGACAGGAACTTCAGCTACCTGGCCCTTTACCATGTGCGGGAAAACAGGTTCATCAGGCTTGCCGACGATGAGATGCGGTCAGTCAACATTGCCCCGAAACAGAAATATGCCATAGGGATCGACAACAGCAAGTATGAGCTGATAGGGGGACTGAGCGGCGAGAACTTTGCCGATGTATACACAGTTGACCTTGCCACCGGGCAGCGCAGAATGGTACTGGAAAAGCACCGGATGCTCGGGGGACTGCAGCCATCGCCCGACGGTGAAAAATTCACCTGGTACCGTGAGGGCAATTACTATGTGTGCACGTTTGCCACCGCCGAAAGCGTGGTTATTACCGAAAACATACCAACAACATTTGTAAACCTTGAGAACGACCGCAACGTGCCGTATCCGCCTACCCCTGTGCTGGGATGGACAAGCGACAGCAGGGAATTGCTGATAAGGGACAACTGGAACGTGTGGAAAGTATCTGATAACGGAAGGAGGTTTGATAATCTGACCATGGACGGCGAAAGGAACGGCAGGCGTTACCAGTTCCGCTTCAGACTCGACCCCGACGAAGAGGGGATCGACCTGAGGCAGCCACTTTTCCTGAGGGTGTTTGACCAGGAGACCAAGAAAAGCGGTATAGCCAGGATCGACCGCGGCAGGAGCGGCGCCACAACGCTGCTGTGGGATGACGCGTCATACGGAAACCTGAGAAAAGCGGCCGATAAAAATGTCTACTTCTTTACCCGCGAAACGGTAACCGACCCGCCCGATTTTTATGTATCAGATAACACCGGCCTGACGGGCGCTCGCAAACTGACCGGAACATACCCCGAACAGGAAGGTTTTGCCCTCTCCCCGGGTTCACGGCTGATATCATTCGTTAGCGACCAGGGAGACACCCTTCAGGCGGCGCTCTTTCTGCCTGCCGGTTACGAGGAGGGAAAACAGTACCCCACGGTTGTATATATATACGAGAGGCTGACGCAGGGACTGAACAGCTATTCAAGGCCCGTCTTCCCGGGCGGGGGATTTAACCGTGCCATGTACACCAGCAACGGATACGCAGTGCTGATGCCCGATATTGTCTACAAGCTGAACGACCCGGGTATGTCGGCGGTATGGTGCGTGCTGCCTGCAGTAGGGGCGGCCCTGGAGACCGGCGTGATTGATCCTGACAACATCGCTATTCACGGCCATTCCTGGGGCGGGTACCAGACATCTTTCCTGATAACACAGACCGACATGTTCAGGGCTGCGGTTGCAGGAGCGCCGCTTACCAATATGATAAGCATGTACAGCCTTATCTACTGGAACACCGGCAGCACTAACCAGCCCATCTTTGAGAGCAGTCAGGGAAGGCTGACTCCGGGGTACTGGGACAACTGGGAGGCGTTTAAACGCAATTCACCGGTTTACTTTGCGCAAAACGTCAACACGCCCCTGCTTCTGATGCATAACGACGAGGACGGTGCGGTCGACTTCACCCAGGGAATTGAGTATTACAACACCCTGCGCAGGCTTAAGAAGCCGGTAATAATGCTTCAGTACGAGGGGGAAAACCACGGGCTGCGCAAGACCGCCAACCAGATTGACTATGCGGTGCGCATGATGGAATACCTCGACTACTACCTGAAGGGTGAGGAGGCACCCGAATGGCTCGAGAAAGGAGTGCCGCTGCTGGAGATGGAGAAACACCTCGAGCAGCGGACTTCAGTGCTGGGGGGCAGTTAAGGTTGATTTGGCAGTTTGCCTTTAACGGAGCGGGATGTCAGATGTCTGCCACATCTCCCCGCTCCAGGTACTGGGCATCAACAACGGCGATCGCGGCCATATTAACGATCTCCCTGACAGAACTCTCGATCTGAAGGATGTGCACCGGCTTGTTCAGCCCCAGCAGTATGGGCCCGACAGCCTCGGCTCCACCTATCTCCTGCATCATCTTGTAGGCTATGTTGCCCGAGCTTAGATTGGGGAATATCACCGTATTGATATCGGCATCTGCAAGCATTGAAAAGGGGAACCTTATTTTGCGCATCTCCCTGTTGAATGCGAAGTTGGCCTGCATCTCGCCGTCAACCATCATGTCGGGATGTTCCTTGTGCAGTATCTCAACGGCTTCGTGCACACGCTGGGGACTGCCGTCCCGTATCGAACCGAAATTGGAATAGGAGACCAGGGCAATCCTGGGTTCAATATTGAACTTCCTTATTGAATGTGCCACGAGCAAGGTGGTATCAACCAGCGTCCGGGCCGAAGGCTCTATGTTTACCGTGCAATCGGCAAAGAAGAACGGCCCTTTCTTGGTGATCATAAGGTACATGCCCGCTATGTGATTCATGGTGTTGTTGGTTCCGACAATCTGCAGGGCCGGACGTATGGTTTCTGCATACCTTGATGAGAAGCCCGAAATGAAGGCATCTGCCTCACCGGTCTCGACCATCATCACTCCAAAATAGTTACGGTCGTACATCTTGTCAAGGGCCTCATCATATAGCATTCCCTTGCGCTGCCTTCTTTTGTGCAGATGTTTGGCGTAACGCTCCCTCCTCTCCTCTTCCTTGTCACTGCGGTAATCGATAACCGGCACCCCGTCAAGCCTCAGACAGTTATCGGCAATCAGCTTCCTTATAACCTCGGTGTTTCCAAGCAGGACAGGTTTGGCTATGCCGTCAACCAGCACCCCCTGCGCGGCCTTAAGTATCTTTAGGTTGTTGGCCTCTGCAAATACCACGCGTTTCGGGTTCTGTTTTGCCTTCTCAATTATCGAACGGATGAGCTGGTTGTCAAAACCGAGCCGCCTGTTGAGCTCCAGGTCATATGCCTTCCAGTCGCTTATCTTCCTGTGTGCAACTCCCGAATCGATCGCTGCCCTGGCTACTGCGGCCGAAACCCTGGAAATAAGCCTTGGGTCAAGCGGCTTGGGTATAAGGTATTCCCTCCCGAAGGTCAGGTTCTCCAGCCCGTATGCCTTGTTCACATCATCAGGGACAAGCTCCTTTGCAAGTGTGGCCAGCGCATTACAGGCAGCTATCTTCATCTCCTCGTTTATTGTGGATGCCCGCACATCAAGGGCGCCCCTGAAGATAAACGGGAACCCCAGGACGTTGTTTACCTGGTTCGGAAAATCGGAGCGCCCGGTGGCCATAATGACATCATCCCTGGCAGCTACGGCGTCATCATAGGAGATCTCCGGTGTGGGATTGGCCATGGCAAAAACAATGGGATTTTCAGCCATGCTTCTGACCATATCCCGGGTTACTATGTTGCCTACCGATAAACCCAGGAACAGGTCGGCCCCCTCCATAGCTTCGGCAAGTGTGCGTACTTTTGTTTCGCGCGCAAATTTCCTCTTAACCTCGTTGATATCTTTGCGGCCGGTATGAAGCACACCCTTGCTGTCAAGCATGATAATATTTTCAGGCCTGACCCCCAATGAGATGTAGAACAGGGAACATGAAACACCAGAGGCGCCCGCACCGTTCACCACCACTTTCAGATCTGCTATGTTCTTGCCGTTCAGCTCAAGGGCATTCAGCAGGGCCGCACCCGATATTATGGCGGTACCATGCTGGTCATCGTGGAAAACGGGAATGTCAAGCTCTTTTTTCAGCCTCTCCTCGATCTCGAAACACTCCGGGGCCTTTATATCTTCAAGGTTTATTCCGCCGAAGGTAGGAGCGATCGCCTTTGTGATCTCTATAAGCTTTTCGGTGTCCTTGCAGTCAACCTCGATGTCAAACACATCAACATCGGCAAAAACCTTGAAGAGCAGTCCTTTGCCCTCCATAACCGGTTTACCGGCAAGGGCTCCTATGTCGCCCAGTCCGAGAACTGCGGTACCGTTTGAAATAACGGCTACAAGATTGCCTTTTGCCGTATACCTGTATGCATTTTCGGGGTCCTTTTCAATCTCCCGGCAGGGCTCCGCCACCCCTGGTGTATAGGCCATTGAGAGATCCCTCTGTGTACTGTAGGCTTTGGTTGGGACCACTTCGATCTTGCCGGGCTTGCCTTTACAGTGGTAATTCAGAGCCTCCTGTTTTGTAATTTTCGCCATGGTTAAAAGGTGTTTGGGGGTTATACATCTTTAAGGAATATTGACTTGCCGCAACAAGTCATATTACGAATAATTTGCCTTTTAACCGCATGTAATGAATATGTTATTCAGCAGATGTCTCCTCACTGTCGACTGAGCCTGCAACAAGAGCATCATATTCCTTCCTGTTCCTGAAAATATCACAGGCCAGATAGATGGCCCGTCTGAAAGGATCGGGTGAAGCAACACCAGTCCCGGCAATCTCAAAAGCGGTCCCGTGCGCCGGAGAAGTCCGGACCACCGGAAGTCCAGCCGTAAAATTGACCCCGCTTTCAAATGCAAGCGCCTTGAACGGACCAAGTCCCTGATCATGGTACATTGCCAGGATGGCATCGAATTTTGAGAAATTGTCTGAACCGAAAAACCCGTCGGCCGGAAATGGCCCCAGGGCCATTATATTCTCATCTCTGGCGCGATCGATAGCAGGATAAATTAACTCTTTTTCCTCAGTCCCTATCAATCCGTCCTCCCCGCAATGGGGGTTGAGCCCGAGTACCGCTATACGTGGCTTCCTTATACCGAAGTCCCGCACCAGCGAAGAGTGAAGCAGTCTAATCTTGCCAACCAGCATATCGACAGACAGTAATCCGGGGACATCTGCGAGGGCCACATGCCCGGTCGCTACAGCGACTTTAATAAGATCGCTCACCATAAGCATCAGAACATCAGACGACTCAAAATGGTGTGCAAGATATTCGGTATGCCCCCTGAAAGGAAACTTATCAGACTGTATGTTCAGCTTATTTATCGGGCCCGTAACAACCAGATCTATTACTCCCTGTTTCAGGTCATTCACGGCCGTATTGAGCGATATTGCCGATGCTTCTCCGGCCATGAGGGTCGATTTTCCAAGCTCGACCCTGATGCTGTCATCAAGGCAGTCGACAATATTAACCCTTTTCGGGTTAGCTTCAATAGCATTTTTAATGTTGTTAAAGCTGAAGTTATCAATATTAAGTGCTTTACGATGATACGCCCCTACCTTCGGCGAACCGTAAACTACGGGAGTACAGACATCAAGCATCCTGGGATCCGTCAGTGCCTTTATGATCACTTCATAGCTTATGCCGTTAATATCTCCCTGGGTTATCCCCACTCTTACTTTTGAAGTATCCATGATACTGTGAGTTATAGTTTTCCTGTTACTGTCACCAATTTTTCAGTTTCCAATCAATGCCAAACTCTCACCCCTTCATTGCATATCTGAAGAAAAAATCAGTCAGAAGACGCACTCCCGTACCAGTGCCACCCTTTGTCCTGTAAGCCTCGGCTTTATGAAGGAACGCTGTTCCGGCAATATCCAGGTGGATCCAGGGGTAGGAAGTAAAATGCTCAAGGAACTTTCCTGCCGTTATGGTGCCGGCCTCCTTGCCGCCTATATTCCTGATGTCAGCAACATCCGACTTAAGCATCTCACGGTACTCCTCCCACAGCGGAAACAAAACTGTACGTTCGTGGGTACGGTAACCGCTCTCCTCGAGCCCGGCATACCAGTTGACTGCATCCTTCTGCATTGCGGCCATTCCCTGTGTACCGAGAGCTGCGGCGGCCGAACCGGTGAGAGTGGCAATATCAATTACAAGAGCCGGTTCATACTGTTTAGCCCAGCTAAGGGCATCTCCAAGCAGCAGTCGCCCCTCGGCATCAGTATTGAGAACCTCGACGCTGGTTCCGTCATACATTGATATTATGTCGCCGGGAACAATGGCATTTCCGTCAGGCCTGTTGTCTGTGGCTGGTACAAGACCGATGACATGCACCGGGATACGGGAAGACGACAGTGCATACATTGTACCTGCAACCGTCGCTGCGCCGGCCATGTCACACTTCATATAATCCATGCTGTTATGAGTGGGTTTAAGGCTAAGTCCCCCGGTATCATATACAACACCCTTGCCAACAAGGACAAATGGTTTTTTATTGACCGGATTCTCAGGCTTCCACTCCATTACAGAAAAAGTGGGAGGATCAACACTGCCCCTGTTTACAGCCAGCAGACCTCCCATCCTCAGGCTTTCGATCTTCTGTTTGGTCATAACCTCCACCGCAAATCCCGAACGGGCGCCGGCTTCCCTCAATCTGTCTGCCAGCCCGGAAGCATTCAGGTGGGACAGTGGTTCATTTACCAGATCCCTTGCCAGATATACGGCTTCACAAACCGATTTAAGCCATTCTAAATCATCTTCACCAAGATTGGCAGAGTATATGTATATTCTTCCCGGAAATGACTCTTCCTTTTCCTTTTTTGTTACATATTTGTCAAACCGGTAACTGACAAGTATCAGCCCCTCCACCAGTGCAGAAATAAGCTCCGGGTCGTTTACCAGGTCAACAAACGCAAGCTCCGGGTGGTCGTGCTCCCTTAACACCCGGTGAATTCCGGAAGAGATATTCCTGAGTACTTCAAGCTGTTCCGGTAAAGGCTTGCTCCCGTCATTTACTGCGACACATATATATGTTCCAAGCCTGTTGATAATTATAAGATCATCCCCCTTTTCAATACGCGCCCTGGTATATTCCGTTTCACTGTCTGTCATTCCGGGCACTTCCAGACGGCTCCCCTTTGCTGTCAGGTAAACAGCCGGCATCCCCTCCGGAATTTCTCCGGTTTTTACCAGTATTGTATCCATTCTGATCTGAGTTTATATTATGACCGCCCTAAAGTAAAGATCAAACGGCAGCTTGCCTGTTTAAGCACCCCGGTTTTGGCAGTCAAGCCCAAAGTTAAATGATTTTGAACAGTTTTTTCATCCGTCCGCCAAATTGTTAACATGCAACAATCGGGTAGGAGAAACGGGATTAATTCCTGTTTCGACCTCCCACACCACCGTACGTACCGTTCTGCCATGCACGGCACACAATAACAAAAGGGCTGCACTGCACGGCAACCCTTTTTGTATAATCTATTTAAGAGTGTATTACATCATACCTCCCATGCCACCCATACCCGGGTTCATTGGAGGCATATCCGGTTTCTCCTCTTTCTCTTCAACAATAACACACTCGGTTGTGAGGAACATTCCGGCAACCGATGCTGCATTCTCAAGGGCAATACGTGCAACTTTGGTAGGATCGATAACTCCTGACTCATACAGGTTCTCATATTTGTCTGTGTAGGCATTGTAACCGAAATCTGCCTTGCCTTCCTTTACACGCTGTACCACGATCGAACCTTCCATTCCCGCATTCTCAACGATCATGCGCAGGGGTTCCTCAATAGCCCTTCTTACAATCGCAATACCGGTAGTCTGATCGTCATTATCACCTTTCAGCTTGTCAAGCGAGGCAATCGCCCTTATGAATGCTACGCCTCCACCGGGGATTATCCCCTCTTCAACAGCAGCACGTGTAGCACTGAGAGCGTCGTCTACCAGGTCTTTCTTTGACTTCATCTCAACTTCAGAAGCCGCTCCGATATAGAGTACGGCTACTCCACCTGACAGTTTCGCGAGACGCTCCTGAAGCTTCTCCCTGTCATAGTCTGATGTGGTATTCTCAATCTGGGTCCTGATCTGCTTAACCCTTGCATCGATATTTGACTTTTCTCCCTTTCCGTTGACAACTGTGGTGTTCTCCTTGTCAATGACGATTTTCTCAGCCTCTCCGAGTACTTCCATGGTCGCTGTCTCCAGCTTGAGCCCTTTCTCATCTGAAACGACTGTTCCGCCGGTAAGTATTGCTATATCCTCAAGCATCTCCTTCCTCCTGTCGCCAAAGCCGGGAGCCTTTACTGCCGCTATCTTCAGCGAACCCCTGAGTTTGTTTACAACCAGTGTGGCCAGTGCTTCGCCGTCAACATCTTCAGCGATGATAACCAGCGGACGTCCTGCCTGTGCAACAGGCTCAAGAACCGGCATAAGGTCCTTCATGGTTGATATTTTCTTGTCAGACAACAATATATAAGGGTTCTCAAGAACGCTCTCCATCTTGTCGGTGTCGGTAATAAAATAGGGAGAGATATAACCGCGGTCAAACTGCATACCTTCAACAACCTCTACGGTTGTTTCAGTACCTTTGGCCTCCTCTACAGTTATCACACCCTCTTTCTTGACCTTGCCCATAGCCTCGGCAATAAGTTTACCTATTGAATGGTCATTATTTGCCGAAATTGAAGCTACCTGCTCTATTTTGCTTATATCATCGCCAATGGTCTTGGTTTGCGTCTGCAAGCTCTCAACAACCTTTAGTACAGCCTTGTCAATACCGCGCTTGAGATCCATAGGGTTTGCGCCGGCTGTTACGTTCTTGAGCCCAACACTCATTATAGACTGGGCCAGTATGGTTGCCGTTGTAGTACCGTCACCAGCCTGGTCGGCAGTCTTCGAAGCAACCTCTTTAACCATCTGTGCACCCATATTCTTGTATGGGTCTGAAAGCTCAATCTCCTTGGCCACAGTCACCCCGTCCTTGGATATCTGGGGGGCGCCGAATTTCTTGTCCATGACCACATTGCGGCCTTTGGGGCCAAGGGTTACCTTAACTGCATTGGTGAGTTCATCAACACCCTCTTTGAGGAGGGTCCTGGCTTCAATATTAAATTTAATCTCTTTTGCCATTTTATCTGTTTTTTGTTTGGTTTAACTGGTTATAAAATTTACTACTCTATAAGCAAAATATCATCCTCGCGCATTATCAGATAATCCTTGCCGTCAAACTTGATCTCAGTTCCCGAATACTTGCCGTAAAGAACAACATCACCTACTTTAACGGTCATAGGCTCATCCTTTTTTCCTTCACCTACTGCCCGGACTGTACCCTTCTGGGGTTTTTCCTGTGCAGACTCAGGTATAATAATGCCGCTTGATGTTTTCACCTCTGCTTCGTGGGGCTCAACAAGCACTCTGTCTTTCAATGGTGTCAGCTTAATATCAGCCATTTTTTTCAATTTTTATTAGTTAAACAAATTTGTTAAAAGTTTGCTTCCCCCTCAGCATATACTGTGCCAAACAGCATATATACACCGGCAGGGCATCCGGCAAGCGAGAAAATGGCATGATCAGGGAGGTCTTCATATCCTCCTGCCCTTCCAGTCCGCTCATATAACGCTGATCTGAAGAAGGTTGAGGACTACCTCGGAGTCTGTCATGTAAATAAAAAAAAGTGTCAGTATAAATGACATACTGACACTCCTGTAAATTTGCTTACCGGTATCTGCCGGCACCCCCGGTAAATTATCCTATTCAGGATCTTCGTCGAAAGGGGGTAATTCGTCAGCAGGCAGGGTTTCCATGTCTGTTGGCAGATCGGGAATGGATGTGGGGAAGGTTGGCAATGCCGACGGGTCAATGGCATTCTCAATCTGTCCCTCAATAAGCGACCTTTCTGCCTCGATCTCGCCCCGGGGTATTGTGGCCGAAGCAAGGATACTCAGGAAAACCAGCGAGGCAGCAAGTGTCCAGGTGGCTTTCTCGAGAAAATCAGCCGTTTTCCTGACGCCCATAACCTGGTTTGAAGCTGAGAAATTGGCTGCCAGTCCTCCTCCCTTGGAGTTCTGTACGAGTACGATCAGAACCAGCAGGACTGCCGCAATAAAAATCAATACTGAAATTAAGGTAAACATAACTTTTTGATTATTTAAATTTTAACTGTTATCTGTCACTGAGTTCCCATCCTTTTGATCTCATCGATCCGGTCTGCAAAGTAACTATATTTTTCGGGATATTTCAAACACAATTTTTCGTAGGCATATATTGCCTTCCTGTAATGCTTTTGCTGAACATATATCCTTGCAAGCGTTTCAGTAAAAAACTCTTCGTTCTCCCGGATACTTTTTTCAGACATGTCAGCAGGCGAAGCATCATCTTCAAGTGGTGACCGTGGTTCAATCCTCGGCTTATCCATCAAAAACCTGTCTATGAGATCATTACCTGAATCTTCACCGCCATACTGAATGGAAATATCAGGTGGCCGCCCTGTGGCCGTCTCTTCCTTCTGCTTCGGAGATTCCACCTTCAATAATGTACTCTCATAGCTAAAAAGGTCAAGCCACTCTGAAAAAGAGTGGGACTCACTCTTCAGTGCCGGGGTGGATTCTCTGTTTTTTTTTTCACCCGTTCGGGGATCCGGCACCGCCTCTGAACCAGCATCTGCTCCAACACTGCCGGTTTCGGTTCCCGGCTTGTCAATTTCAAGAAGATCCTGATCTCCTGAACCGTCCGGCCCGGGCAATGCAACTCCATCTTCATCAGCTTCTCCTGTGGTTGCTTCGCCCGGCTCTGTTTCCAGTCCCTCACCGTCTTCAATATCTGCCTTTTCATCAATGACAAACACCTCCTGTTGTATTTGTGAGCCACCCGGCACCGCAGTTTCAGAAACTTCCTCTTTCGTGGCCTCCTCTTCTGATGAAATATCCTCAACAGGTTTGCCGGGAACCATGGTGCCTTCATCAGAGGATTCTTCGTCCGGCCGGGTTTTGGCCCTCTTCATTTCCTCAATTCCCCTCATCACCTTGTCTGCCAGGCTATCCGTTTCCTCTCCGCCCACGGTCCTGTCCTGTTCTGCTATCTCCTGCCCGGTTGCAACACTCACTTTAACACCCGGCTGATTGACAAGGTTGAAAAGCAGGTGCCTGTTGCCGATATGGGCAGCAGAGAATTTTAGCTGACTGCTGAACCTGACATCCTGAAGATTGCTTAATGCCTTCACAATAAGCATGTGAGCTGTCTGAAAATAGGGATACTCATCAAGTACGCCCCGTATTTCTTCAAGGCTGCCTTTATCAAGTCCTCCCGGACTATCAAGATATGTAATGAATTTATCCCTGTTCATATTGCCGGGCTGTTTGGGTTACCAGTTAACAAAGGCCCTGTTGAAAACATCTTCAACGATCTGATCTATTATCTTTTTCACAAGGTCAGGCTCCACCGCCTCAAGGCCAACCCTTGCGTCATAGTCCTCATGCCTTGTAAAAGTGGTCTCAAAGTCAAGGTCGGGGTCAGCAGCATTTGTGTACACCACCCTTACGCTTATGGTCAGTCTCTCAAGGCTGGCCCTCTCATCGGCCTGAACTGCCAGGGGCTGTGACCGGTACTGTGTAATCTCACCTTCGAAATCAGCATCTCCAATATCATTCACGAGCCTCAGGCGGGTACGGGACTGGAATCTGTCCTTAAGTGCATCTGTCAGGTCCTGGCTCAGTGAAGGATAGATCACGGGGGCCCGGTTGTCAAAATACTGCACCGAAACAGTCTCAAGCTGAGGGGGTATCGATGCTCCGGTGAAGGAATAATTAACCGTACAGCCTGAAGAGGCGAGGATCATCACTAAGAATAAAGCAACCGCAGAAACTCTCATATCTCACGCAATATCATACTGTTTGATCTTCCTGTAAAGTGTTCTTTCGGAAATGCCCAGCTCATTGGCAGCCATTTTTCGTCTTCCCCCGTATTTATCAAGAGCTTTCCTGATAAGTTCCATCTCCTTGTCTTGTAACGATAGTGACTCCTCAATTATTTCCTCAGTATCTTCAATATGCGGTGACTCCTGGTGCTTACCCTCCTGCAGTCTTGTACCTCCGGTATCATAAAGCCGGCCGGTGCCCGAATAGAGCTTGTCAATCAGCCTGTCATCGTCTATCTCAATATCATGGGGGCTCTTCGATATTATCTCATGAACCAGTTTCTTCAGATCATGCATATCACTCCTCATATCGAAAAGGATCTTGTAGAGTATCTCCCTTTCGGAGGCAAATGATTTTTCTCCGGCAGAGCTTATCAGCGCCGGCAGGGTTTCTGCAGAATAATCAGGCAGGTATTTTCGCAGTACATCCGCATTTATCTCCCGGTCCTTCTCAATGATAGATATCTGCTCGGTAATGTTCTTAAGCTGTCTCACATTTCCCGGCCAGCTGTACTGGATCAGCATCTGCCTTGCTTCCTCGTTAAGAAGGATCTCAGGCATGCGGTAACGTTCGGCGAAATCCATGGAGAATTTCCTGAACAATATAAGGATATCCTCTTTCCTGTCCCGCAACGGAGGTATGAATATAGGAACGGTATTGAGGCGGTAATACAGGTCTTCCCTGAATTTGCCCTCGCCCAGCAGTTTTATGATATCAACATTTGTAGCAGCGACGATCCTCACATTTGTCCTCAGAACCTTTGATGATCCTACTTTTATGAACTCACCCGATTCAAGCACTCTAAGAAGCCTCACCTGAGTGGAAAGCGGAAGTTCTGATACCTCATCCAGAAATATGGTGCCGTTGTCTGCCACCTCAAAATATCCGCTTCGCTTGTCATGCGCCCCGGTAAACGCACCCTTCTCGTGTCCGAAAAGTTCGGAGTCGATGGTCCCTTCGGGTATTGCACCACAGTTTACCGCTATATACGGCCCATGTTTCCGTGCACTGAACTGGTGTATGATCTGGGGGAATACCTCCTTCCCGGTACCACTCTCGCCCGATATGAGAACAGAAAGATCCGTAGGTGCCACCCTGTATGCAACCTCAATGGCACGGTTTAACCCTGTTGAATTTCCTATTATCCCGAACCTTCTTTTAATTGCCTGTATATCCATTCCCGGTATATCGTTTTTTTACGCCCCGCATGTCAAAATTGCACGATTATTCTGTTCCGGGGACCGTTTTTCATGAAATTCATGACAAATTTACAACTTTAATAGTTTTTTACTAATTTGCCCGGGCAAAATTAATGGAACAGAACCATTTCGGGAACCACCAGGTTTCCTTATCCGTCACTCATCGACAATCCTTACCACAACAGAGCCGGTAATTTCCAAAGCTGTTGTCAGGGTATGAAGGTCATCAAACAGCTCACCGGTGGCACCCGAATGGTGGCTCCTTCCAACCGGCTCCATAACAAACTGTTCATCAGGCCGGGATGGATCGGCAAGTGTCCTGTATACCACCGCGGGCTGAGCTGAACTGAAATATTCCATGTCACCCGGAAACTTATTGTTTGTCCAGTAACTGTTCCAGTCCCACGACTGGTTAACCTCAAAGAATACATAAAATGGTTCCGGAAGAACAGAATCGGTCCTTGTGGCAAGATTAAAGCTGCCTGTCGGTGTGGCGCCGGTATAAGCATCAGGCACAGGGTTTTCAGAACCGGGCAGGTATAACCCGTCATCTGCCTGAATTCCCCTTCGGTGACCCCAGTAGGGCAGGGCAGCAGGCCTTCTTATCTCACCGGGCATCCATTTTCCTGTCGAGGCATCACCATGTCCGAACACACCTGTGGCAATAGATTCTGCAACATAAAGGGTTTGTATGAAATTGCCCGAGGTATCCTCTATCCATATCGCCATCAACGGGAAATAGTGTGCCCGGCCCTTTCTGAACTCAACCTCCAGGGCAATTCCCCGGCCTGAGGAGTTTGTCGCCAAAAAAAGAGGCTCATCCCCGGGCTCAGCCGGAGGAAACATAAAACATGATGAAAGAGAGAACATAGAGCCTGCGATCAGTGTCACGGCCAATAGTTTCAGTCCGCTAAGCCTGCTTTCTTGTACACTTGTCATAACTATATATTTTGCTGCCATTACAGTTTGATGAGGTTACGGCTAAAACTCAATTATTATACCTACAGTCGGCAGAATTGTGCCCTGCCCGTCACTCCTTATTACCTGCATCAGGTAACGGCTTTCGTCTGAAGGATCGATCAGCGGCCTGCCGTTGCTGCCGCGTAGCGGACTGATCCTGTCGGGCTCATCAGATTTGAAGTCATATACATTCTGAACATCAAGGTACAGGAGCAACGACCAGCTGTTCAGGAAATACTGTTTGTCTATCCTTATATCCAGCTGATGAAATGCACCCAGCCTGTTGGTATTGAAACGGCGCAGATCGGGATAGGGCATATTCTGCGCATCCCAGGCTGCCCTGAGACTGGACTTATCAAGATCAAACGGGGTATAGGGTGCTCCGCCGACAAACCTCCACTTGAAACCTATATCCCAGTTGCGCGGCAGGCTGCGCTGTGCCGTTAAATTGAAAATATGCCTGTTATCCCAGGCTGTTGGGGTATAACCTCCCTCCACGTCCATGAATTCACTCCTGACAAGGGTGTAGGAGAGTACCACGTTGAAATTGTAAAAATCCCGGCTCCTGGCAAGCACTTCCATTCCATAAGACCTTCCCTCAGAAGTGGATGTCACCTCCTCATCGCCAAAAACCCCAAAATCACCTCCTTTGCTTGCCATTGGAATTGAATCGACAACACTGAAGGGGTAGTTGCGGTATTGTTTAAAAAAACCCTCGACCGAGATTGAAGATGATTCATCCGGCCTCAGTTCAAAACCCGATACAATATGATCGGCTGACATATAGGTGATCCTGTTCTCCCTGTTTACAAGGACTCCGTCATTGTTCCTGAAACCAAGCATAGTGTAGGGAGGTCGCTGGTAGAACCTTCCGGTATTGAAGTTCCATGACAGGTCAGGCGTTATCTGGTAAGATGCTGAAAACCGCGGTGATATTTGATCAAGAAGGTTTGACATCTCAGGTGAAAAGCTATTTGCGTCGGCCCTTACTCCCAGCGACAGGACCAGCCTGTCAGACAGCAGATCCCTGCTTACCTGCCCGAAAAGATTCCATTTGAAAAGGTCGAGGTATGAGTCATAATCAATAAGGACCGGCTGGCCGCCGATGAAAAGTGTATTCATGCTCGAGTTTGTATACTTCGCATACTCAAACCCCAGACCACTTGTTATCTTGGTATTACGGAACCTCCTGCTGGTGTTCTCAAAACGGAACTTATTCTCTATTTCGGCCGACTGGTAATCCAGTGTGCGTATGTCATCACGGTTATTGTCCCGGTATTTGTATGCGCTGTTATTAAGATAGTTACGACTCAGCACCCATGTATCGTAACTATTGTCCCTGTAGCGTTTGTACACCGCGCCTATGGCATAGTTCCACTGTTCATTGACCGGCAGGTAATCGAGTATATATCTTTGTTCCTCAGTTTCATTGGCACTCAGATTTAGCCTGAACTGGTCGATTGCGCCAATTCCGATAACTGAAAACTCCCTCCTTTCATCTATGCGCGTACGGCTCTTAAACTGAAAATCATTGTAGGTGGGCAGGAACGGAAGACCTATCACATCAAAAAGGAACTGAAGGTACGACCTTCGTGCCGAAAAAATAAATGTGGTATTGGGAGACATGGGACCATCCAATGTAAGGGCCAGGTCAGAAGCGCCGACTGCCCCCCTGAACTGCAGCCTTTCAGGATTGCCGTCAACCTGCCGCATATCAAGCACCGAGCTCAGCGCGTTACCCCTGTTGGCCGGGAAGGCCCCTGAGTAAAACTCCACCTCCCTCAGGAAATCAACGTTTATTATACCCACAGGCCCCCCGCTCGCTCCCTGGGTTGCAAAATGGTTCAGGTTCGGGATCTCGATGTCGTCAAGAAAAAACCTGTTCTCACTGGGCCCGCCGCCTCTTACTATAAGGTCATTGCGAAAGGCGGGAGTTGATGCAACACCCGGAAATGATTGCAGCACCCTTGATATGTCACGGTTGCCTCCCGGACTCTTCTCAATCTCCGCAACACCTATCCTTCTCATCGAAACCGGGCTTTCTTCACGCATCCTAAAGGGAGAGGCGCGTACCACAACTTCGTCTATATCGACAGTGGTCTCCTCCATAGGTACCTCAAGGTAAAGCGTCCTGGCGTTTGTCACCATAAGCTGACCCGATACAAATGGCCGGAACCCGATAGCCGACACCCTTATTTCAACCATTCCGGGCTTTATGCCGGTAAACAAAAAATTGCCGTCAAAATCACTGCTGGCGCCTATCGTGGTGTTCCATATTACAACATTGGCAAACGGGATGGGCTCATTATTGCTGGCATTGAACACCCTCCCCCTTATAACACCGTTATCCTCTTCACCGGCAAACAGGTGGCCCAACAGCAGAAATCCGGAAAATATCAGTAATGTAAATCTTGCAGTCATATGTTCATGTATTTTCTCAAATACCTAAACAGCTATTTCCGGTTTTTGTTCAGCCGGCCAAAACATCAGCCAGCAGGCGATTTCAGAATACTTGTAAACTATATGTCATCTAAAAGTTTCCTGCCCGGAATGTCCGGGCCCCTGAGCTTCCTGACCCGTGAATTTATCTCCCCGGAATTTCTATCACGGTATCTTCCTTCCCTAAAAATCGTTTTCCCATGAAACGCCCATGAGCTAAAGCACACAAAAAGATATGTATAAAGCATGGGCGTTCCATGGATTGAAAAACAAAATAACCGTATCATGAATTAGTAACGCATTGTGAAACAATTTGCTAACTATACTTTATACACATGAAATATTTTCCCACGGAAATCTCTCACCGGCGGCCTTTTGTCAGTTTTTACGTGTAGAATTTATGTTTAACTTTTACTTTCAAGATCATGCAGGATCTTTTCCCTTTCAGTTGAAAGA
>SLOE01000052.1 GCA_007132715.1 Bacteroidales bacterium
AATATAATGAAAACGGGACATTCGTACAAAAAATTGGGTCATTATCCCACGAATTTGCTCCATGGCCTCAGGCCACCAGTCCGGTCCGTCAGTTACCGGGGAACAAAGCCAATTGGCAGCATATCGCCAACACGTTGCCTGCCCATGTCTCCGCCCAGTATAATGGCAACCGGATCGAAATAGCCGCATTCCAGGAAATGGACCCGGTCTTTAAGAAGGCTGAGATAGCTCAATGTTGAACGCACTCTTCCCGTCCCGCTGTAACCGAAGTAGGTTACAACCATGAGTTCCTGGTGCACCAGGTATTTATCTCCATCCTCACCAATCACCATATCTTCGTACCTGAGGTTTCTGCCCTCAATATCCCTGACCTCAAAGCCCCGGTCAGTCAGGTCGTCAGCCCACAGTGAACTGAAAAAATGCATTATCGATCCCTGGTAGACACTGTTTCTTCTGATTTCATTAACCCTCCCGGAAATCCGGCCCGATCCGTCCTCTTTAAATATGAACCTGCCGGTATAGAGCGCATTACGGGTTTTCCGGCAGTATTCGAAGCTTTCCAGGTAAAAGGTGATAAAGTACCCCAGTGCTTTGTTGTGTATCTCAAGAGGTTTTAATGCGAAAGCTCTCAGGGTGTCGCTGTCAGATCCGTAATTAAATGTGATATCCTCTTCATTCAGTATCTCACACCTGCCGGCATAAGATGTAGTGCCCAGGAACTCGTTCCTGATTATGGTCAGCCTGGCCCTTTTTGCTGACTCAAGCGACATCGCGCTGAAATCAACCGGGGGTAATTCATAATACCTGGGGGTAAGAAATACTTCAAGGTAAAAGTCCGGTGAAATATCGTCCAGCGTAACACTCGAGTATCCAACCGCACTTACCGTCAATGGCAAAGCGGGGTGCCTGGATACATCCAGCTCAAATACCCCGTATTCATCGGCGACTGTTCCGACAAGGGTGCCGCTTAAAAAGACCGAGGCAAAGCTGACAGCATCACCGTCCTCACTGTCAGCTACCCTCCCGCTTATTACCTGAGTACGACCCTCAATTGCAGATCCTGCAAGGAGCATCAGCACCAGCAATATCACGGAAGTATACTTCAGCAATATTTTGTCAATCTGATTTTCACTTTTACCGGGGTACATATTCGCCATTACTGTTTCAACGGGCATCAGCCTCCACCCTGAACTCCCCGCTGGCATAAACCGGGATGCCCGTTTCTGTCATTCCCTCGACAACCACCCTGAAAGCAGCAGATTTGTCGGAGGTAAAAAATGAGACCATTGCCCTGCCGTCGGACCCAACGCCGACCTCCGGGTCCCAGAAAAGGGTGGTGCGGTAATCCGGCCGGTCATGACGCGGACTGTCATCATATACCGGCGAATAAAATTCCCGCGCATTGTAATATCCCGGGAATTCAAAGCGTGCTATCTCGGGTATTAAAGCATCATTTTCCCGGTAATCTTCAGGAGTTTTCTCATATATAGCAATGACCGTATGAAAGTTAGGGCCAAAAACCAGGGTTTCAGGAAATCTCATAAGGTCAATGAAGAATATGTTTTCAATTCGAACTTTGCTTAGTATGTCACATGGGGTTTCTATTCCATTAAGAAAACATCCCCCTTCCATGCTTATGTGTTTTAAATGAGATTCCCATCGATTAGGTCTGTCAAGAAAGGGATTGTACTCTCTTATCATATCAAAAGGATTAGAATAGTAGTCTGCATAAGGCAAATCATCTGGTATAATCCTGGATCTGAGAGCAAAAGGAGCAATATACCCTGTTCTTTCAAAAGCTCTTCTTTCGAAGGTTCGCTCCGGCGGTTTTCGCATTCGTATCTCCACCTCCTCAAGCTCAAGGTGCCAGATATCTTCAAGGTGCGACAGCATTGGGTCCCTCATCGAATCTTCGAAGTATCCGGCCATAACCTCTTCAGTAATGGTGGCAGCCGGAATATCAGCCCTGCCGGGAACAAAATCCGGCCCACTTATCTGGAACCTTATCCAGTTGTCCCTGCCGGCCCTGAAGTTTTCATCCTCTCCCCGCCGGGCCATTCGCTGCTCCCTTCTCTCACGGTAAACATTTCCCTGCAGCACCAGGTAGGTTGTATCGTAAAAATCAATATCATTAAACAAAAAGAGGCCATCCTCGCCGGTAACAAGGCTTGCTGAACTGAATTCCCTGCCCATTGCCATTAGCATGACATTCGATCTCAAAGGGACATTTCTGTCCCTGCATGTGACCTGCCCCCTTATAACATGCCCCATACCCGCAGGGTACATTATCTCCGGGAAGTTGCCGGCAATAAGATCCTCCAGCCTGAAGCGGCGCCAGCCATTGGTCATCATCAGCAGATCCAGCAGCATCTGCCTGTCAGGGTTGGACCGGTCAAGAAAATAGCCCGGTTCTTCAATATGCCCAGGCAGATCGGAGCTTAAGAAAAGCTGGCTGACTATATTGTAACGGTCATGGTGTGATGGCACCACGTAGCTGTCGGTTACCGATACCGATAGATTGCCAGCCAGCGGGAAATCAAAGTCATCGGTCAGTTCAAGCTCAAGCTCCACTCTCTCACGGTGGCTGTATGTCTCTTTCGGGGCTGAAATTTCAAGCCTTGCAAAAGTCTCTTCATCACCTGTAAAAACAAGCCTTTCGGCCACAGGCAAACCTTCTGCCGAGATAAGGGTGAAATGGGCAATGCCGGGTGGCAACCCCATCTTATCAATATATACCAGAGATTGATTGCCCCCTGTCAATTCCGCGAGATAAAATAGCTGGCCCCTGATATGCCCTGCCAGTAAAGAACCGTTCAGACCTCCATCGACGTTGGTCTCAACCTTTGCCAGCAACACGTCGGGCATATTGTTATTGACCTGGATCGAGTACCCCAGGGGTTTCACAGCGGGAAGCTCAAATTTGAGCCTCCTGCCTTCTGTTTCCACCACTGCGTGGTAATGCCTGCCGGTAACCGGCGACATCATGAACCTGCCCAGTCCGAACCTCCCTGTGGTAAAGCTGCCGGCCGGATGCCCCAGGTCATCATATACCTGACCGGACAACTCCACACCTCTGCCGCCGGGGCCGGCAGACTGTACCGCCACCGATGCCATCAGTCCACCGACAAGATCGCCGCCCTCAGGGAAAAACCTCACGCTCACATCGCCTGCAGGGGAGAATTCCCCGAAAGGGGTATCGTCATAACTTACGGCAGCCTCCGATCCCGAGTCATTAACGTCCGCCTGGCCCCTGCCCCTGCGACCACCGGTCAACGCAGAAGGCCCTGGTGAAGGCCCTTCCGGGGACCTTCCGGTAAGGCTGCCTTCGTACCTGGATATTACCCTTGCATAGGGATCCATAACCTTCAGCTCCTTGCTGAAAAGGGGCGAATCGCTGAAATTGAGCATGTAGTTGGTATAGCCCCGAAGCATAAAGGAGCCGGGCTCAAAATCGATCGCCAACAAAAAATCGCCATGGCCCCTGCCACCTTTTACCTCGATATAACGCTTTTCGACAACAAAACCAGCGGTATCGGTAAGCTCCACATAGACTATCCGGCTGTGGGGCGAAGCCTCATGGGATGTAGCATCGGCAAGGTATAATCTGAACCAGACAGTTTCTCCCGGAAGGTAATGGGACTTGTCGGTATGGATATAAAGCTTCTCCTGCCTGTAGGACCTGTCCAGCACGGCAAACCTTTCGGCGACCACATGCAGGAGCGAATCGCCTGAACCGTAAAGCCGGAGGGGGAAAACAGACAGCAGTAATGCTAAAAAACCAAAAACCAGAGAGGCATGAATTGACCGGTTCATAATAAACCCTGTTTGCGCTACAATATAGCAAAACCGGGAATATTATGCAACCAGTGATTTAATGGTTAAGCCTTGCCTGAAGCGGTTTTGGCCTGGCGTTTTCTTTCGTTCTCATCAAGGAGTATCTTCCTGAGCCGGATGGATTTGGGGGTTACCTCAACATACTCATCTTCACGGATGTACTCCATGGCCTCCTCCAGTGAAAATTTGACTGCCGGAGCGATGGATGCCTTGTCATCGGCACCGGCAGCTCTGATATTGGTAAGCTTTTTGGTCTTAATGACATTGACCACCAGGTCTTCCTGCCTGGTATTTTCACCAATTACCTGTCCGCTATAAACCGGTTCACCCGGATCTATGAAAAACCTGCCCCTGTCCTGCAGCTTGTCAATTGAATAAGCTATTGCCGTGCCGGTTTCCATCGCGATAAGCGCCCCGTTGCGGCGGCCGCCTATCTCTCCCTTCCAAGGCTCATAGGCTTTAAACCGGTGTGCCATGACAGCTTCGCCTTCAGTCAGTGTAAGCACCGCGTTGGTCAATCCTATCAGTCCCCGTGCCGGTATATCAAACTCCAGCACAACACGGTCGTTTTTAGGTATGATATTTACAATATCACCCCTGCGCCGGGTTACTATCTCGATCACCTTTCCCTGGTGCTCTTCGGGAACCAGCACGGTCAGCGCCTCAACAGGCTCGTGTACAGCCCCCTCAATCTCCCTGAGGATTACCCTGGGCTGCCCAAGCTGAAATTCATAGCCCTCCCTGCGCATTGTCTCGATCAGTATGGACAGGTGTAAAATACCTCTTCCGTAAACAGTCAGCTTATCAGGCGAATCTGTTTCCTCAACCTTCATTGCCAGGTTCTTCTCCGTCTCCAGGTACAGTCTGTCCCGCAGATGCCTTGATGTTACATATATCCCCTCCTTGCCATAGAACGGAGAATTGTTGATCGTGAAGATCATGCTCATGGTAGGCTTGTCGATGCTTATTACCGGCAGCCCTTCAGGCTCATCGAAATCTGAAATTGTATCTCCGATGTCAATATTCTCAACACCCAGCACCGCACATATTTCGCCTGACCCCACTTCATGCTTAACCTTCTCCTTGGATAATCCTTCAAAGAGATAAAGTTCCTTTACCACTGATTTGCTGATTGTGCCGTCGGCCTTTACAACAGATACCTGCATTCCCGCCCTGATGGTGCCCTGGGTGATCCGTCCCACCCCTATCCGTCCGAGGTATGATGAATAATCAATGGAGCTGATCTGCATCTGGAGTTTGCCGGGCCGGGACTCAGGCGGCCTCACATAATCAAGGATTGTGTCAAGCAGGAAGATTATATCGCTGGCCGGCTTCCTCCAGTCCCCCGACATCCAGCCCTCCTTGGAAGAACCGAAAACAGCGGGAAACTCAAGCTGCTCCTCTGTGGCATCAAGACTGAACATCAGCTCATAGACAGCCTCAAGTACATCATCAGGATGGCAGTTCGGCTTATCAACCTTGTTGATCACCACGATCGGCTTGAGATTAAGCTCAAGCGCCTTCTGCAATACAAAGCGGGTCTGGGGCATTGGGCCCTCAAAAGCGTCAACCAGCAGCAATACGGCATCTGCCATATTGAGTACCCTCTCAACTTCTCCTCCGAAATCTGAGTGTCCCGGTGTATCAATAATATTGATCTTGACGCCTTTGTACCTGACCGATACATTTTTCGAAAGAATTGTGATCCCTCTTTCCCTTTCAAGATCGTTCGAGTCAAGTATCAGCTCCCCCATATCCTGATTCTCCCTGAACAATTTCACCTGGTGAAGAATCCTGTCGACCAGCGTGGTTTTGCCATGATCAACATGGGCAATAATTGCTATATTCCTAATGTTCTGCATCTTAAAATTGATGATAATCCGGTAAAAATAACTGCAAAAGTACTCTAAATTCTGGCAATAATCAGGCATTGCCTACCCTGGCCTTGTTAAATTGATCTTATTATTTCATCTTTAAGCTGTGAAGACTTTATTAATCCTGCCCTGCTAAATACCTGGTGACCTCAATTATGAAACTATTTACACTCTCACTGATTCTACTTCTTACAGGCAATGCTCTCAGTAAGGACCCGGCAGTGGATGACCCGGTAACTGTTCCCCCTGTTATAATTGAAATATGCGACACTGATTGGGGGGAGCCCGGTTCTCACTTTGAAACAGATATTACAATTACCAATAATACGGATCTGCCGATCACATTTGATGTTGATTTCTCGATACAGGAAGACAGCTTC
>SLOE01000077.1 GCA_007132715.1 Bacteroidales bacterium
TCACCTCAAGATGAGATTTCCATGAAGGGTCGTTAAAGACTATGACGTTGATAGGCTGCAGGTGTAAAGGCAGTAATGTCAAAGCCGAGCAGTACTAATTACCCGGTAGCTTTCTTAAGTGTGTGCTGTTACTGAATTATTTGCCTGTCCGGCATGTCAATCTTATTGAAGCGTGCAATCCTGCATGCGAATGATTTAAGGTGACTATTGCAATGGGGCTCCACCTCTTCCCATTCCGAACAGAGAAGTTAAGCCCATTAGCGCCGATGGTACTGCGAAAGCGGGAGAGTAGGTCGTTGCCTTTCTTTTATAAAACAATCCCGGACCCTCAAGAAGGTGATCCGGGATTTTTTTTCTGGTTCCAATTGACTACTTTTGTTGGAATTTTAAAACAGCCACAACTCTTTTGATCTTTCCATGCCAGGGCCCATAATAAGATTGTCTGTACTCTTCCTGTTGATCCTGATGGCTACCGGACTGCATGCACAGCAGTCAGACCGGTCTGTGCCGCAGGAGCAGCCCGAGATCATCCGCTCATGGAGGCTTACCGGTATGTTCACGGAGACCGAGAGGGTTGAAATAGACACCATGGCAGCATCATTCCAGGTGCACAGCCCCCTTTTCAGGGAAGCTATCGCATACTCTTTTCTGGGGAACACCGGACTTGCGGCAATGCCGGATATCTTTACCAGGCGCGGCCTCATGTCAGATTTCTTTTTTATCGACCCGTTCATTCTCTACCTTCCGTCGTCATCCGAAACCCGTTACTACAATACCCGCAGGCCGTTTTCACTGATAGATTTTTCAACCGGCGGACCAAGGGGTAAGAATGAGAAGATACTCAACATCCTGCACACCCAGAATGTGAACCCTGATTTCAACCTGGGATTCAGGTATTTCAACATCAACTCAGAGGGACAGTACCGGAACCAGGAGGCGGTTACCAACGCCATATCATTGTTCGGAAGCTACGAACTTGAAAACTACCAGTTGCATGTAAGCCTCAACCTTAACTCGGCGAGGGTTTTTGAGAACGGGGGACTTTCTGATCCTTCATCATTGCTGAACCCCGACTTTGAGACAGAAGATCACGCTGTCAGGATAGATGCAAGGAACTATGTAAATAATAACGGCATTCTGGTTTCCCAGTCCTGGCAGCCATTCTATTACGCCGAGAATGATACTGTTGAAAACGGTTCTTCTTCATGGTTTGAAGGATTCCGTCTTTACCATGTTGTCAGGTATGACAGGTACAGGCGTACTTACGATGATAATTTCCCGGGAGCGGGTTTTTATCCTGAAGTTCTGATCAACACATCACGGACATTTGATTCTGTAGCTTACGCAACCTTAACCAACAAAGTGATGGTCGAACTGCCGCCGTTCAGCAGGGGTATTGTCAGCTTCAATGCAAGAGGGGGTATAAAGAATGAGTTTTTGAAAGGCAGCTATAACTTACCGGGTGACACACTGTTCCATTTTGATCCATCTGAACCGCCTGCCTCTTTTCTGCTGGCCGAACCGGCCGGCTTTACCGTAATTGACAGGAGGGAGCACAAATACGGGAGTAATGCCCTGATAGCACTGGCACGTGGCGGTATAGGTGACGTTTTCGGTATCTGGGGCCAGGGAAGCCTCTTTTTTCAGGGCAGAAGAGCGGGGGAGTATGATCTGCATGCCGGCATCAGTTTTGACCTGTTCGAAGGGAAGAACCGGTCGGTGCTTGAAGCATCGGTCAGGCAAAGGGAGGTTACCCCCCCGGTATTTATCAATTCCTATTACTCCAACCATTTTGCCTGGCAGAATGATTTCAGGCGAACCGGTGAGAGTGTAGCGGGAGGGGTACTCACCATGCCTGAACGGAGATTTGAGGCTTCGACAAGCTTCAGGCTCCTGAACAACCTCATCTATTTTGACAGAACCGCCAATCCGCGCCAGCACGGTGACGTAATACCGGTGGTGAATGTCAGGCTTAAAAAAGATTTCACCCTTTGGCGGTTTCATTTCAGAAATATTACAGAATACCAGCTTTCAGGGAACCAGGACGTACTGCCTTTGCCTGACTTATCAGTATACCAGTCGGCCTGGTATGAGCAGACATTTATAGACGGCATGCTCACCGTGCAGGCAGGATTTGATTTCTGGTACAGCACACGTTACCAGGGATATGCATACCAGCCGGCATTTTCAGGTTTTTATCTCCAGGACGAGCGTATGCTTGGCAATTACCCCTACGTTGATGCGTTTGTAAGTTTCAAGCATAAAAGACTGAGGGGGTTCTTCAAGGTTGAGCACCTTAATGCCGGTTTTATCAGTCCCGATTACTTTACCGTTTTGCATTATCCCAGGAACCACAGGATGTTCAAGCTTGGAGTTTCCTGGTCTTTCTATAACTGATGCCTGTTTTTTAACTTTCCTTTCTGCCGGAAGGCGGGTATAAAAAAAATTGTATATTCGTATAGTATATAAATATCTTATCATGGGGAGGAAAAAAGTAAACACTTTATTTTCTTTTCTTGTGCCTTTGATCCTGATGACTTTTGCCTGTGACGGTCCCCCCGCAACAGATGAGGAAGCAATAATACCCCATTATACAGAGAGAGGCAGGATCACGGCAATAACAGACTATAACTCGACCAACTATTTTATTTACCGGGGAGAGCCGATGGGATACCAGTATGAGATGCTCAACCTGCTGGCCGACCATCTTGGTGTAAGGCTCAATGTTGTCGTGAACAATAACCTGGATGAAAGTTTCGGCTGCCTGATGGGGGATGAGTGTGACCTTATAGCGATGAACCTGACCGTAACCCGTGAAAGGAGCAGGATGTTCGATTTTACGGTTCCCCACAGCCAGACAAGGCAGGTCCTTGTACAGAGGCTTCCGTCGGACTGGCACTATATGACCGCTGCCGAGCTCGACACCGAAATGGTGAGGTCTCCGCTTGAGCTTGCCGGTAAAACCGTGCATGTGCAGAAGAATTCGGCCTATGCTTCAAGGCTCAGGAACCTTATGGATGAAATAGGCGACACCATTTTGATAAAAGAGGTTGATATTGCAGTAGAGCAGCTGATCACCATGGTGGCAGAGGGAGAGATTGATATAACGGTAGGCGATGAGAATGTTGCCATGGTAAACCAGACATATTATCAGAACCTGGATATTGGCACAGCGATAAGTTTCACCCAGAACCTGGCCTGGGCAGTGAGGAAGGGCGATTATGCACTGAGGGATTCGATAAACTTGTGGCTCAAGAGCTTCAGTTCGACAATAGAGTACCGGCTGCTCTATGCAAAATATTTCAGGAACCAGCGCTCGGCCCGGATAGTAATGAGCGACTTCTATGTGCTTACCAGCGGCAGAATATCTCCGTACGACGATCTTATCAGGAAATACAGTGAAGAGATCGGATGGGACTGGCGGCTGCTTGCTTCTATGATCTACCAGGAGTCCCGTTTCAGGTACGATGCTGAGAGCTGGGCAGGTGCACGGGGACTAATGCAGCTGATGCCCGGAACTGCAAGGCGATATGGTGTGAGAAACCTGGATGACCCGGAAGAGAATATCCGTGCGGGGGTCGGGTACATAGCATGGCTTGACGAGATACTGAGTGACCGGATAACCGACAGGGAGGAGCGCATAAAGTTCATACTTGCATCGTATAATGTCGGTCTCGGACACGTTCTCGATGCCAGGGCCCTGGCCCGCAAGCATGGCAAAGACCCTGACCGGTGGACAGGCAGCGTGGACTACTATATACTCAACAAGTCAAATCCCGATTACTTTCTCGATCCTGTCGTAAGGCACGGGTATGCCCGCGGCTATGAACCATACAGGTACGTGGGCGAGATACTGAACCGTTACGACCATTACAGGAACATTGTTACTGACCATGTAGCCCTGCAAACCCCGCAACTTCCATAAACTCGGAAAGGATCATGGCGGTGGCGCCCCAAATGAATTCATCTCCCACCCTGTATCCCGGTGCAATGATGGTGACCCCTGAAATATTCAACTTCTCCTCGGTTTTCAGTTTGTTGTCAGCCAGTTCGCCAAGACCTGCGGTAATAAGGTATTCCACCTCCTGTGGGTCAATACTGAATTCGGGCTGTATCCGGGCATAACCCACCACCGGAAGCACCTCCAGGTTGCTTACCGGGATAAAGAGTGGAGTGAGGGTCCCCAGAACGGTAACCGTATCCGGATCAATCCCGGTCTCCTCAGCCGCCTCTCTTAATGCAGTACATATAACAGTCTGGTCACCCTCTTCCATTTTACCGCCCGGCAGGCTTATCTGTCCGCCATGCGGGCCGGGATAATCGGCTCGCTTTATAAGAAGGATGTGAAGATTTCCCTTTCGGGGAAAAAGAAGCAGCAGTACACCGGCTTGGCCTGCACTTTCAGAGGTTTTGAAAACACGGTGTACCCCGGGTGCCATCTTTCTCTGGGCAGGCTCACCGGGGAGTCTCTTCCCCAGCTCTGTTTCGAGTCTTTTTATGAAGTTTTTGCTCATGTAGCCGGTAAAGGAATCTAAGGCGTCGAAGATAGTGATTAAAAATTTCTGCCTCTCCTTTAAATTATAAATAACTTAATTGCATCAATCCATTTTTTAAAGACGGACTAAATAACTATTTGCCTGCTCCGGAGTATTTATTACGGGATTTAAGTATTAGGGTTCAGTGTTTTAATGATCGCATCGGTCTTCAAGATCATTGCCGAAGCTGAGATAACCCATGAGAAGAGGTACCTCAAGCTTCTTGAGAATGTCAATAACGGAAAGGTGTTCGAGAGTGAGGAACAGACCGAATGGTACTGCCGCAAGTGCGGTTATGTTTACAAAGGCAAAAAGGCGCCTAAAAACTGTCCTGCCTGTGAACATCCCCAGGCATGGTTCGAGCTGATGGCATCAAATTACTGATAACCAACGGCACCTTTTCGGTACATTATTAATCGAACCGGATAGTCTTTTCCGGATCGATCCTGCCGATAATATATGACGGGATTACCAGCATTGCTACTGTAACTGCCATTGTGCCCGCATTGAGCAGCAGGAGGTGTATTATCCGCAGGTTGACAGGCACAGTGGGGATGAAGTAAGATGCCTGGTCAAGTTTGAGAAAACCGGTATAATGCTGTAACAGTATAAGCCCTATCCCGATCAGGTTGCCCCAGAACAGGCCTTTTGCTGTAAGGAAGGCCGACTGGTAAAGGAATATTTTCCGCAGCCGGCTGTTTTCAAGCCCCATGGCCTTCAGGATGCCGATCATACCGGTCCTTTCCAGTATAAGTATCAGCAGTCCCGACACCATATTAAAACCCGCAACAATAACCATAAGCGACAGGATCACCCACACGTTCATATCCAGCAGCTCGAGCCAGTCAAAGAACTGTGGATACTTGTCGTTTATGCTTTCGACACGCAAACGGGTAAGGTCGCCGGTAAACAGGTATCCGGCAAGGTCATCCACCTGCCTGGTAACACGGTCCAGGTTGTCGTAGTCATGAAGCAATATCTCGAAACCGCTTATCTGATCATCATCCCAGTCGTTCAACCTCTGTATGTGCCTGAGATCGGCAAGGACGAACATCCTGTCAAGCTCCTCCAGGCCGGTATCATAGATCCCAGACAGAGTAAATCTTCTTGCACGCGGGGGATCCTGAACGAAGAACATAGCGAAATCATCACCCACTTCCAGCCGCAGCAGCGAGGCGACAGTCCGCGACAGCACAGCCTCGTTACTTGTAACCGTATCAGTCAGCCTTAACCTGGAACCCTCTACCATGTTCTGCTCGAAAAAGGACCAGTCAAAGCTGCCGTCAACACCCTTAAGTATCACTCCCTGGATATCTTCGCCCCGGGTCCTTATTATGCCCGGTTTGGTGGCAAAGGGCTGAATATGTCGAACATCGGCTATTTCAGCTATCCCGGGCAGGAAGTCCTGGTCAATCCTGATCGGAGTTGTCTCCCAGGATATATTGGAATCGAAATTGGTAATCTGTATATGTGACCCGAAGCCGATGACCTTGTTACGGATCTCCCTCTTGAACCCTGTAACAACCGCGACCGATATCAACATTACCGCTATGCCCAGGGCAATACCGGCAACTGCTATTTTCACTATGGGTCCCGAAATGGTCTTTTTCCCATCCTTGTCTCCTGCAAGACGTTTTGCTATATGGAGTTCAATGTTCATAATTGTCGTGGCACGCCTGCGAAATTAATATATATTTTAACCGCTTCAAAGATAAAACGCAATGCTGCGGTGACAAATATCGGTGCTGCGGTGACAAATAATCGGTGCTGCGGTGACAAATCACAGTGCCGATCTCCAAATAGTGTTAATTGAAACAAAATATTGTCTGTGGTTCGCAACAGGCTTGAGTTTATTATCTTTGCATCTGTAAATATGCTGGTAATTCGATAATTTAATATATGATATGGATAAGCTGGATCCCTTTATTGACAAATTATTTAACAAGCACCGGTCAGTCAGCGAATTTCTCCCCGACATCTATGAAACCCAGAAGTTTACCGACAAGCTGATCCGTCTGCTTTTTCCCAATTATCCCTGTGACAGGAAGGAGCAGTACCGGATGAGGTTCAGGGAGCTGACGCTTATGCTCGAAAGACTGATGATATCGCTCGACAGCCATCTGGAGGGTGATCCATATGAGCAGTCCCGCCACTTCTTCGAAGAGGTCCCTGAAATCTACAGGCTGCTTGTTAAGGATGCTGAGGCTATATGCCGGTTCGACCCGGCCGTTACCAGTCTCCAGGAGGTGATATGCGCATACCCCGGGTTTTATGCAATAGCGGTGTATCGTTTCGCAAACCTCCTTTACAGCAGAGGGGTTCCTCTTCTGCCCAGGATAATGACGGAGCATGCACACGGGAGGACAGGGATTGATATACACCCGGGTGCCACCATCGGAAAAAGTTTCTTCATTGATCACGGAACCGGGGTGGTGATAGGAGAGACAACCATAATAGGCGATAATGTAAAGATATACCAGGGGGTAACCCTGGGGGCTATGGTCGTAAAAAAAAGCATGGCTTCAAAGAAGAGGCATCCCACTATTGAGGATAATGTTGTTATATATGCAGGAAGCACTGTGCTGGGTGGTGAGACAACAATAGGGCATGACTCTGTTATCGGTGGCAACGTGTGGCTGACAGAAAGCGTTCCCCCTCATTCGGTGGTTTATCACACCAGCACCGTTAAAATACGGAACAGCAAGGAGAAAGGCAGTTATGACGATTTTTCAATTTAAACTGGTTTATCATGAAGAGTGACAATGTACTGGGACTGATAGGGAATACTCCTGTTATTAGGATCAACAGGTTATTTGGTGACGACTTTCAGGTTTGGATCAAGCTTGAGAAGAACAATCCCGGCGCCAGCATAAAGGACCGGATAGCACTGGCAATGGTTGAAGAGGCAGAAAAGAGCGGGGCTTTGAAGCCGGGCGGTACAATTATTGAGCCAACTTCGGGGAATACCGGGATCGGTCTTGCCCTGGTGACTGCTGTAAAGGGATACCGTTTAATACTTGTTATGCCCGAGTCGATGTCGGTTGAACGAAGAAAGATAATGGCTGCATATGGTGCCAGGATTGAGCTTACTCCCCGGGAAACCGGGATGAAGGGTGCAATAGCAAGAGCAAACGAGCTCGCAGTTCAGATAAAGGGAGCATGGATACCCATGCAGTTTGATAATCCTGCAAATCCTCGTATACATTCAGCAACAACCGCATCGGAAATAACCGCTGATTTTCCGGAGGGGCTGGACTACATGGTGACGGGAGTGGGGACCGGCGGGCATATAACCGGTGCCGGAATGGTTCTTAAATCAGCCTTTCCGGACATGAAGATCTTTGCGGTTGAGCCTGCACTGTCGCCCGTACTCAGCGGCGGCGAACCCGGGCCACACCCCATCCAGGGTATCGGAGCGGGATTTGTCCCCGCAGTCCTTGACAGGGATATTTTTGACGGTATTGTCACCGTAGAAAAGGAGGAGGCTTTCGGGTATGCGGTAAAGGCGGCCAGGCAGGAAGGTATTTTTGCGGGGATATCGACCGGGGCATCGCTTGCTGCTGTTGCAAAAGTGCTCAGTGACGCTCCAAAAAATTCCCGTGTACTGACTTTTTGCTATGATACCGGAGAGAGGTACCTTTCAGTACCCGGTCTGTTCGAATGATGCGTCAGCTTGTTTCGCAGGGCTGCATAATGTTGATGCTGGCAAAGGTTTTTATAATAATTAATCATAAGTTTGTGCTGCCGGGAGAGACCGGATCTTTAACGGTACATAATTAATTCTGGAAACTCTATTACCTGGGAAAAATGAGTAAAAAGCTTTTTTTGATCTTTACATGCCTTGTTATTTCACTTGTCCATGCAGGGTCACAGGTACCCCGTTACCGGGATGTTACCACCGGTGCCGAAAGGGTTGACCAGTACCTCGGGTTGCTCGAGGGGAAACGGGTAGGTATTGTTGCAAATCACACAACAATGATAGGCGGCACCCATCTTGTCGACAGCCTGCTGTCTCTGGGGATTGATGTGGTGCGTGTATTCGTGCCTGAACACGGCTTCAGGGGAACAGCCGATGCCGGTGAAAAGATATCGACCATTAAGGATGAAAAAACCGGGGTGCCCCTGGTTTCACTTTACGGCGAGAGGCTTAAGCCTCTGCCGGAAGATGTAAATGATCTGGATGTTGTTGTTTACGATATACAGGATGTCGGGGCAAGGTTCTACACCTATATATCGACCATGCATTATGTGATGGAAGCGTGTGCCGAGAATGGAGTCTCCTTTTTGGTGCTGGACCGTCCCAATCCCAATGGTTTTTATGTTGACGGACCCGTTCTGGATATGGAACTGCGGTCATTCGTAGGCATGCATCCCATTCCCATAGTGCACGGCATGACAGTGGCCGAACTTGCCCGCATGATAAACGGTGAAGGGTGGCTTGAGGGCAGCATAACAGCCGACCTGCACCATGTGCTTTGTGAGAATTACGACCACAACACTCTGTACAGACTCCCGGTCAGGCCTTCGCCCAACCTGCAGACGCAGCTTTCAATTTATCTTTATCCATCTGTCTGCCTTTTTGAGGGAACCGTAATGAGCCTGGGCCGGGGTACTGATTTTCCGTTCATGGTGTTCGGGCATCCGGAGATGCGAAATGCCAGTTTCAGGTTTACACCCCAGAGTACCGAAGGTGCACGAACCCCCCCGCTGAAAGGTCAGTTGTGTAATGGGGTTGATCTGAGTGGTGTACAGGAAAGGCTCATAATTGAGCGCCGGGAGATATACCTTGAGTGGCTGCTGTTTGCATACAACAATATGCCCCGTGATATAGAGTTCTTTACGGGGTATTTCAATACGCTTGTCGGAAACACCATGGTTAGGGAGATGATAGAAAGAGGTGCCGGTGTTTCGGCCATAATGGCAACCTGGAAGGATGATGTTGCGGAGTTCAAGAAGGTGAGAAGGCAGTATCTTCTCTACCCGGATTTTGAGTAGTCCGTCAGTCCGCTATCCTCTTCCTTATCTCAAAGGCGCGTGCAGGATTGGTAACCAGAAGCTGCTCCGTATCCTCACCGGTAAACCCTTCTTCCATCAGCATAGGGATAAGGAACCTGTGAATATCACTATATCCCCTGAATCCGCCACCGCCGGGTTCACCTGCATCATACCAGCCGGCATCGTGCGAGATGAGCACCCTGTGCAGCAGTCCCTCCTTTTTCAGCTCTGCCAGCATTGCAGCGTAGAGATCATGGTTTCCGTGCCGGCCCTCTGCTGCAGAGATGTTAACTGCATCGAGCGATATCCAGGCACCCATCCTTGCCGCTTCCACTATTTTAGGCATGGTCCCGGTCTGGGCGTGTGTCCAGATAAAAGCCTCAGGCGATACTCCCTCAGCCTTCAGCAGGTTAAGCTGGTCAAACGCCGGCACATCGCCCCCGGTATGCGATTTGATCACCAGTCCGGTTCGCCTGTGGGTAATGGCAGCGGCCCTTACCAGTTTCCTGTGCAGCTCCGACAACAGGGTGTCTTCCTTTACCCCGATCTTGATAAAGCCAGGCCTTATCCCCGTATCCTCTATCCCGTTCTCAAACTCGTCAATCCATCTTGAGGCTAACTCACCGGCAGTCTCCCGGTATGCATGTGGGGGAATGAAGCGGTTATTCACGGCACCGTAATAACCTGTATTTGTTATTATGTGTATTCCTGATCTGTTCGAAAGTTCTTTCAGAAGCAAGGGATCCCTCCCCAGGTATGCCGGTGAGCAATCGGCGAACCCGGTGACTCCAAGCTCGCTGATCTCATGCAGCCAGGGAAGGACCACACCGGCTACTGAATCCCTGTTCCACCTGTGGTAACCCGTCTCACCTGCTCCTGCCCAGTCTACCAACACATGTTCATGACTGAGGGTCTGTCCCAGTTCCGCCGCCGAAACAGGTCCTCTGACCGTCATGATAACACCTGCCTCCGGTTTCTCCCGGCATGAACCTGAGGCAATGGCCATTGCCAAAAATATAAGGGTGAGTATTCTCAAAAGGGGGCTATTCGGTTTTTGTACCTGATACATTCTTGCTTCTTTCGATAGACTGCAGTGCAAGATAGTTATCTCCGTATTTCTGCAGATTCTCGGTTTCATCTTCGAACTGATCCTGGTGCCTTTCCTCATCTTCGACCAGGCTTTCAAAAAGCTTCTTTGAAACCGAATCGGCATTTTTTGCACATTCATTTGCCCAGTTGTTGTAATCGTTGGCGCTTGCCTCTTCCATCTTTGCAGCCATGTCGAGCATCTCTCTGACATCCTGAACAGGCTTGACCTCGTGTGACAGCTTCATTTCCACATCGCCGCCAAGGAAAAGTATCCTTTCAGCCAGCATTTCAACATGCACCATCTCCTCTATCGAAGTACGCTTGAAAAGGTTGGCCAGCAGATCAAAACCCTGGTCATCACAATGAAAATGGAAATACATATACTGGTGCACTGCACTCAGTTCATCAGCAACAGCCTTGTTCATTAGTTCAATACTTTTTTTCTTCATAACATGCTTTTTTTATGGATTTATACAAAAATAACATAACAGGTTAAACTAATCAAATATTTACGGGATCATTCGGCCGGCTTATATTGCCGGTCGCCTGACCCTTCCCGGGGATAGGGGAGCATGCACAGGATCAAACGGTTTTCCCCGGATAGGCCTCAAGCGCCTTCTGAAGGCAGATGATGGCCTTTTCAAGGTCCTCCGTATTCAGTACATAGGCAATTCTCACCTCATCCCTTCCAAGTCCGGGTGTTGAGTAAAACCCCGATGCAGGTGCCAGCATAACTGTTTCGTTGTTGTACTCGAAGTCGCTAAGCAACCACTGTGAAAACTTGTCGGCATCATCAACAGGCAGCCTGGCCGTTGTATAGAAGGCTCCTTTAGGCATGGGGCAGACAACGCCTTCGATTTTGTTGAGCATCCGCACCATCAGGTTACGCCTTTCAACATATTCCTGCTGTACCTTTTCAAAATAATCGGCCGTGGTATCAAGGGCGGCTTCTCCCACAATCTGTCCGAATGAAGGGGGGCTCAGCCTTGCCTGGGCGAACTTGATCGCCGTTGATACCACCTCCTTGTTTTTTGTGACCATGGCACCTATCCTCACCCCGCAGGCAGAATATCGTTTTGAAACCGAATCTATCAGAATTACGTTATCTCCGGCATCTTTGATATGCATTGCCGAGAAATGAGTATGGCCGTCATAGCAGAATTCACGGTATACCTCATCTGAGAACAGGTACAGGTCATGCTTCTTTATGAGACTGCCCAGCTGTTCCATCTCATCCCTCGAGTAGAGATACCCGGTGGGGTTGTTGGGGTTGCATATTATAATACCCTTTGTCCGCTTATTTATGAGTTTTTCAAAATCGGCTACGGGAGGAAGGGCAAAGCCATCTTCAATGGTGGATGTAACCGGAACAATTCTTACTCCGGCTGTAACGGTAAACCCGTTATAATTGGCATAAAACGGTTCGGGAACTATTACTTCATCTCCTTCGTCCAGGCATGACATGAGCGCGAACAGGATTGCCTCCGATCCTCCTGTCGTAATTAGCATCTGGGTATGGTCCACATCGATATCAAGTGCCCTGTAGTATCCGGCAAGCTTTCTGCGGTATGATTCATTGCCGGCTGAGTGGCTGTACTCAACCACCCTGAGGGTATTGTTGCGAATTGCGTCAAGTGCAACCTGCGGGGTTGGTATATCGGGCTGGCCTATATTCAGGTGATATATCCTGCGCCCTTTTCTTTTTGCCTCCTCTGCATAGGGAACGAGTTTTCTGATGGGTGAGGCCGGCATGAGCCTGCCTTTTTTTGAAATTTCCGGCATACCTGTATGATTTTGAGATTGCTGATTACAAACAAAAATAGACTTTATTGACAAATAAAAGTATGATAATTGTTGCCTTATAAATACGCTGGGCCGGGGAATTTTAACGCGGAATTGATTATTTTTGCCGGGCAGCGGCCCGGATACAAAAATTCAGGTTAGAACCGGGCCTTTTGTTTCCAACCAAACAAGATATTTTCAAATGGATATTCCTTCAAAGTACAACCCTGCAGACACTGAAGAGAAGTGGTACAAATACTGGCTTGACAACGGACTGTTCAGGTCGGTGCCCGATGACAGGCATCCGTATACAATTGTTATCCCTCCCCCCAATGTGACCGGGGTCCTGCATATGGGGCATATGCTGAACAATACGATACAGGACATTCTGGTGAGACGGGCCAGGATGCTGGGAAAGAATGCCTGCTGGGTACCGGGTACCGATCATGCTTCCATTGCAACGGAAGCAAGGGTTGTTGCCAGGCTTAAAGCTGAAGGGATTGATAAATCGAAACTTTCGCGCAAGGAGTTCCTTGAGCATGCATGGGCATGGAAAGAAGAACATGGTGGCATTATACTGGAGCAGCTTAAGAAACTGGGTGCTTCGTGTGACTGGTCACGGACAGTCTTCACGATGGATGAAGGCTATTCAGAGAGCGTTATTGATGTTTTTACCGACCTGTATAAGAAGGGGCTCATATACCGTGGTGTAAGGATGGTCAACTGGGACCCGCAGGCGAAGACAGCCGTATCGGACGAGGAGGTCATATACAAGGAGGTCAGTTCAAAGCTGTACCACGTGCGTTACAGGGTAGAGGGTGAAGATGAGTGGGTGGCGATTGCCACCACACGGCCGGAAACCATTCTCGGAGATACTGCTGTGAGTGTTAACCCGGCCGACAAGCGTTTCAGGCATCTGCACGGTAAAAATGTGGTTGTACCGATGGTCAACAGGGTGGTCCCGGTAATAACCGACAGTTACGTTGACATGGAATTCGGCACGGGAGCCCTGAAAATAACCCCTGCCCACGATATTAATGACTATGAGATAGGGATCAGGCATAACCTGGCGGTGATAGATATTTTCAATGACGACGGTACCCTTGGTGATAAGGCGGAGATTTTCATCGGGATGGACAGGTTTGAGGCCAGGGAGGCTGCGGTGAAAAAGCTTGCCGATGAGGGGTATATGGTAAAGATTGAGGACTATGTCAACAAGGTCGGCTATTCCGAGCGTACAGATGCGGCAATTGAACCACGGCTCTCAATGCAGTGGTTCTGCCGGATGGGCGAGTTGGCCGGCCCGGCGCTTGAAAATGTGATGAACAACAATATCAGGTTCTACCCTGCCAAATTCAGGAATACCTACAGGCACTGGATGGAGAATATAAAGGACTGGTGCATATCCCGCCAGTTGTGGTGGGGACACAGGATACCTGCCTGGTATATTGCGGGTGGCAATGATTTTGTCGTTGCAAAGACACCTGATGAGGCGCTCAGGCTTGCCAGGGGAAAGACCGGTAATGACAGTCTCTCTTTGCCGGATATCTGTCAGGACGAAGATGTGCTTGACACATGGTTCTCATCATGGTTATGGCCCGTTGCAGTCTTCGACGGCATAAGGAAACCCGATAACCCTGATTATAAGTATTATTATCCGACCAACGACCTCGTTACGGCACCTGAAATACTGTTCTTCTGGGTTGCCCGAATGATCATGGCCGGTTACGAATACCCGAAAGAAAAGCCCTTCAGAAGTGTTTATCTTACAGGCATAGTGCGCGACAAGCTTGGCAGGAAAATGTCCAAGTCCCTGGGGAACTCACCGGAGCCGCTCGAGCTCATAAAGAAATTCGGGGCCGACGGGGTGAGGGTGGGTATGCTCCTGTGTTCGCCTGCAGGTGGCGACCTTTTGTTTGATGAAAGTCTGACCGAACAGGGAAGGAACTTCTCCAACAAGATATGGAATGCCTTCCGCCTTGTCAAAGGCTGGGAAACTGACGAAAATGCTGTTCAGCCCCTTCATTCGCAACAGGCTGTCGAATGGTTCGATGCCAGGCTGGCAGAGGCTGTAGGCCGGCTTGAAAGACTATATGAAAACTACAGGCTTTCGGAGGCTCTTATGCTTCTGTACAGGCTTTTCTGGGATGATTTTTCCTCATGGTACCTTGAGATAGTAAAACCGGCCTACAGGCAGCCGCTGGATGCTGAAACCCACAAGGCGACCACCCGCTTTTTCGACAGGCTTCTCAGACTGCTGCATCCGATAATGCCCTTTATCACAGAGGAGCTGTGGCAGAGGCTGGAAAAGAGAAATGAGGGAGAGAGCATAGTGACAGCGCAGATGCCCGGGACAGGGAAAGTGCAGAAGAAGTTGCTTTCCGACTTCAGTATTGCTATGGAAGTAGTAAGTTCACTCCGCACTATAAGGGCAGAAAAGAATATCCCGCAAAAAGAGCCCCTTTCTCTCCTGGTGCTGCTTGAAGAGGGGAGGGGCATGCCCCCGTTCGAGCATGTGATAGCCCGTCTGGCCAACCTTTCTGAAATCAGCGAAACAAAACATAAGCCCACCGGTGCCATTTCATTCATGGTCAGGACAACTGCATATTTTGTTCCCATGGAAGGGAAGCTTGATCTGGAGGAGGAGATAGCAAAGCTGCAAAAAGAGCTGGAGTATGCACGTGGATTTCTGAACTCGGTGATGAAAAAGCTGAATAATGAACGTTTTGTGCAGAATGCACCTGATAATGTCGTTCAGAATGAAATGGCAAAGAAGTCTGATGCCGAAAGCAAGATTGCAGCTCTCGATGACAGGCTGAAAAGCCTGAAGGCCTGATAATTTCCTGTATTACAATTCCTGTAAGCAAAGGGGCCGGCAGTAAAAGCTGCAGCGTATCCCGTTTTTGCGTTTAACCGGAGATCAGTTGTTATTTAACATGTTTACGAAGGCAAAAAATCATGTTTTTTGTGTTGTATTCTGTTTATTTTAGCGGGTTTTAAATTAAAAATACAATTTAAAATGCATCAATCAGATATTAAACTTAATCCGAATGAGCTGGTGCGGTTCGTGAAAAAACCGGCTAACCGGTTCACCAGGGATGATATTGTCAGGTATATTGAAGAGAACGGAATTGAGATGCTTAACTTCAGGTATGTGGCAGAAGACGGCAAGCTGAAAACCCTCAATTTTGTGATCTCCGGTAAGGAACATCTGGAGACGGTTCTCACACAGGGTGAACGAGTTGACGGATCAAGCCTGTTCTCATTCATTGAGGCCGGATCCAGTGATCTTTATGTGGTGCCACGATACCGTACTGCCTTTGTTAACCCTTTTACTGATGTGCCGACCCTGGACATCCTTTGCTCTTTTTACAATAGTGAAGGACTGCCACTGGAGAGCGATCCACGGTATATACTCAGCAAGGCTCACAGTGACTTCACAGCCCGTACAGGATGTAAATTCCTTGCACTTGGTGAACTGGAGTACTACGTTAACAGTCCCCGTCACGACTTCTTCCCTCCGGTCGACCAGAAGGGGTATCATGCATCGGAGCCATACGCCAAGTTTGAGAAGCTGCGTTCCGAGGCCCTGCTTCTGATTGCAAAGGCAGGTGGCAGGACCAAATACGGGCATGCCGAGGTTGGAAGCTTTACGAGGGACAATGAGCTGTTTGAACAGCATGAGATAGAGTTCCTTCCCTGCGATGTGGAGGATGCAGCCGACCAGCTTATCATTGCCAAATGGATACTGCGGATGCTTGCATTCAAATACGGCGTTGAGATCAGTTTTGCCCCCAAGATCACTGTAGGCAAAGCAGGCAGCGGCATGCACGTTCACGCAATGCTGGAAAAGGAGGGGGTGAACCTGATGACCCAAAACGGTGTGTTGAGCGATACTGCAAGGAGGATGGTGGCCGGATGGCTTGACTGCGCCTCTGCGCTTACGGCTTTCGGTAACACGATCCCCACATCATACCTCAGGCTCGTGCCGCACCAGGAGGCTCCCACCAGCATATGCTGGGGCGACAGGAACCGCTCCGTGCTTGTGCGCGTCCCCCTCGGATGGCTGGGGAAGAACAACATGATCAATGATGCCAATCCAGGTGAAAAAATTAATACTGCCGATTATGGCGGAAAACAGACGGTCGAGTTTCGCTCACCTGACGGATCGGCCGACATTTACTTGCTGATGGCCGGACTTGTTGTGGCGGCAAGGCACGGACTTGAAATGGAAAATGCACTTAAGCTGGCAGAGGATCTTTATGTGGATGTCAATATTTTCAGGGATGAACATATGGAGAGGCTGGCAGGACTTGAAAAACTTCCTGCCTCATGCTGGGATTCTGCATCTGCACTTGAGGCAAAGATGTCTGTTTTTGAGAAAAACGGAGTCTTTCCGCCGGGAGTTCTCAGGAATATTGCCGAACGGCTGAGGGCTTATGACGACAGGAACCTCAGCGAGCGTCTTTATGGCAATAATGAAGCTATCAGAGAGCTGGTGCTGAGATATATACACTGCATGTGACGGGAATCTTCAGTTTTTAGTATTCCCTTAGCTTAATGTTCCTGAACCATACGTCATCACCATGGTCCTGTAATCCGATCACACCTTCTATATACTTGCCGAAAAGCTCGACGTCAAACTTGCTCTCCTCTACCATCTGTTCAAAGTCCGGAGTGCCCAGATGGTACTCAAGGACATCCTCGCCATTCTGGCGATGGAATACAGATCCCTGGTACACGATTATCTCTGCGGTGTTCCATTCACCGGCAGGCCTGGTGTTCTGGGGTACCGGAGGCAGGATGTCGTACAGAGCTGCAGCTTTTCGGTTTCCGTCAATTCCGCGCTCTGCATCGGGATGACGCTCATTGTCAAGTATCTGGAATTCAGGGGCAGTATGCCATATGGGTCTTCCGGAAATTTCCTGACCAAGATAGAAGATGCCGCTGTTGCCGCCTTCTGATATTTTCCAGTCCGCCTTAAGGTGAAAATCCCTGAATGTGCCGTAATAGACTATATCGCCTCCCCTGCCAATGCAACGCAGTGTTCCGTCTTCGACAATCCAGCCTTCCTCAGGAAAGGCATCGCCGTTATAGGAGCGCCATCCTGTGGTGGTCTCCCCGTCAAAAAGGAGGATAAATCCTTCTTCTTTTTCCTGCTCTGAAAGAGTGTTCGGTGCAACTTCAGCTTCTGCGGTGCGGTCGGCTGCAGGGCCGCACGACCAGGCCGACACAACAGCGAAGAAAGCAACTGCAACAATTGATAGACTTTTTGATTTCATAATTTGCAGATTAATGTTAAACGGGTTTCTTAAGTTATTTTTTTAGCCAAAACGACTGCCCGGGGTGCTTTGGTCACCGTCGGGCAGTCGCTTGGTAATCATGGTATTAAGAACCTCTAGGTGGGCATGGGTACAAGTTTCCATCCATCCCTGTAGGGCTTGTTTACCAGCTCTTCTGCATACTGTTTCGCATTAATCGGGTCTGTCATGTCTCTTGCGAATGTCGGGTGACCGTCCTCGATCTTGAAGCCGTCACGAATAATGGTGCGGATCGTTTCATCGTCGCCGATGTTGGTGAACCGCATGTTCTCTCCGTCCCACTCAAGCTCCTTGTGGAGTGACTGAAGGCGTACGGCAAGAACACCCATCACAACCATTTCGTTGAACGGTCCTGCCTCATAGAATGGAGAGGCGGTTTCAACCCTGTTCTCCGGGCTCTCCTTGCAGGCACGCACCCAGTCCTGGTAATGGTCGGTCGGCACCCTGCGCACGAATTTCGGCGCATCCGGAACCCGGCCTGATAGCAGCCAGGGATTACGGCCGTAGCAACCAGCTACGAGTACATCTTTTGTTCCGTAGAAGATTACGCCGCCACCTGCATCGTTCATGTTCCTTCCGGCAGGCCAGCCGTCCGGCATCTCGGGACGGATACCGCCGTCGTACCAGTTAACAACGACCTCGGGAAGGTTGATCTTCAAGTTGCTGCTCGGGGTCCTGGCCGGGTAAACAAACTTCACTTTTTGAGCAACAGGTGCACAGTCAACCAGCAGCATTGATGATGTACCCTGGACCTTTGTTGGATAGGTCAGTTCCAGACCCATGAAGACGGGATGAAGAATATGGGGTGCCATATCGCCGAGTGCGCCTGTTCCGAAATCCCACCATCCGCGGAAGTTCCAGGGGGTGTATATTTCATTGTATGGACGCATGGGTGCAGGGCCTATGAAAAGGTCCCAGTTCATGGTGTCGGGAATGGGATGAACCTCTTCTGGAGTGTTAAGGCCCTGTGGCCATATCGGCCTGTCGGTAAACGAATCGACCCTTGTAACCTCTCCGATCTCGCCGTTGGCAATCCATTCACGGCACAGGTTAACACCTTCCTGGGAGGCTCCCCAATTGTTCATCTGGGTGGCTACCTTGTACTTCTCGGCCAGCCTGGTAAGAAGACGGGATTCATAAACGGTGTGGGTAAGCGGCTTTTCAACGTAAACATGCTTGCCCATGGTCATGGCATCGGCTGCAATAATTGCGTGTGTATGGTCTGATGTGGCTACGGCAACACCATCTATGCTCTTACCCATCTCGTCTAACATTTTGCGATAATCCCAGTACCTTTTGGCATTGGGGTAACGCTCAAAAACAGGCTTGCTGTATCTCCAGTCAATGTCACAGAGAGCAATTATGTTTTCAGTTTCAAGGTTTCGGAGAATACTTGACCCCATTCCTCCGATACCCACTGCAACTATATTGAGCTTGTCGCTGGGCGCCTTGTGGCCCAGTCCGCTCACCACATTGCTGGGAAGGATGGTAAGTCCGGCAGCAGCCATGGCAGTGTTGCCGATGAACTTTCTTCTTGAGATTTTTTTATCCATTTTCAGTGAATTTAGTTAGTAATTAGAATTGGTATTAAGCGGTTATTATGTAAATATTTTTAAAAAGACCGTGATTCAAAACATTCTGCCAAAATACAAATTTATCTTAATTAGGTCAATATTAATACTAATAATAAACAATTCATTTATCTGACAGCCGGAGGTGAAAAGAGTAAAAAAACTGTATATCAGCGATAACCCCGGCGTCCGTATGGGCTAATTAAACATTTTTAACATTCGGCCGGGAGTTCATTTTGGTGTATTTTAAATTTGGGAATAACTCCATGGTTTTTTAAATTGCACTGATTTTAATTACCGGAGAAGACTTATATCAACATAAACTAATAACCACAAAAATCAACAGAAATGAACAGAAAAATCAGAATGGGGCTTGTTGGAGGCGGTCCCGGGTCATTCATCGGGCCGGTCCATTACAGGGCAGCGATCATGGACGGGTATATTGAGCTTGTTTGCGGTGCTTTTGATTCCGATCCTGAAAAGTCAAAAGCGTCGGCAGCTATATATCATGTGTCACCCGAACGTGCCTACGGCACCTGGATGGAGATGATGGAAAAAGAAGCTGCGCTTCCCGATGATGTCAGGATGGATATGGTTGCCATAACCACCCCCAACCATCTTCATTTTCCCATTGCAATGGAGGCCCTGGACAAAGGTTTCAATGTTGTTTGTGACAAGCCGGTTACAATTTCACATGAGGAGGCGGTCAAACTGGCCAAAAAGGTTGATGAGACCGGTCATCTGTTTGCCCTTACCCATACCTACACCGGATACCCGATGGTCAAGGAGGCAAGGTACCTTGTCTCCAAAAACCGGATTGGTCCGGTTCGCAAGATCGTTGTAGAATACCCGCAGGGATGGCTCTCCACTCCACTTGAAAAGGAGGGTAACCAACAGGCTGCCTGGCGTTCTGATCCCCGTTACAGCGGCCCGGGAGGCTGCCTTGGCGATATCGGCACCCATGCCGAGAATCTGGCAGAATATATTACCGGCTTGCAGATATCGGAGCTTTGTGCAGATATTAACGCTTTTGTACCAGGGCGTACCCTTGATGATGA
>SLOE01000042.1 GCA_007132715.1 Bacteroidales bacterium
ATCGACTCGGTAACTGCTGACGATCAGACATGGTTCACCACCTGGTTCACCGAAAAATCGGTCGATTTCATCAACCGGAACAGCGGGAGTCCTTTCTTTCTTTACCTGGCTCATCCCCAGCCGCATGTACCCCTGTTTGTAAGTGATAAATTCGCAGGAAAATCCGGTACCGGCCTGTATGGCGATGTGACCATGGAACTTGACTGGTCAGTGGGTCAGGTAATGAAGGCCCTTGAAGAAAATGGTATTGACGACAATACCATCTTTATCTTCACATCCGATAACGGTCCCTGGCTCTCCTATGGAAACCATGCGGGCATGACTCCTTACAGGGGAGAGAAAGGCACGACATTTGACGGTGGTGTACGATCACCCCTCATCATAAAGTATCCGGCACAAATAGAACCCAATACAGTCTCACACCAGGCGTTTATGTCGATCGATTTTCTCCCGACATTTTCATACCTTACAGGTGCCCCGCTCCCCGGTTATGAGATTGACGGCAAGAATGTATGGGACATAATCACAGGTAAGGAGGGTGCTGAAAACCCACATGATTATTATGGCTTTACCATGATCAATAATTTTGAGGGAGTGCTCAGCGCGGACGGAAAATGGAAACTTCACCTTCCGCATCAGTACAGGTATCCTCTGAAGGGAGGAATAGACGGACAGGCAGGCATCTACATTCAGAAAAACATAGATACCGCCCTGTTCGACATGGTGCACGACCCTTATGAAAAGGTAAATGTAATCAGTGAATATCCCGAAATAGCCAGGCAACTGATTGAATATGCAGAAGAACACCAAAATAAATTTTTCAGGTAGACAAAAAACATGATATGAATTACAAACATGCCATACCCTTCCTGCTCCTTGCAATTGCCACAATGGCCGGCTGCGGTCCGGCACGACGCATCCTGACCCTCCAGGAAGAAGCAGGTTCTGAATACAATGCCGGCAATTACAGAAAATCCCTTGAGCTCTACGAGGAGATCATTGAGCTGGAAAAGAACCGCAACCGGGAGGCAGACGGTGAGATCTGGTACAGGGCGGGTATTGCTGCCTGGGAGACCGGACACCTCAACAAAGCGGTCGAATACCTTGTGCATGCCGGCCGGAAAGACACCTCAGGTGAGAGAGGTTATTACATACTTGCGACTGCATACCGGGAAATTGACAATCTTTCGCTCGAGATAACAAATCTCGAAAACTATATCAATAATTACCCCGGCGGCGACAGGGCTGATGAGTTAAGGATAAGGCTGTTCGACGCCTACCAGGAAAGCAGCAACACCGACAGGGCGCTGGGGCTTTGGGAGGACCTGGAAGAACTGGCCCCCGGCAATGCCGGTCTCATGGAAAGCTGGTATGAGCTTAACAGAACTCTTGGCAGGGAAGAAAACCTGAAAGATATTGCACGGGATCTGTACAATGCCGACAGCACCAACGTAACTGCACTCGAATATCTGGGCGACCACTACTTCTGGCTGGCAGAGAACCGCTACCAGGAAGAGTTTACCGCTTATGAGCAGAACCAGACAAGGGCACAGTACAGACAGCTTCTGAATGCCCTTGAAACGATCAACGAAAACTTCAGAATCTCGAGAGACTATTTTGAGCAGCTCTGGGAAATCGATCCCAGACCCTCCTATGCCGAATATCTCAGGAACATTTACTTCCGGTTCGGAAATGAGGAGAGGGCAGAGTATTACCACCAGCAGTCACTTGAACGGTAGCTATTATCAATATCCACCATCCCGCTAAAATTATTGCCGGTAGCCGGTATCAAAACCGATTGAATCGATTTAAATAATCCCGATATTATTGTAAAAGCAGAAAATAATAGGCATATTTATTCCGTATTAAAAACTATACCAGACATGCTTTCAGAAATTAGCTCAGGCACCACATTTTCTTTTAATAAATGCCGTGTGTCAGGGACAGGCATACGGAAAATGACCGTCTTTTTACTATTTTTCGTTCTGCTTCACTCACAAACCCTGGCGGACACCTATCCTCCCCTGCCACCACCCGTTTTTTCTCATACAAGCGGCTTCTATTCAGCTCCGTTCGGTCTGATCCTTTCAACTGATGTCCCGGCTGCAAACATATACTATACAATTGATGGTTCTGAGCCTGATCCCGGCAACCTTTCAGGTTCCACCTACACATACAAGAACACCTGGGTTGAGCAGCCGGGTCAGGAACCCGGACAGCTCCTGACGGGATTCTACAGGACCCATACATATGAGGATCCCATTTTCATCCTCAACCGCAGGTTTGAAGAAGACAGGATAACAAATAAGGCCTCATCTTACCATAATCCGCCATATTACTTCCCCGATGCACCCGTAGTCAAAGGTACGGTGGTACGTGCCATCACAGCCAGGGCGGGTGATACTCCCAGTCCGGTCGTATCCCACACCTACTTCATAATGGACAGGAACAGGTACGACCTACCGGTCATAGCCATCAGCACCGGCGAGCAGAACCTGTTCGATTACAACAAGGGAATATATACCCCGGGCAAAGTGTTTGACAACTGGCGTGAAAATAATCCCGACAGAAATGCTGATGGCGGCCGGCCCGGAAATTATCACCAAAGGGGCCGGGACTGGGAGCACCCTGCAAGTTTTACGTTCTGGGACAGCGGATCACCAAAACCGGAACTGAACCAGGAGGTCGGGATCCGGATCCATGGTGGATGGAGCAGGGCCCAGCCGATGAAGTCCCTGCGCATATATGCAAGAAGTGATTACGGCAATTCAAGACTGGAATACCCGTTTTTCCCCGACCAGGATTATGATACATATAAACGGTTAATACTCAGAAATTCAGGCAATGACAACCCTAATACTTTGTTCAGGGATGCACTCATACAGCGTGTATGCCGTGAAATGAGCTTTGATACCCAGGCCTATCGTCCTGTCATAGTTTTCCTTAACGGCGAATACTGGGGTATACATAATATCAGGGAAAGATACGATAAACACTATATCAAGAGGGTTTACGACATCGACGAGGAGGACCTTGACCTGCTGACCGGCAACGCATGGAGAAAGGAGGGCAACAACCACCATTACGTTGAAACCATTGAATATATTGAAGCTAACGGACTGCAGGAAGATATCCATTACGAATACATCCAAACCCGCATAGATACAGATAATTTCATTGATTACCAGATTGCCAATATCTATTCGGCCAACACCGACTGGCCTTCGAATAATATAGATTTTTTCAGGAAGCGCACCGACTCCTACCAGCCATATACTCCCCACGGACACGACGGCCGCTGGAGGTGGATGGCCTTCGACATGGATTTTGGTTTCGGCATCTGGGGGAAGTCTCCCAATGAAAACGTGCTGGAGTTTGCCACGGCAACGGACGGACCCGGCTGGCCTAATCCCCCCTGGTCAACCTTCCTTCTCCGCAGCTTCCTTGAGAATGAAGAATTCAGAACCGAGTTCCTGAACAGGTTTGCCGACCTGCTTAACTCTGCATTCTTACCCGAAAGAGTCACCGCGCTTATCGACGAGTACCAGCAGGTACTTGAACCCTCTTTCCAGGAGCATATAAACCGCTGGAAGCGACCCACCAGCATAGACGGTCTTTGGGAATGGAATTCATGGTACAACCAGATCAATATGATGCGGACTTTTGCAAACCAGAGGGATCAGTACCAGTGGGGGCACCTGATAGACTATTTCGGCAGGGACACTGTTCCGGTCATTCTTGATGTATCAGATCCGGAGCACGGATATATCAGGGTCAACTCCGTCGATATCAGGCCGGGCTCACCCGGAGTTGGTGAGAATGCATACCCGTGGAGGGGCAAATATTTCAGCGGCATTCCGGTAGAGATTGAAGCGGTAGCAAAAGAGGGTTACATTTTCAGCCACTGGGAGGGCAAGGGCAACGGCGAAAATCCGGTTGTGATGACCTTTGATGAGGAAGCAGGGGTCCTTACTGCACACTTCGTGCCCGCCGCCGAAAAAGAGCTTGTTCATTACTGGCACTTCAACGATCTTCCTGATGATGATTCGCTTCTTATTGTCACATCTGACTATTCGGCAGGCAACCGGGGAGAGATAACCTATCCTGGAGATGGTTTGGGATACATGGATATGGTTGAAGACGGGACAAACATTAACCTGCAGATGAGTCAGCAACCCCTGCAGGGACTGCGGGTAAGGAACCCATCCGATACAAGGGAGATGATAATTCATGCTTCCTCCCAGGCACACGAAAGCCTGGTCCTCTCCTTTGCGGTCAGGAGAACCGCAAACGGTGCATACAACCAGACCCTGTACGCTTCGCCCGACAAGGGGAACACATGGACGGCGACAGGTGATACCTATGTGATTGATGAGGAGTGGCAGCTTGTATCGACCGACCTGTCCGGTTTCCCGGAACTGAATGACAATCCCGATCTGCAGTTCAGAATTGTCTTCGGGGGAGAAAATGCAGGCGGGACATCAGGAAATAACCGCTTTGACAATGTCAGCCTCGAGGGGGAATTCATTTACGAAACCAGGTCATACTACAGCAAAAGTGAAGGGGGACTGGATAATCTCTCAACCTGGGGAGACAACCCCGACGGAAGCGGAATATCGCCAGATTCATTCAGTGAGCCGGGCTATACCTATCACATACGCAACCGGGCTGAGGCAACCATAGCAGGAAACTGGGCCGTGTCGGGGGTATCGTCAGGGGTCATACTGGGCGACGGAACAGCTCCTGTTGTGTTTACTGTTCCCCCTGCATTTGCATTTTCAGGGAGGATGAAGATATCTGATAATGCAACCCTTGTATTGCAGAATTCCTCCCTTCCGGTTCTTGAGGATATTTCTCCCAACTCTACGGTTGTCTTTGAGCAGAATGAGATGGTGGTGGTACCCGCCAATTCCTACGGAAACCTCCACCTGCAGAACAGCATGAAGCTGCTGGCCGGCAACTATTCCCTGGCGGGTGATCTCAGGGCAGAAGATGTGGAGCTCTCCTTCGTTTCACCGGCCGAACTGACAATTGAGGGTAATCTCAGCTATCTCGGAACTGTAATAACAACTGATCCTGAAAACGTCAATATATATGCGGCCGGCGAAAACGACCAGCTGTTTTTGTCAGAAAATGAAAACAGGGTTGACGGCTATAATATATACCTCGAAAAGAACAAAGGAACATTTACAACTGCCACCGACATATATGCAAGGAACAACCTGCGACTTGAGTTTTCGGGAGACGCCAGCTTCAGTGACGGCGGACACGTACTGCGGCTGGACGATGACCTTAGGATAAGGGGTAATATTAACAGGTATGATCTGACGGGTACCGTTCTTCTGACTGCAGAGACCGGCACAAACGACATGGAGATAATCAACGTACCTGTCCACAACCTGGTAATAGATGTTACAGGCGATGCAAGGGTTGATTTCAACGATGCATCAGAGTTGGTTATCATAAATAATGACCTCACAATCAAAAGCAGTTCATCCAGGCCGGTACGGTTCCGTGACAAACGGTTTCATATCAAGGGAGATCTCCTGCTCGACATTTCCGGGCCGGATCAGACCGAAAAGGGAGAAAGCAGATTGGTATTTAATGGCAACAACCAACAATTCATTGATAATGAAGGGTATGATGGTCACGGACTTCTTCACAGCCTGGTGGTAAATAATGAAAACGGACTGACAATAAGGGAAGGCAGCATTACTTTTGACGGAGAGCTGAGCCTTAAAAACGGCATTGTTCACACCGGCAACGGTAACCTGCTCAAACTTGGTCCCCCGGGAACAGTCGCAGATGCTTCCGGTCAGAGTTATGTCATAGGCCCCATGGGCAGATATACTGAAAACGGCGAACTTGTGTCAGCCACCTTCCCGGTCGGGAAGGACAACGGGATCAGGCCGGTAATCCTCGACCTGGAAATTGAAAACGGTGATCCGACCCTGTTCATTGCAGAATATTTTGATGAGCTAATACCGCATCTGGCTGAATTTGAGGAGAAGTTTGATTCAGTTGAAGATGAAGGGTACTACAGTATTGAAGCGGAAGGTGAGCCCGGGATAACCCGGGCCTCGATAACACTTTCATACAGGGATAACGCAATCCCCGCAGAGGAGCTTACGGTAGCAATGCGCAGAAACGAAGAGTGGATCGACCTCGGGGCGGAATTTGTAACCGGGCAGCCGAAAGTTATAAGATCTGCGGTTGGTTTTCACCAGCCGGGAATATTCACCCTGGCCGGCAGAAAAGATATTCCGAACTATTCTGAGGAGCCCGGGCCATTGTCCGGCATTTACCCGAACCCTGTTCCGCTGAACGGCACGGTATACTTGCCCGAAAGAATGGACATCAGGCTAATTGACATGACAGGGGTCACACTGATGACCCGGAGCAATGTTGACAGGGTCAACCTGCAGGGAATACCTGCCGGGGTCTATATAATAACCAACCCCAGGGGCATGGCATCAAGGATAGTGGTTATGAACCGGTAACGTATATTAACAATCCTAATACCTGAGTAATGGATGCAAGATCGATCACCCGGCGCAACTTCATCAGGATGTCTGCAATCGGCGCCGGATGCCTCACCATTGCCGGATGCTGGAGTTCTGTCTCCTCTCACCGCTACATTCTTACAAATGAAGAGGCCGAAACGCTCGATGCAATTGCCGACCAGATAATCCCGCCCGATGATTTTTCCGGAGGCCGCGAGGCCGGGGTTACAAATTTCATCGACAGGCAGCTTTCCGGTGTCTACAGTGAGCATATCCCTATGTACCGGGCCTGCCTGAAGGGAATAAACGAGACCGGCATTGAAGTTTACGGTAAGCCTTTCGGCGGAATGGACTTCGACACACAGCTCGAATATCTGAGGGCTATCGAGAGCGGCAGGTATAATGACGGGGACTGGGACGGGTTTACACCTTCTTCCTTTTTCAATACAGTCCGCAACCACTGCCTGCAAGGCTTCTACGGCAGTCCCCGCCACGGAGGCAACAAAAACTATGTAAGCTACCGGATGATGAGGCTGGACTACCCTCTCATTATCGGGCGCAATGTGCATTAAGGAACCTGCCCGGCTGATGCGGCTGCCTGAACAAATACCTGAAAGCAGATAAAAAATAATTATATATCAATGGCAAACAAACACGTCAACGCAATAGTGATAGGCTCGGGAGCAGGCGGAGGAGTGGCCGCCAAGGAACTTGCCGTGGCAGGCCTCTCGGTTGTTCTTTTTGAGAGAGGTGACTGGGCCAGGTATGACGAGCATAACAACGACGAGCTCACCTCGCAGCGAACTTTCCCCCTGGGCTGTTATTTCGGTCCGGATAACGACAGGTACTGGCGGGTGGCGGTCGACGGCCAGGGAAATGAGAGGATAGTATACCCGAACGACTGGTCTTACCACAACAATGCGGCTTGTGTAGGATCAGGAACCGTTTCATACGGTGCAATGGCCTGGCGCTTCATGGAGGAGTGCTTCAGGTTCAAAACCACCTACGGGCATGTTGAGGGTTCGAGCATGGCAGACTGGCCCATATCCTATCATGACCTGGAGCCTTATTACGAGAAAGCCGAATGGGACATCGGGGTTGCAGGTGACGACTACCAGAACCCTTTCGCCCCGCCGCGCCGTAAACCTCATCCGATGCCGCCGTTCAAACATAACCGTGAAGCGGCAATGCTCGAAGCGGCAGCCAGAAAGATCGGGTTTCACCCCTTCCCCATCCCGATGCTGCGCAATTCTGTGCCTTACGGCGGAAGGCCGGCATGTATCAGGATGAGGAACTGCGTGGGCTTTGCCTGTCCCGTCGATGCCAAATGCGGCACCCAGAATACCGTGATACCCGTGGCTGTGAAAACCGGTAACTGTGAACTGAGAATTAAATCGCAGGTGTACGGTATCATGACCAACGGCAGTGGCAAGGTTACCGGTGTGGAATATTTTGATGAGAGAGACCGCAGGCAGGTGCAGACCGCCGATCTGGTGGTGGTTGCCGCCTCGGCAACCGAAACGGCGCGCCTGTTCCTGAACTCAAAATCGGATCTGCATCCTGACGGACTTGGTAACAGGTACGACCAGGTAGGCCGTAACCTGCAGGGTCATGCATACTGCGGTGCTGACGGACTGTTCGAAGAGGAGGTATACGATGATGTGGGGCCGGGTGCCAGTGTGGCCGTAGGCGACTTTGCCCATCACAACCCCGGAATAGTCGGAGGTGCAATGCTTGCAAACGAATTCATCAGGATGCCCTACCTGTTCAGCGGGGTCAGGCCACCCGGTTCGGCAGGGTGGGGAAAGGGACACAAGGATTTTCAGCGGCACAACTTCAAAAGGCATGCCAGTGTGCGCGGACCCGTTCAGGAGGTACCAAACCCCGAATCGAGGGTGCAGGTAAGCGAAACGGTAAAGGACTACTGGGGGATACCTGTGGCAAGGATATCGGGATTTAAGCTTGACGAAGATATAAAGACTGCAAGGTTCATTTCAGCGAAAGCTGAAGAGTGGTTATGGGCCGCAGGGGCTAAGCAGGTCTGGCAAAGCATACCCGGTACCGGCGTAAGCGGCAGCCAGCACCAGTCCGGTACCTGCCGCATGGGAGATGACCCGCAGACTTCGGTAACCAACAAGTACGGGCAGGTTCACGGAATTGACAACCTGTTTGTTGCCGACGGGAGCCTTCATGTGACCAACGGGGCCTTTAACCCGGTGCTGACCATAATGGCCCTTGGATACTGGGTATCGGACTATATCGTAAAGGAGTGGAACCATGGCAACAGGTTCGGATAACATCAAACCCGGAAAACATCAAATTTCCGGAAGAGACACAAACACTCAATAACAGGTTATGCAAAAAATACACAAATGACGAAATTCAAAAAAAGACTGGCAATAATTCTGGCGGCCCACTTCGTGCTGCTCCTCGCCCTGCTTGGTTATTACAGCTACTGGACCGCGCTGCCGCCCGACCGGACCTGCATGTCCTGCCACGAGATTGAGCCGTCATATAACATGTGGGCCTCATCGGCCCATAGAAACATCAACTGCATCGAGTGCCACGGCACCGCCCTCAGCGGGGGGATCCACACCCTGCGTGAAAAGATGAGGATGGTTTTCAGGCATTACTCAAGGGATTTTTATGATGATATATCGCTCACCGAGGATCAGGTTATTGCTATGAACCGGACCTGCAGGGAGTGCCACCAGGCTGAATACGCTGCATGGCTCTCCGGCGGACATTCGGCAGACTATACCCGCATCTTTCTGGATGAGGATCAGAACAGCAGTGAGCAGCTGAACCACGACTGCCTCAGGTGCCACGGTATGTTCTATGAAGAGGATATTTACTCGCTGGTTGAGCCTTTAAGCATTGAGGGCCCCTGGTCTCTTCGCGACCCGCTTATGGCAGATAAACCCGTGATACCCTGCCTCGCATGCCATAGTATTCATGAAGACGGGATACCAAAGGAGGATATGCAGTATGACGGCGATAAAGATGTTCACTACACACGCATGCCCGGTTACAGCAAAGCCGGTTTTTACGACCGTAACGAGCGCAGGTTCTTCAATGCACGATACCTGCCAAAGCCTGTAATGTGGGACGGCGACAGGCAACTAGAGGTTTCCGATGATCCCCGCATGAGGCTTTGCATCCAGTGCCACGCTCCTGACGTTTGGCACCAGGCAGGATCGATGGACGACCGCACCCCGACCGGCGTGCATGAGGGCCTTAGCTGCCTGGCATGCCATACCACTCATTCAAATTCGGCCGTCAATGCCTGTGTCAGTTGTCACCCGGGAACGTCGAACTGCGGACTTGATGTGCGCACCATGAATACAACCTATGCCTTTAAGGACAGTCCCAACAACATCCATTTTGTTTCGTGCGCCGACTGCCACGACGGGGTCAGGCCGGAATGACACCCTCCCTATACAGGAGATGTTCCCGGAACAGGCGGAAAATGGGGTATGTCATAGGGGCCGAATTCCAGCTTATCAGGACCGAGATTCATGTTTGAGTTCATCACCTCGTCAAAACCAACCTCCCTCCCTGTGTACGCGGATTCCCGCCCCATAATACCAACCAGGTTGGCATTGGTCACATTCTCAACATCATTGATATAACCGGCTCCCCTGATTGATGACACGAAGTTTATAATCTCCTGGTCATGAGGTGAAACGGTCAGTGTTTCTGTCGACCTTCCCTGCTCATCGGCTGGATACCGGTATTCCCACAAAACATTTCCGTTATAGTCCCATATCCTGTTCATGCCATTGGTATACCCCTTTGTCCCATAAAAATATGTATCAACCTTATTGGCGCATCCGTCAATCTGGCGGCACATGCTGTGCATATGCCTTCCGTCGTCATATATACATAATCAACGCTGAAAAAATCATTCTGGTCACCTGTCAGCCGCCTGTGTCTTCCTCCGAAACCGACGCAACTGACCGGATGTTTCCCCATGAACCATCCTACGGTATCCAGTTCATGAATATGCTGTTCAACAATATGATCACCCGAGAGCCACCGCCAGTTAACCCAGTCCCTGATCATCGCCTCGATATCCGACCAGCCCTCCTGCCTGTTAACGTGCCACAGCTTGCCCATATTGAAATAGCAATTGACTGATATAATATCACCTATTGCACCGTTCATAACCATTTCATAAGCCTGGACCCGGTCGCTCATATGCCTGTAATGGGTTCCTGCAACTACCACGAGACCTGCAGCCTCAGACATTCTTCCTGCAGCCATGACCGAACGTACCCCGACCGGGTCTACACCGACAGGTTTCTCAATAAAAACATGTTTTCTGGCCCTTACAGCATATTCAAAACTTTCCGGCCTGAAATATTTGTGCTGTGATCCATGTTTTCCCGGTTTTGATTCAATATCCTGTTAAATTCTCATAGTGATAAAGATGAGATATTGTTTGAATTCCCCGGTAATACTCAGGAAAAAAACCGGGAAAAGATTTCCGGAAGTTAATGCCGGGCAATATATCCCTGGTTGTCAGGCCTGAACCTGTGTCGCAGAGTAAAGTCTGCCCTCTTTTATGGAGTATATCCTGTCGGCCAGATGTTCTCCGGTAAAATGTCCGTGAGTGGTTACGACCATGGCACTGTTCCTGTCCTTTACATATGAAAGCAGTATGGTGAGCATTTCTCCTGCAGTTTCATCATCAACGCTGCCTGTTGGTTCATCCGCAATAATTAGCGATGGCTCATTAATGAGGGCCCGTGCAATGGCAACACGCTGCTGCTGTCCGACGCTGAGCTCAACGGGCAGATTGTCCAGCCTGTGCCCGAGATCCATTTTTTCGAGGATCGAAACTGCTTTTTCTCTTTTCTCTTCGGGGCTCAACCCGCTGTTCAGCAGCGCCGATTCAACATTCTCCATGGCAGTCCACGACTCTATCAGGTTAAAGTTCTGAAATATAAGCCCTATTCTCTCCCTGCGGAGTGTGGACATCTCCTCTCCCGAAAGTTTACTGTATGAAACGCCTTCAAATAGGATCTCCCCTGAATCTGGCGTATCTATCCCGCTGAGGATCCACTGCAGAACGGACTTTCCCTCACCGCTGCGTCCCTTTATGACAATCAGCTCACCGGGATATACATCTAGCTCTGCCCCATGCAGGACCCTGATGGTCTTTCCCCTTACCCTGAAACTTTTGGTTATGTTGCTGCACTTAAGTATTGGTACTCTTTCCATTTTATGGGATATTCCGTAAATCAGGTTTAAACTGCCGCATCCCGGGCAGGTATTTTAATATTTTCCTATATTGTCCTTATTATATCTGCTGTCCTCATCCTGACCGCCCTCAGGGATGATGCCAGCCCGGCAACCAGTCCCCCGGTCACCGGCAGAAGCACTCCGGCAACCATAACAAGCGGAGTAACTGCCTGTCCGCCGCCGGTCAGTTCCGCCGGCAACACCTGTAAAGCTATAAAGGCCACAAGTACGCCTGCTGCACCCCCTGCAAACGAATATATCAGCGACTCAGCCATGAGCTGTGACAGAATATTTCCATCGCTCCAGCCAATTGCTTTCAAAACTCCCATCTCAAACCTTCGCTGCACTACTGATGCAATCTGTATCTTCATTGCAATGAGAAGCATGCATATTATAACGACTGCCGTTATTGTCCACGCCGTATTGGCTGTTATCCCCATAACCGTTATCCCCGGCCGCCAGCATCCGAAAGAGCTGATCCTGGAGCTCTGGCCAAGTATGTTGGAAACATCTGCCATTGCAGCTTCATGATATTGCGCTCCCACACTTTCTACCAGGACTGCGTTTGTAGGATCCTCCACAGCTTCATCAAGCCTAGTTGCAACAAGCTCACGCAGAGCCGGAAGGCTCATATATATGTTTGCTTTCCCCGGTCTCAGGGGCGGGTTGACTATTGCAGCTATTTTGTAGTTTATATCACCCAGCACAAGCTCTGAACCGACACCCAGGTTGTATGCTCCGGCAAACTCCTGTTCGACCATTACCAGACCATCGTCGCCCGGCTCAATAAATTCACCTTCCACAACCTGGGATCCTGCCACAACAGTTGCAGCATGAGCCACAGGCCTGGTCAGGTCAATTCCTCCCAGAACCCACTCACCGGTTCCCATTGATGACCTGATCCTGAACATAAGATACGGTGCAGCATCGGCAACGTTGGCAGATTGCCTTATCATCTCAATCTGCTCGTCTACAATAAGGTTGGTAGGTGCGTTATTGGCAATAAATCCCTCCCTGTCAGGATCATAAAGATCCGTTGCATAAGTCTGTATACAGCATCCTTCGATCGTGAGCCTGGGAATATACCCCACGGTATGCGCGCCGATATCCCAAAGTACCTGCTGTGTATTGTCCCTTGTTGTCCCCGACAATGATACTGCAAGAACGATAATGGCTCCTGCGGTCAGGTAGCTTAACACAGTACCGGCTGAACGTTGTTTCCGTCTCCTTATTTCCCTCCAGGCATATTTAAAGGCATCATGCATGACCCGTATGTTTGGTAATTATAACCTCAAAGAGTTCTCAGTATTTCGGCAGGTTTCAGGCGCAGGGATACTGCAGCCGACACAAGTCCGGCAAGCGTGCCTGAAACCACCGTAACAACAAATCCTGCTGCAACTATCGCTGTATTTACCGGGAGAGCTGACAATTCGCCAATACCAAGCCACTGCCCCAACGGCAAGAAAGCCAGCAGCAACAATGCCACAATGCCTCCCGCCAGTCCCCCGAGCGCCGACTGGATAAATGATCCTGCCATCTCCTGCGAAAGAACGCCCCTGTCAGACCATCCTATAGCTTTCAGTATCCCTAAATCTGTGCGTCTTTCAACCACGGCATAATATTGGGATGCAACAATAAACAGGAATATGCTCACAAAAATAACCAAACCCGTCAGTCTCATTCCTCTGAAGGTAATTCCTATGGCCGCACCGGCAGGATTGAAGCAACCGTATCCCAGGGTAGAGGAATTATAGCCAAGTATCTCCTTTACATCATTCTGTGCACTGACGGTTAAAATTGAACTTGCCCCGTCAACAAGCACAACATTGGCAATATTTCTGACCGGCTCCTCAATTCTTGAGTTCAAAACCTCAGAAGCCTCATCGAAAGGCATATAGATATCAGCCTTTGCAGGTCTTGTTCCGGGAGTGAGAATGCCGGCAACGGTGTACTCAAGATCGCCGAAATATATTATGTCGCCTGTGCCATACTGTTCTGCATCGGCGAAGGTCTGCTCAAGCAGAACCACTCCCCTGTCACCGGGCTCCAGGAACCTTCCTTCCACAATATCTGTGTCGGAGCAGCTTGCCATGCGCACCGCCTCCATATCGGAGGGGTCAAAACCGGCCAGGACCCATGAGCGATCGACATATTCGTCGGTTATAACAGAAAAAGTAAGCAGAGGAGAGGCATGTTTGACATTGGGTGATTGCTTTATAACCTCAACAAGCTCCACCGGAAACGGAACCACAGGGTAGTTATACACCAGAAGAGCTTCATGACCGGGATTTTTAAACCTGATTTCAGAAGTCCCGTCCGGGGTTGAATACACAAAACCGATAAACTGGGCACCGGTATATTCCAGGACCGAACCTGTACCAAAAATTGAAAATCCGGCGAAAGACACCGATATCACGAGAAAGGCAGTGGCTACAGCATATCCTGCAATATTCCCAATGCTTCTCAGTTTACGCCTTCTGATCTCTCTCCAGGCATATTCTATGCTGTCTCTCATTTGCATCTGTTTTGTTTGTGATAACTCTGTTCTTAAACCTGCTGCTATGAGCATCCGCACAGCTCAATTGAAGCCTCCCCGTTTATAAAATCCAGCTCTATAGTATGGAAGCCGGGTATGACCCCGACAGGTTCCAGATTCAGGCCGTTGCCCCTGTAGACTATCCTTCCGTTATAAACATTGAACTCCGAGTGCCACCAATGGGTAAACCATCCCTTATCCTGCCAGGCATACATCCTGATGCTTCCTCCCTCCAGCAACTTGAGCAGACTTATCAGCTTGTTGCTGTTGTCAACATTGAACCTGAAATCCTGGTTCTGCGCATTCCAGCTACCCACAGCGTCTCCTATAAGATAGACCTGCGGCCTCGTTACAGATACCTGTCCCGAACGCAGGTTTACCACCAGCATATAATAGCCGGCTGTCCCCGGAACCGGAAGGTCACCGCTGCCTGTTTCATATACGTCATCAACAGCCATACCCTCAATACCGAAATGACCAGTGCCACCGGGATCCGGAGCAAACCTGATCGTACCCTCACCCTCCAGCCAGACAATCTTCCAGAATAGGTGCGGTGAGCTGTGAACGGGGATCATCTCAAAATCATTAAGCTCCCAGTTCCATGCATCTTCCCCCTCCAGGATGCTTATGCCTGGCCCGGTAATGAACATGTTTTCCGGGTAATCTCCATCATCGTGGAGGATGTTGCAGGTGAATCCTCCGCTTACCGTCCAGCTTACCATAATAGAAAAAATATCGCCACTATTACCGGGCAGGGTGTATACATCGCCTCCGGGCTTCATCTCCAGGGAATAACCATTCTCTGTTACAGTTACCTCCCCCCCGAAATAAGTGCTCACATAAATCCCGCCGGATGTCACCTCAAGTCTGTCTCCATGACCGTAACGGATCCGGAATTCTTCAGTGCCGAGCCGGATGTTATCATCAATGAACACCATATTTGTCTTGTCAAAGCCCCCGGAAAGGTGTATTTCCATATCCGCTTCAGGATCCCCCGATTGGTTTATAGTTACCGAAAGGCCGGTAATTCCCTATGTCATTCATCATTATTCAATACAGTATGGTAATTCCATAAATCCTGAAAACACGATAACTTCGGACAAATTGTTCCAGATTAACCACTTAATAACATATATTGATATTCACAAATATATATAAGAATATCGAAAAATATATCATAAAAGTTCCCGGTCCTTATTAAATTTGCAAAAAAGTTTAACCGGTGAGGATATACCGGAAAACCGGAATGGATAACGGCAATAATAATGTATACCGTATTTAAAATATCATTTATCAGCAAGTGGCCCGGTTTGACTTTGCCGTATCCGGCATTTAAGATACCGGTTTCTGCACTGCTTTTTGTTTTTATGTTCTGCCTGTCGCTGCCGGTTTATCCTGCATGGTTTACCGGAAGCCATACTGGCAGCTTTTTATCCGCCAACCATGCCGCAGCACCCCAACCGGCAGGTAATAGCCAGGCTTACCTCTACTATTTCTATTTTATTCCCCGTTGTGATGAATGCATGTTACTTGACAAAGCACTCGGGGAATTACTGGACAAGCATTACCTGGAAGAAATTGAGAACGGACGGCTGATATTCAGAAGAATAAATCTGAGTGATCCTGACAGGCAGGAACAGAAAATTATCAGCGATCTGCGGGTCAGACGGCAACTGCTCCTCCTGGTTTCAGGCGAAGAAAAAATAAATCTGACCAGGGAGGCTTTCCGTTTTGTCGAACGTGACCCCGAACGCTTTACGCAATCCGTTATGCATCATCTCAACGGTGCGCTAGAGTAACCTGCTGCCGGGCAGGTATATTGTAAACGATCCCGCCCGATATCCTGAAGGATGAGGTAAGCTGCGGACCTTTAAGATTATGGTGAAGAGGGATATCGGCAAGCAGTAAAAACGACAGGTTCTGCGTAACTGCCGCACCGATGCCCGGAGAAGCGAAAAGCCATTCTCCACCGATAGTTTCGACCGGATTACCGTCAAGCATATCAGTGCCCTGGTACCTGTACCTTGTAAAGCCGAATACATCCCAGTTTACCCCGGCATAGAAACTGTAGCTGAGGCCAGTACTCGCCTGTATCTCATTACCGAAATCATATACCCTGACACCCTGGTAGCTGTTGTTTTTACCTGCATATCGATAAGTGATCCCGGACCTTAGGTTCAGGTTGGAAATAAAAAGGTGGTTCTTTGAAACACTGAGCCAGGATATCCCGTCAAATGAGCCGGTCCCGGGCTGTATGTCCATACCGAACTGCTCGCCACCTGATCCGGTATGGCTGTAGCTTCCGGTAGGCAGCTTAGGTCCGATACCGGCAGCAACTTCCCATCCGCTCCATGCAAGCGGATTCATCAGCCTGTATTTGGCCATCAGCACCATGTCGCCAAACCCCCATATATAGTCAACCTGCCTGCCACCGTCAATTTTCCGCGACCCTATCTCCTGACCCATGTATGTCGCCATCGCAGCCACTGACAACCTCCTGTTTATCCCATAGTTAACCTCAAGAATTCCTGTATGGATAACCCTTATCAGATCAGAATTCGCTAGCCTTGCAGCTCCGTCATAAAGGCGGTCCATATAATTGAAGTCATATGCAAACTGAATCTGAAAATCACCGGGAGCTGCAGTGCCAAGTCCCATTCTTGCTCCGGCAGTACCCATCCCGCCGGCTGCTGCACCACAGCATGGCTGAGAAAATGCACCGGTTTTGGCAACAAAGATCAATACAGAAACTAACAGGAATGTTCTCATAGATGTAATTTGATACCTACAAATATATCTATTTATTTATATTTTTATCATCATGCAGTTCATCAACATTTACTATCCCGTTGATGATGGCATAGACAATGAGTCCGGCGACGGACTTTATATTGAGTTTGCGGGTTATGTTCTTGCGGTGGGTTATGACCGTATGGGGACTGATAAACAGCTCTTCGGAGATCTCCTTGTTGCTCAAACCCTTGGCCAGGAGCCTGACAACATCCTTTTCGCGGCTGGACAATGTATCGTCCTGTACGGGACTGCCCGGTGAAGCGGGCCTGCTGAGCATAGAGTTGATTTTGCCCTTGATCTTAAGGCCGGTATCACCTACCTGGATCACCTCATCAAACAGCCCTTTTAATTCATCATCAATGAGGGTATGGATAATTGCCGCAATCCTGAAGTAACCTGGCTTAATTTCTTTTTGTCCGGTATTCTCATGGTTATCTCCATCCTCATTGCTGTCATCCGTATCAAAGGTGCCTGATCCGTTCTTCCGGTCACGGTAACCGGCAAGCCACTGCTGCATTTCAGGATCAATCAGCGCAGGATTTATAACCAGCACATCAGGCTCAAGCCTTGTCAGGGAAGTTTTAAGTTTCGAGCTACAGGAAATTTCATGAATATTGTCAAACAGGTTGAGATTCCCGGTTATCTGGACCAACCCTTTCCTGATTATCTCTGACTGTTCTGCTATTAGAATGGTTCGGTTCATATTCCGGCAATTACATGGAGTTACCTGACCTGTTTTTCAAGTTGCCTGACAACCGGGATAAGTACCTTATCTTCAATCCTTGCATGGTTTATCAGGTCCTCCTCGAAATCAATCAGCTCGTTCAGCAGCCTGATCCGCAGGTAGCGGTCCCCCGCCGGAGGAAAGTATTTTACAAGAAGGTTTTTCAGGTCAGACAGCTTTTCCTGTATATTGTCGTGCCTCTCTTCAAATACATCAACCGAGTAGTCAATTCTTTCCAGAGGAAGACGCGATTTGCCGTATGCTGAAATCCTTTCCATATAGGGAAATGCGGTCTCATCTTCGTAGGCAAGGTGATCCCTGACCTCATCGATATACTGGTCAAAAAACTTTTCAAGCTGCATTACAGCAGGGTGATCAACCCTGTTCTTAAAGTTATTTATCAGTGACTGAAGGTATGGAATTCTCTCCTCAAGGTAGTAATTGTGAGCTTCAACCAGGTATCCTATAAGCATATCCACATCAACACGTTTGAGCTGTTTGTCAGGGAAGTAATCGGGGTTGAGAAAGGTGTTGACCATCAGCAGAAAAAACTGAAGGTCTATTCCAAGTTTCTTGCATATGTCTTCGACACTGCGATCGCCGAAACCCAGCTCAATACCGAACCTGGGAAACAGAACGAGCGCTCTTTTGTCGCCGTCAACTATATCGGAAAGCTTCATCTCTCCGGTAATGATTAATCCTGCCATATTCATATAAGCATTTATTATTAGAATCATCAGAAGATGAATGGTACGGCCTTCTCACCGGCATATATCCCGAAGGTGAGGTAGTTCTCGCCCGGGGGAAGGGGACAGGTGGCGTATGGTGAGAATGCGCAGGGCGGATTGTAAGCTTTGTTGAAATCAAGATATACAAAGCCCTCTTCATCCGGCCCTTCGGCAGAAAGGAAACGTCCTCCTCCATAGGTCTCCGCACCATTGGTATCGTCGGCAAAGATCACGAACAAACGTTCCCTGCTGCCGGTCGGATAGAGCCTGACTGTCTCTCCTTCCATTTCAAACTCGAGTATTCCCGGCACACTCTCCCTGGATATCTCTCCCAGCACGTCGGGCACATTGATCGTCATATCCTTTTCTGCTTCAATAAATTCAGCCCTGATTATCCAATCCTGGTCTGCGTCAAACCTTTCGATTACCTGAAGGGAATCGAGCCTTGGATGGATATAGTCCCGCAGCCTTATTCCAACTCTTTCACCCCTTTGTATAATAAAAAATCCCAGTGAATCGACGGTCATCAGTTCTGCATCCCTTCCCTCTCCGAATATAACAATATTGCCGGGAATATGACTGCCATCAGCCCTGATGCCAATACCCGCAGCAGGAGAAAAGGAGACACGTCCGCCTTCCAGGGTCATGGTGCCAATCCTCTCAGGTCCCCGCGGAAAAACAATATTGTTGCGCCTTGCCGAGCCTATAGTGTTCGCTCCCTCGCGAAGCCAGAAAAGTCCGGCCAGGTTTGCCCAGCCGGTGGGTGATTTAAGGTTGTGCAACCTTACGGAATCCCATTCGGCAATATGCCTGGTATAGTCAGATTGACTCATGTCTTTCCCGCGATTGACGGATGACAGCAGCAATAAAACCGCAGAAAGCAGAATTATATTTCGTAACATATTAATTCATGTTAAGTATTGGTCATCAGAACTCAGAGATAGTTAACAGGTACAAAATTACCCATTTTAAAATTAAATGAAATAATCAACACAACACGTTGAACATAAATATCCACACCGGTACAGAGTACGACAATGACACAACGCCCAAAGAGCTGACAGGAGACCTTGAGTGGCTGGATATGGAATATTTTATCATTGTAAAAGCCAGAGCTGCCTTCAACGGGCCTTATGAGTTCTCCCAACGCTTTAAAATAAATATTGAGGGATGTGAATGTGAAGGCTGAGATTCATTAGCCGTACCGACCGACTGCAGGTCTCCCGGGGAGATGATAATGCCTGATCATAAAAGATTTTTGATTTCTGATTATTATTGAATAACTTGCCTGTAAAGTGTAAGGACTTTTTGCCTGACAGCATTATCAGGCAGGTTTCCGGGAAATACAGGATGGTCCTTTTATTAATCCTATCAATAATTACAGCCATGACAAGATTTCAAAACAGTGTTTATGTCCTGCTTCTTTTTACAATGATTACTTTTCATGCATGCGGAACCGCTGACACGGATGATGCGTTCAGACCTATAAGAATTTACAGTGAAAATCCCTTTTACTGGGAATATTTGGGTGAGCCTGTTTTGTTGCTTGGAGGGTCAAAAGAAGACAATCTTTTTAATCATTCCGAAGGACTCCCTGAGCACCTTGACCTGCTAA
>SLOE01000150.1 GCA_007132715.1 Bacteroidales bacterium
AAAGGGTGGAGGCTTACTGGGAGTGGGCAGACCATGTGGTTGAGAGAGCCCGGGAACACGGCCTCTACATGTGCCTGCTTCCATGCTGGGGAAACTGGGTGAACGAGCAGGCCATTTTCAACACAGACAATGCGTTCGATTATGGTAGGTTTTTAGGGGCAAGGTACAGGAACAGTCCGAACATCATATGGATGATTGGAGGAGACAGGCGTGTCAACGAGAACCAGAAAGAAATCTGGAACAGTATGGCAGCAGGTATAAGAAGCGAAATTGGCAACAACCACCTGATGACCTTCCATCCCCATGGAGCAAGATCAAGCTCAATGGATTTTCATGACGAACCATGGCTGGATTTTAATAACTTCCAGAGTGGCCACGGGAGGGATGAACACAATCCATGGAGTCTGGCAATCGCAGATTGGGAAAAAACACCTCCAAAGCCAACTCTGAACAGCGAGCCCGGTTATGAAGGAATCGTTGAGAGGTTTTGGATTAGTTGTGATAATCCAAGGCTTACTGATTATGATGTCAGGAAAGATGCCTATCGATCCATGCTGGCAGGAGGTTTCGGGCACACTTATGGCCATAGCAGTATCTGGCAAATGCTGAGTCCCGGTTACAATCCTGTAGCATGTGCCGATCCGGATGTCAACTGGTATGATGCCATTCACTGGCCCGGGTCGTTTCACATGACCCATGTCGGCAACCTGCTGAAATCAAGACCTGTAAACCGGTGGAGAGATGAATCGCTCGTAGTTGAAGGCATGGGTTCCGGAAGCGAGCGTATGGGAGCATCAAGGGGAGATGACTTCGCCTTCATTTATTTCCCGGCATCGATGACAAGAACAATCCAGATGAATAAAATCAGCGGTAGCAGGGTAAATTGCTACTGGTACAATACCCGGACAGGCGAGAGCACACTTATAGGAACCTTTGATAACACCGGAACCAGGAGCTTCACCACTCCCGGCGAACTGGACTGGCTTCTTGTAATAGATGATGCTGCTGCAGGGTATGCTCCACCAGGGGAGGATGACATCTGGTATGATTAAGGATATAAAGTTAACTCGCCTGGAATTGATGTAGAGTAGAATGAAAATTTATTTTTGAAGATAATTGATGGTGAATATCGCAGACCACTTGATTGTGGGAAGGGCAAATCTTGAAGTGTACTCCGAAACCCTGATGGAACTTGCAGGCAGGGACAGTGACATTCTTGTTGTAACAAGTGATTCCCGGGGGTCGGGAAAGCTGGTGCCCTTTGCTGAAAAGTTTCCTGACCAGATAGTGGAGGTGGGCATAGCCGAACAGACACTTGTAGGCGTATCGGCCGGGCTGGCTTCGTGTGGCAAAAAGGTGTTCGCTACTTCTCCCGGTTGTTTCCTGACTGCCCGCGCACTGGAACAGGTAAAGAACGACGTGGCATATTCAGACTTCCCGGTTAACCTGGTGGGGATAAGCGCCGGCGTGAGCTATGGCGCACTTGGTTCAACGCATCATTCGCTGCACGATCTCGCTGCTTTAAGGGCCATTAACAATATTGTGATAGTGGTCCCTGCCGATAACCATGAGACACGCATGGCTGTGATGGCAGCAGCAGATAGCAACAGCCCCTTCTACCTTCGGTTCGGCAAGAGGCCCATGCCTCATCTTTACAGGGAGGATGAACCTTTCGAGATTGGCCGGGCCAATGTAATTACCGGGGGAAATGATTTTGCTGTAGTGGCATGCGGCGAGGCAGTGGCTCCAGCGGTTGGTGCAGCCCAAATCCTGAACAATGAAGGGATAAGCGTACGCGTTATAAGCATGCATACCATCAAGCCGCTTGACAGGGAAACCCTGGTCAGGGCAGCTTCTGAGTGCAGGGGACTGATCACGGTAGAGGAGCATAGTGTTTATGGGGGACTGGGTGAGGCGTGCGCTGGCGTGTTGATGGAAGAGGGGCTCAGTGTTCCGTTCAGAAAGGTAGGGATACCCGATGAGTACACGGTTACAGGATCGCAGCAGGATATTTTCAACCATTATGGCATTTCACCTGAGGGTATCGCCGGGTTGATCAGGAGCCTGCTGAAAGTTTCAGCATCAGGAGGCCGGGTATGATGGTTCCGGCCGGGAGACACATGAACACTGACGGGCGCACCGGGTTAGAAAATGTTTTAAGGAAGTTCCCGGTCGAGGACATAAAATTATAATAAAGCATTACTGATATGAGAAGAAACCTGGTTTTATTTCTGCTGCTTATAATGACAGTTCCGGTCCTGATGTGCTGCCAGCGGAACCGTGGTGCAGAGAAGGGTAGGATGGCAGTGGTTATCAGCACCCTTAACAATCCCTGGTTTGTTGTGCTTGGAGAATCTGCCGCTGCCAAAGCGAGGGAGCTTGGCTATGATGCGGTGATTTACGATTCGCAGAACAACTCAGCCCGCGAGGCTGAGCATTTTGACAACATCATCGCGATGGGCTATGATGCAATTCTTTTCAATCCGACCGATGCAGACGGTTCAGTGGGTAATGTGCTGAGGGCAAGGGAGGCCGGTATACCCACATTTTGCATGGACAGGGAGATCAACTCGCGCGATGCCGCGGTTACCCAGTTGCTGTCAGACAACTTTACAGGCTGCGTTAAGCTGGGGCAGCATTTTGTACGCGAGATGAACCAGCAGGGCACTTACGTGGAAATACTCGGACTTGTCGGGGACAACAACACCTGGAACCGCTCCCGGGGTTTTCACAGCGTGGTTGACGAGTTTCCGGGGCTCAGGATGGTGGCGCAGCAGAGCGCCGATTTTGACAGGAACATGGCAATGGAGGTTATGGAGTCTATGCTGCAGGCACACCCCGATATTGATGCTGTTTTTGCAGGCAATGATGCAATGGCGCTGGGAGCATACCAGGCTGTGCTGGCTGCCGGAAAAGCCGACGAGGTAAAAGTATTCGGGTTTGACGGTTCCGATGATGCCCTCAGGTCGATAGACGCTGGCAGGCTTACGGCGACGGTAATGCAGTTCCCGGTAATGATGGCGGAGATGTCGGCCGTTCTTGCCGATGAGTATCTTAACGGGCGAACGGACTTTGATTCCCGCACACCCGTGGAGGTTGTGCTGGTAACGCGTGACAATGTTTCAGAGTTCCTTGATTGAGCTGCCGGGGTTATTTTGCCGGTTCCGGTAAATAATGAATAGAAGCTGCCGGTATTTTGTTACGTCTGTTATATCCGTTGAATATGCACTATATTTTAGAGTTCAGTTATGTCTAAAAAAGCAGTTAATTACCTTGCAGGGGCCTTAATGGTTGTCGTGGTTATAGTATTATCGCTCGACATTCACAGCCTTGACAGAGAAAGGAGACGACCCGTGAGCGAAGCATTTGATGTGGAGGAATATGTTGAGCACCTTTGGGAGAACCGGCTGCCCGGCCGCCTTGAGGAAGCGGCAGAGCTTTCATACCTGCTTGAATTGCTCAGGGAAGACCCGGATGAGGCTTTTGATAACTATTCCCATAAACTCGGGATATCAAACACCCATTATTTTTATGTTTCAGGATCCGGCGTTGTTGATGGGATTGGTGAAGAGACGGTAACCGTAACAGTGAATGAAACTGTAACCACAGAGTTTGAAACAACCTATGTATTTGGCAACGCAGTGCGTGACGGCTCGGGACTTGTAGATATAGACGAATTTCTTAACATGATGGATTTCAATATGGTGTCGGTTTACCTGAACCGCAAGGTAAAATCGGAGGTGATCGAACCTTTCATGGAAGAACTGGAGCCGGGCACACGGGTATGGTTTACAGGGGCTGCAGAGATAAACCGGCTGCATGATCTGCCCGACCCGCTGAGGATTATTCCAATACAAATATCGGTTACAGATGGAGAATAGCTCACCTGCCGCCATACCTGTACTTGAAGCCCGGAACATCTCAAAGGAATTCTCCGGCAATTATGCACTGACCGATGTCTGCATTAAGGTCTTCCCCGAAAGGGTAAACGCAATAGTGGGAGAGAACGGCGCCGGCAAATCGACGCTTATGAAGATCTTTGCCGGGGTATACACCGGGTACACTGGTGAGGTTCTTTACCGTGGAGAAACAGTAAACTTTTCCGGTCCGGCCGAAGCCCGGGACAGCGGGATATCGATCATACACCAGGAGCTGAACCTTGTATATAACCTCACAGTTGCAGAGAACATCTTTCTGGGCAGGGAGCCGCTGACGCGGATCGGACTGATTGATTACGGGAGGATGCATGAGGTGGCCGGAGAACTGCTGCAGCGGCTGCACCTCAATATTGATCCCGGCACTCCTGTATACCAGTTACGTACAGGTCAGCAACAGCTTGTCGAGATAGCCAGGGCCCTTCACTTTGATTCAAAGGTGCTGATTATGGATGAGCCCACATCGTCGCTGAGCGAGAGCGAGACCGGGCTGCTTTTCAAAATTATCAGGGGACTTAAGGAGAAGGGAGTAGCTATAATATATATTTCACATAAGATCGATGAACTTCTTGAGATAGCCGATAATTTCACAGCGCTGAAAGACGGCAGGGTTACCGGCAGCATGGATATTGGCAAAACGGTTGTCAGCGACGACATTATCAGGATGATGGTGGGTCGCGACATTATAATGCGTGAAAGGAGAGAGGGCACCGCGAATGGGAATGGAACCGGCATGGAACCATCCGGTGAGCTTCTGAAGGTTTCCAACTTTGTCTTCAGGAACCCCAGGCTTAAGCCGGAATTCCTTGTAAAGGATGTCAGTTTCAGCCTTTACCGGGGAGAGATACTGGGGGTGAGCGGACTGATGGGGGCTGGCCGGACTGAGATGCTTGAGGCTCTTTTTGGTCTTCACGATAAATATGTATCGGGAAGCGTTTCTGTTGAAGGCAGGCCGGTCAGGATAAACAGCGTTCAGGATGCCATCAGGGCCGGCATGGCACTTGTTCCGGAGGACAGGCAATTGCAGGGACTGATAATGGAGATGGATGTTGCAGCCAATACCACCCTGGTTAGCCTGAAAAAGTTGTTGTCATTCGGTTTCATTGACCGGAAGAAAGAGAAGCAGTTGTGCAGCCGGTTCAGGGAGAAACTGAACATCCGGCTGGCATCATTTGAACAGCCGGTGGCCACCCTGAGCGGCGGCAACCAGCAGAAGGTGGTTATTGCCAAATGGCTCGCCGCAGGTCCGCTAATCCTGTTGCTCGACGAACCTACCCGCGGTGTAGATATCGGGGCCAGGGAGGAGATTTACAACATCATTGAAGAACTTGCTGCCGGAGGTATGGGCATAATACTGGTCTCATCGGAACTGCCCGAATTACTTTCGCTGTGCGACAGGATACTGGTGTTTTCCTCCTCGCGGCTAACGGCAACGCTTTCCAGGCAGGAGGCAACCGAAGAGGTCATAATGAAGGCGGCTACGGCAAATCTTTAATAGTTTCAGGGTAGATATGAACAGCACTTTTGAAAAAGGCGAAATAGTATACAACAATAGTGAACCCCGTTAAAACGACACGAAAATCATGGACACTAAAACCCTGATGGCAAAACTTCTGAAGTTCCAGTCCGTTATAGCCCTGCTGCTTATGTGCATCATCCTCACACTGCTGACAGACCGGTTCCTTACAACTGAGAACAGCTGGAACATAATGAGGCAGATTTCGGTCAACCTGGTGGTTTCAGTCGGCATGACGCTCGTTATCCTGACCGCCGGCATCGATCTTTCGGTTGGTTCGGTACTTGCGCTGTGCGGCGCGATAACTGCCGGCATGCTGAAATTCGGCGCCGAGTTTACCGATGCCAATATTTACGTGGGCTTTACATTGTTCGGGGCGATAGCAGGCGGGGTGCTGGCAGGTTCCTTCCTTGGATGGTTCAACGGTATGGCCATTACCCGTTTCAGGGTGCCGCCCTTTGTTGCCACCCTGGCCATGCTGACCATTGCCAGGGGACT